>NZ_JBAKHX010000106.1:0-21971 GCF_036906915.1 Micromonospora sp. CPCC 206061
TGCATCGATCAAGGGCAAACGCACGTGGAAAAGAGATCGAACCACGTGCGTTTGCCCTTGATCGACGGGAGAAGGGGCGCTCCGGCGGGCGCTCCGGCGGGCGCTCCGGCGGGCGCTCCGGCGGGGCGCGGGGCGTGCGGCTGGTAGTGGGGCGCTGGGTGGGGGAGGGGTCTCCACATTGCTCCACTCCGCGGGTGGAGGGGTCCTGATCGCTGGCGGTATGTCCGAGTTGGGGTACCGGGTTCGTGCCATGTCTGATAGCAGACGCTCGGCGGCCTGCATAGCCCTCCACTCCGCTCCACCCCTTCTGACGTGCGGTTTTGCGAATCGGGCCTGCGCTGTTTGTCCCCCATTCCGGTTGCGGGTGGAGGGAAGTGGAGTACAGTGGGGCGCAATGGCGAGGCCGGGAGGCCGCGCCGGCCCCGGGGGATGAGCGGCTCCGCGAAAGCCGCGCAGAGGCAAGGGGGTGGGCCGGATGTTTCTCGGCACACACACCCCGCGCCTGGACGAAAAGGGCCGGCTGATCCTTCCGGCGAAGTTCCGAGATGAGCTGGCGGGAGGTGTCGTGATCACTAAAGGGCAGGAGCGCTGCCTCTACGTCTTTCCGACGCCTGAGTTCCAGCGCATAGCGGACCAGTTGCGCGAGCAGCCGATGACCCACAAGGCAGCTCGGGCATACAGCCGGGTGTTCTTCGCGAGCGCCCATGACGAGGTGCCCGACAAGCAGGGCCGGGTGACGATCCCGGGCCACCTGCGGGAGTACGCCGGGCTCAGCCGTGAACTCGTCGTGATCGGGGCAAGCAGCCGGGTGGAGATCTGGGACAAGCAAGCGTGGGAAACCTACCTCGCGGAGAGCGAAGACGACTTCGCCGACATCGAGGAGGGGGTGCTGCCCGGGGGACTGTAGCGGTGGTCGCCGTACTGCGAGATCTCCAGCCGCTCGCGCACCTGGCATCTCTTCCCCGATGCCAGGCGTACCCATCCCGCGGGGGCGGGAAAGAGCGGATGGGGATCTGGCAGTACGGCGTACGGCGCTTCAGGCACCGGGCGCATGTGGGACGACGCGGGTCTGGGGGTCGACATGGGGGAGCTTCGCGGTACGCATGTACCCGTGGCGCTCGACCGATGCCTCAGCCTGCTCGGGCCCGCGCTCAACCGTGAAGACGAGCATGAGCCGACCGTCTACGTCGACGCGACGCTCGGCCTCGGCGGGCACGCGGAGGCGGTGCTGGCCGCACACCCTCGGACCGTCCTCATCGGACTGGACCGGGACCAGGAGGCCCTGGCGCACGCCCGGGCGCGGCTGGAACCGTACGCGAACCGCACGCACCTTGTCCACGCGGTTTACGACGAGCTGCCGGACGTGCTGGCGCTACTCGGTTTCGAGCGGATCGACGGCGTGCTGTTCGACCTCGGTGTCTCGTCACTGCAGCTCGACGCGCCCGACCGCGGGTTCGCCTACGCGCAGGACGCGCCGCTGGACATGCGAATGGACCAGAGCCGCGGGATCACCGCCGAGGAGGTCGTCAACACGTACCGCGTCCCGGAGCTGACCCGGGTGCTGCGGGTGTACGGCGAGGAGAAGTTCGCCGCGCGGATCGCCAGCGCGATCGCGCGGGAGCGGGCAAAGGCGCCCATCACCTCGTCAGCGCTGCTGGCCGCGCTCGTGCGGGACGCCATCCCGGCGGCCGCCCGGCGCACCGGTGGCCACCCGGCGAAGCGTTCGTTCCAGGCGTTGCGCATCGAGGTCAACGGGGAACTGGCGGCGCTGGAGTCAGCGCTGCCGGCGGCTCTCGATGCGCTCGCGCTGGGCGGTCGCGTGGTGGTGCTGTCCTACCACTCGCTGGAGGACCGGATCACCAAGCGGGCGCTCGCTGCGCGGGCACACAGTACTGGTCCGGTCGACCTGCCGGTCGAACTGCCGGGCAGCGGTCCGACGCTGCGGCTCCTCACCCGCGGCGCCGAACTGCCGAGCGACGAAGAGGTCGCAGCAAACCCGCGCGCCGCCTCGGTGCGGTTGCGGGCCGCCGAGCGTATCGACGGGTCTACGGGAATCGACCGGTCAGGAGGCAGAGCCGCCCGCGAACGGCCGCGCCGCCGGATTCCGCCGTTACGCCAACCACAACAGTCCAAACAGGACGGAGGATACGCGTCGCGCCAAGGGGACAAGCAAGACAAGGGGGAGGCGACATGAGCGTCAACAAGCGCAACGCACCGCGGTCGGGGGGCCGGACCGCGGCGCAGCACCAGATCATTGGCAACAACGCACTTCAGCCGGAGCCGAGCGAGAGCCAGCCGGCCCGGACCCAGTCGTGGCTGCGCGTCGCGCCGCCACTGCCGGTGTCCGTGCCGCGGGCGCCGTTCATCGCGCTGATCCTGGTGGTCGTCGTCGGCGGGGTGCTCGGCATCCTGCTGGTCAACACCAAGATCAACGAGAACGCGTTCCGGCTGGAGAAGCTCCAGCAGTCGCAGAACGCACTCGACATCCGGGAGCAGCAGCTGGAGCAGGAGATCGCCACGGCGGAAGACCCGGGCACGCTGATCGCGGCGGCGAAGAAGCTCGGCCTCGTGCCGGGTACGCCGGCGCAGATCCGGCTGCCGGACGGGCGGGTCACCGGCGTGCCTCAGCCGGCGAACGGCCAGCCGGCGATCACCAGCCAGGGCGCGGGGCGGTAGCCGATGCCGCAGCGGCCAGAAGAGCCGCGCCGGGGTTCGACGGAGCCCCGGCGCGGTTCCGGCCATGGGGACGGTGACGGGTTCGCCGGTATCTCCGAGGCGCGGGCGTACACGCCACGTGGGCGCACGGTACGTGACCGTACGCCGCGCAGCAGCCGCACGTCCGACCCGTTCCGGCCGGCGTTGCAGGTCGTCGAGGGGGGCGGCCGGCAGCGCCGAGGTGCGGAGCCGGAGGAGCGCGAAGACGAGGCTGCCGGGGTACCGGCGCCGCGCAAGCGGACCCCGCAGCGTGCCGGCCGCGACCAGGCCGCGCCCCGCGAGGATTCGCCGCGCGGCCGCGCCGGCACGGCGGGCCGCACACCCGGCGCTACCAAGGCGGCGAAGCCAGCCACCAAGGCCGCCAGGCCCGCGACCAAGCCCGCGACCAGGCCCGCGAAGTCGGCCAAGCCGGTCAAGAGCGGCAAGCCGCGCCGCCCACCGGGCCCGCCGAAGCTCGCCGACTCCCGGCGCCGGCTCCGCGTCGGCACCGTGCTGGCGCTAACGCTCTTCGCCACCGTGGGCATCCGTCTGGTGGCGTTGCAGTTCACCGACTCGCCGACGTTCGCGGCGAAAGGGCTCGACGATCGGCTTGCCCGCGTCGACCTGCCCGCGCCGCGCGGCGCCATCTACGACCGCAACGGCGCCGTACTCGCCCACAGCGTCGAGGCGCGGTACGTAGCCGTCGACCCCGAGCTGGTCAAGGATCCGGCGAAGACGGCAGCCGCGCTGTCGCCGCTGCTCGGCATCCCGCAGTCGGAGCTGGTCGGGATGCTTCGCAAGCGCACCCAGCCAGGCGGCGGGGCGTCGCGGTTCGAGTACCTGGTGCGAGGCGTCGACATCGCCACCGGCGACCGGGTCAAGGCGCTCGAACTGCCCGAGATCATCGTGAAGCGGGACGAGCGCCGCGAGGTGCCCGGGCACGACCTCGCCGCCAACGTCATCGGCTTCACCGGCGAGGGCCTGAACGGCCTGGAGGGGATCGAGGCGCGCTACGACGAGCTGTTGCGGGGCGTGAACGGCAAGCGCGTGTACGAGATCGGAAACGGCAACCTGGCCGCCGAGATCCCCGGTGGGTACCGCAAGGAGACCAAGGCGCAGCCGGGCAGCTCGCTGGAGCTCACGATCGACCGCGACCTGCAGTACACGGTGCAGCACATCCTCGCCGAGAACATGGCGCGCGTGAAGGCGACCACCGGGGCGGCCGTGGTGCTCGACGTGCGCACCGGTGAAGTGCTGGCCCAGGCCAGCCACCCGGTGTACGACGCCGCGGACTGGAAGAAGAGCAAGTCGTCCGACCGGGACGACGCGGCGAGCAGCTTCGTGGTCGACCCGGGCTCGGTGCACAAGGCGATCACGGTCGGGGCGGCGCTCCAGGAGGGTGCGATCACGCCGGATTCGACGATCCTCGTCGAGCCGAGGATCACGAGGGGTGGGAAGCCGTTCACGGACACCCACCCGCCGCCCGGCTACAAGGCGACGCTGATGACGATCCCGGGCATCCTGGCGTACTCGTCGAATATCGGCACGATCCACATCGCGGACAAGCTGGGCGCCGAGAAGCTGGTCGAGTACCAGAAGAAGTTCGGGCTCGGCTCGGCGACCGGCGAAGGCGTGCCGGGCGAGGCGACCGGGCGGGTGCTGGAGCCCAAGGACTGGAGCGGCTCGGCGTCCGGCTCCGTGCCGATCGGGCACAGCGTCGACGTGACACCGCTGCAGATGGCCGCCGCGTACGCCACGATCGCCAACGACGGCGTCTGGGTGCAGCCCCACCTGGTGCGGGAGACGATCGCGCCCGGCGGCGAGCGCACGCCGGCCACCGCGCCGCAGACCCGGCAGGTGCTCAGCGCCGACAACGCCAAGGCGCTGCGGCAGATGCTGGAGGCCGTGGTGACGGTGCCGGAGGCCACCGGCCGCAAGGCGGCGGTGCCCGGATACCGGGTGGCGGGCAAGACGGGCACCGGGTCGCGGGTGGTGAACGGGCAGTACGTGTCCGGGGCGGTGGCGTCGTTCGTGGGAATGGCGCCGGTCGAGAATCCCCGGTACGTGATCGCCGTGTTCGCCCACGTGCCGGCCGGCGAAGGCGGCGATGTCGCGGCTCCGGCGTTCAGCCAGATGATGGCGTACACCCTGACGCACTACCGGGTGCCCGCCACCAGCACGAAGCCGCCCAAGTTCACCGTGTACCCCTGACGGGAGTGGCTGTGCGCCTGCCCGGCGGGCAACGGGTAGGGTCTAGCGCCGTGCCCGGCAATCTTCGCCCCCGCACCGCGACGCCCCGCGCGTTCGCCGAGCTCGCGGAGCTGATCTCAGCCCCGCGGCCCGCCGGCGACGCGCCCGGGCCGCTGGTCAGTGGCGTCACGCACGCCAGCGACGCGGTCCGGCCCGGTGACCTGTTCGCCGCGCTGCCGGGCGCTCGCCGGCACGGCCGGGACTTCGTACCGGCGGCCGCCGCCGCGGGCGCGGTGGCGGTGCTGACCGACAAGGCGGGGGCACCCGCGGCCGCCAAAGCGGAACTGCCCGCGCTCGTCGTGCCGGACCCTCGCGCCGTGCTCGGCACGCTCGCCGCCGCCGTCTACGGCGACCCGACCGCGCACATGCCGGTCATCGGCATCACCGGCACCGCCGGCAAGACCTCGACGGCGTACCTCCTCGAGTCCGGCCTGCGCGCCGCTGGCCACGTGACCGGGCTGATCGGCACCGTGGAGACCCGCCTCGGCGACCTCGTCGTCGAGAGTGTGCGCACCACGCCCGAGGCCACCGACCTGCACGCGCTGCTGGCCGTGGCCCGCGAGCACGGCGTGACCGCCGTCGTCATGGAGGTCTCCAGTCACGCGCTGGCGATGGGCCGGGTCGGCGGGGTGCGGTTCGCGGCCGGCGGTTACACCAACTTCGGCCTGGACCACCTGGACTTCCACACCGACATCGACGACTACTTCGCCGCCAAGGCCAAGCTCTTTGACGGGCGGTGCCGGGTGGAGGTACTCAACCTGGACGATCCCTCGCTGGACCCGCTGATGAAGCCCACCACGGTGACGTACTCGGCCGTCGGAAACCCCGACGCGACCTGGCACGCCGCCGACGTTTCCGGCGATGCCTACAAGCAGGTTTTCACGGCGATCGGGCCGGAGGTGCGCGTCGAGGCCGGGGTGGCGCTGCCCGGCCTCCACAACGTCGCCAACGCGCTGCTCGCGATAGCGATGCTCGACGGGGTGGGCGTCGCACCGGGCACCGCCGCGCGGGGCGTGGCCGCCTGCCCAGGCGTACCAGGCCGGCTGGAACGGGTCGACTCGCCAGGACCGGTCCTCGGCGTGGTCGACTACGCGCACAAGCCCGACGCGATCGTGGCGGCGCTGATCGCGCTGCGCCAGCTGGCCACCGCGCGCGGCGGCCAGCTGATCTGCGTGATCGGGGCGGGCGGCGACCGCGACCGCGGCAAGCGGCCACTCATGGGCGCCGCCGCGGGCCGGGGCGCCGACCTGGTGGTGGTCACCGACGACAACCCCCGCACCGAAGACCCGGCGGCCATCCGCCGCGAGGTGCTAGCGGGCGCCGCCCGCACGGCTGCCAAGGTCATCGAGGTGGCCGGCCGCCGCGCCGCCATCGACGAGGCCGTGCGGCTGGCGTCACCCGGCGACGTGGTCGCCGTGCTGGGTAAGGGACACGAGCGAGGCCAGGAGGTGGGCGGCGACGTGCTGCCGTTCGACGACCGTGTGGAGTTGGCTGCGGCTTTGACGGGGGCCGGCGCATGATCCCCATGACGCTCGCGGAGGTCGCCGCCGCGGTGGGCGGCCAGCTGGTCGGTGCCGATCCGGGGGTACGCGTCACCGGCGGCGTCGAGTTCGACTCGCGCAAGGTGGCGGCGGGCGGGCTTTTCGTGGCCTTTCCGGGCGAGAAGGTAGACGGCCACGACTACGCGGCCGCCGCCGTCGATGCCGGCGCCGTCGCGGTCCTGGCCAGTCGTCCCGTACCGGTGCCGCACGTGCTCGTCGGCGACCAGCTCGACGCGATGGCCGCCTTGGCGCGGGCGGCGGTCGAGCGGCTGCCCGAGCTGACCATCGTGGGGCTGACCGGCTCCTCCGGCAAGACCACGACGAAAGACCTGATCGCGCAGCTGCTCGCCCGGCTGGGCCCGACGGTGGCGCCGCCCGGCTCGTTCAACAACGAGCTCGGCCACCCGTACACGGTGCTGCAGGCCGACGAGAAGACCCGCTTCCTGGTACTGGAGATGGGCACCCGCGGTCGCGGCGAAATCCGGTACCTGAGCGAGATCGCCCGCCCGCACACCGGCGTGGTGATCAACGTGGGCACGGCGCACATCGGTGAGTTCGGCTCGGCCGACGCGATCGCGGTGGCCAAGGGCGAGCTCGTCGAGGCGCTGCCCTCGGACGGTGTCGCGGTCCTCAACGCCGACGACCCGCGAGTACGCGCCATGGCGTCACGGACCGACGCCCGCGTCGTACTGGCCGGCGAGTCCCCGGATGCCACCGTGCGCGCCGCCGATGTGGTCATGGACGCTGGCCGCGCGGCGTACACGCTGGTCACGCCGTCGGGCAGCGCGCCGGTGCGGCTGGCGATCGCCGGGCGGCACCAGGTGGGCAACACGCTGCTCGCCGCGGCGGTCGCCCTTTCGTTCGGCTTCGACCTGCAAGACCTGGCGGTCGCGCTGTCCGAGCTTCGGCTCGTGTCCGCCCGGCGGATGGACGTCTTCGACCGTGCCGACGGTGTCACGGTCATCGACGACTCGTACAACGCCAACCCGTCCTCCACCTCGGCCGCCCTCCGCGCGCTGGTGTCGCTCGCTGCGGGGCGGCGCACCGTCGCGGTGCTCGGGTACATGGCCGAGTTGGGGGAGTTCGAGCGGGAGGGCCACGAGCAGGTCGGCCGGCTGGCCGCGGAACTGGGCGTCGACCGCCTGGTCGTGGTCGGCGAGAACGCATCGTCCATCCAGGACGGCGCGGCGGCGGTCGGTACGTGGGGAGGAGAATCGGTGCTCGCAACCGATCAGGGCGAGGCCGTCGCAATGTTGCGGCAGGACCTGCGCCCCGGCGATGTGGTACTGGTGAAGGGCTCGCGGTACCGCACCTGGGACGTGGTCGACGCCCTCCGTCCTTCCGGGGCCTCTTCGTGAGGGCGGTGATCGTCGCGGCGGCGGTCGCGTTCCTGGTGTCGCTGTTCGGCACGCCCATCGGCATCAAGGTCTTCACCGCGCTCAAGGCGGGCCAGCCCATCCGGTCCGTCGGCCCGGCCACCCACCAGGGCAAGAAGGGCACGCCCACGATGGGCGGCGTCGTGTTCATCCTGGCCACGGTCATCGCGTACGTCGCCGGCCACGTCGCCCTCACCACGCTCCCCGAGCAGCAGATCGCCCAGGTCGGCCCGACGATCACCGCGCTGGTGCTGCTGGGGCTGTTCGTCTTCTGCGGCGCGGTCGGTTTCCTCGACGACTACCTGAAGGTGCGGCGGCGCAACAGCGGCGGCCTCAGCGGGCGGTACAAGCTCGTCGGGCAGGGGCTGGTCGGTGTCGTGTTCGGGGTGGTGGCGCTCTACTTCCCGAGCACCAACGGCGAGACGGTCGGCAGCACCACGATCTCGTTCATCCGCGACATCTCATGGCTGAACGTCGGCAAGGTCGTCTCGGTCATGATCTTCATCTTCGTGGTGATGGCGGCCAGCAACGGCGTCAACCTCACCGACGGCCTCGACGGCCTCGCCACCGGGGCGTCCACGATGGTGCTCGCCGCCTACGGGCTGATCGCCTTCTGGCAGTACCGCCACTGGTGCGGCGACCTCGACTACAGCCGCGGCGGCGCGTACTGCTACGCCGTCCGCGACCCGTTGGAGATCGCGCTGATCGCGGGCGCGGCGGCCGGGGCGTGCGTGGGCTTCCTCTGGTGGAACACCTCACCCGCTCGCATCTTCATGGGTGATACGGGAGCGTTGGGGCTTGGCGGGCTGATCGGTGGGCTGGCGATGGCGTCCCGCACGATGCTGCTGCTGCTGATAGTCGGCGGGCTCTTCGTCATCATCACGATGTCGGTGGTCATCCAGATCATCTCGTTCAAGACGACGGGTAAACGGGTGTTCCGGATGTCGCCGCTACAGCATCACTTCGAGCTGGCGGGCTGGAGCGAGGTCAACATCGTCGTCCGCTTCTGGATCATCGCCGGGATCGGCGTGGCGATCGGCCTGGGCCTGTTCTACAGCGAATTCCTAACGGCCGTCGGCTAGCCGCGCCGCGCTCGCGCCGCCTGCGCCGCCCCTCTCCTCCGTCTCCCCCGTCGATCAAGGGCAAATGCACGTGGTTTGGAGATCAAACCACGTGCATTTGCCCTTGATCCGTGCGATTGCCCTTGATCGCGGGGCGCGCCGACTTCACCGCTCGCGCCGGGCTCGCGCCGGGCTTGGAGCGCGGCGGGAGTGTGGCGGGGCGGGCTGGGCGTGGGGCGGACCGGGCGTGGTGGTGGGGGCGGCGGCGAGCGCCGATCAAGGGCATTGGTGTCGATCAAGGGCGAATGCACGTGGAAGAGAGATCGAACCACGTGCGTTTGCCCTTGATCTGCGCGGTTCCCCTTGATCTGTGCCGCGCGGCACGGCGCAGGCACCGCACAGCGCGGGCACCGCGCACAGCGCGGGCACCGCGCACAGCGCGGGCACGGCGCACAGCGCGGGCACGGCGCACAGCGCGGGCACGGCGCACAGCGCGGGCACGGCGCACAGCGCGGGCACGGCGCACAGCGCGGGCACGGCGCACAGCGCGGGCACGGCGCACAGCGCGGGCACGGCCCGCTGAGACGACGCGGCGCGCAACCGCGCCCTCTCCGCGACGCCGGCCCGCCGATCAAGGCCATCTTCGTCGATCAAGGGCAAACGCACGTGGAAAAGAGATCCAACCACGTGCGTTTGCCCTCGATCGACGGAAGGGGGCGCGGGCGCGGCCGGTGTGGTGGGCGGGGCCGGCGTGGTGGGCGGATCGGGCGTGGTGGTGGGGGCGGCGGCGAGCGCCGATCAAGGGCGTTCGCGTTGATCAAGGGCGAATGCACGTGGAAGAGAGATCGAACCGCGTGCGTTTGCCCTTGATCGGCGGGAGGGGGCGCGCGGGCGGGGAGGGTGGGAGGGTTAGGCGGGTGGGGAAAGGCGACACGCCCGGGGACGTGCGTGGGTCTGGGCGTGTCAGCGCCCATGATGGGGCCGTGGGGGAGGACGAGAAGATTGGTGGGCCGCTGGCCGCCCTGCGAGGGCTGCTGCAGCGGCCCCTGGCCTCCTACTACCTGCTGATCTCCAGTTCCGCGCTGTTGCTGGTGATCGGGCTCACGATGGTCTTCTCGGCGACCAGCGTGAAGGCGTACGTCAGCAACGGCAACGCCTTCGCGATGATCACCAAGCAGGTGCTCTTCGCCCTGATCGGGCTCGTGGCGTTCTGGGTGTGCCAGCGCCTCCCAGCCCGTACCTTCCGGGCGCTCGGCAAGCCGACCCTGGGCGCCGCGCTGCTGCTGCTCGTGATCCTCGACCTGCTCATGGTGTACGCCCGGCTGGCGCGGCTGGAAGGGAACCCGCAGTTCGGCCCGCTCAAGGCCGACCTGCTCTGGCTGTACCTCGGGCCGATCCAGGTGCAGCCGTCGGAGCTGGCCAAGTTCGGCCTCGTGCTGTGGGGCGCCGATCTGCTGGCCCGTAAGGGTGAGGCGTTGGGCTGGTGGCGTGAGCTTGCCACCCCGCTGTTCCCGGTGGTGGCGCTGCTGTTCGTGCTGGTCGGGTACAACGATCTCGGCACCATGCTCTGCCTGCTCTCCCTGGTGGTGGGGATGTTGTGGGCGGCCGGGGTGCGGTTGCGGGTCTTCGGCACGCTGTCGGCGTTGGGGCTGGCGGGCATCGGCCTGCTGGTGGCCGCGGCCTCGATCGGTGGCGGCTCGGGCGAGGAGGGCGCGGAAAACTACCGGCTGGCCCGGCTCACGTCGTTCTTCAACCCGCCGGAAAACTGCGAGCAGTTCACCTGTTACCAGGCGCTCCAGGCGCGGTACGCGATCGATCACGGCGGCTGGTTCGGCGTGGGCCTTGGCAAGAGCAGCCTCAAGTGGGGATACCTGCCGGCCGAGCACAACGACTTCATCTTCGCCGTGGTCGCGGAGGAGCTGGGCGTGGTGGGCTGCGTCGTCGTGCTGGCGCTGTTCGCCGTGCTCGCGTACACGGGGCTGCGGATCGCGCGGCGCGTGGACGACCCGTTCCGGCGGCTGGCCGCGGCCGCCGTCACCACCTGGCTGATCAGTCAGGCGGTCATCAACATCGGCGGTGTGGTGGGGCTGCTGCCCATCACCGGCCTGCCGTTGCCGTTCATCTCGGACGGCGGGAGCGCGCTCGTGGTGACGCTCGCCGCCGTCGGCATGCTCGCCTCGTTCGCCCGCGCGGAGCCCGACGCGGCCCGTGCCCTGAACGCCCGACCACCCGCCCGGTGGGTACGGCTACTCTGGGCCCCGTTGCCGCCGCTGCCGCCGAGCCCTGGGCCGCGGAAGGCCACGAAAGCGGCCAAAGCGGCGGCCGCGACGTCGGCCAAGGCCGGCACACAGGGCGTGGCGAGCGAGAGGAGACGGTGATGGGTGTGCTGCGGTCGGTCCTGCTGGCGGGAGGAGGGACCGGAGGACACATCTATCCCTTGCTCGCCTTCGCGGACTGCCTGCGCCGTCACGACCCGGACGTACGCATCACCTGCGTCGGCACGCCGAAAGGGCTGGAGAACGAGCTGATCCCGCCGGCTGGGTACGACCTGCGGCAGATCCCGGCCTACCAGCTTCCACGTTCCGTCAACATGAACCTGCTCCGCACCCCCGACCGCATGTGGCGGTCGGCGCGCGCGGCGGGCAAGGTCATCGACGAGGTCAAGGCCGACGTCGTGGTCGGCTTCGGCGGATACGTCTCGGTGCCCGCGTACCTGGCGGCATGGCGCCGCGAGATGCCGATCGTCATCCACGAGGTGAACGTGCCACCGGGTGTCGCCAACCGGATGGGCATGAAGTTCACGAAGTTCGTCGCGGCGGGCTTCCCGCACCAGCCGGCCCAGGCGGAGGTGCTGCGCAACGCGCGGGTGGTGGGCGTGCCGCTGCGCACCTCGATCTCACACCTCGACCGGGTCGGTCTGCGCGAGCAGGCGCGCAAGCATTTCGGGCTGCGTCCCGACCTGCCGGTGGTGTTCGTGTCGGGTGGTTCGCAGGGCGCCCGCTCGATCAACTTGGCCGTCTCCGGCGCCGCCAAGGAGCTGGCCGCCGCCGGGGTGCAGGTGCTGCACGTGATCGGCGCGCGCAACGAGCCGGTGCCGGTGCCGGGCGACCTGCCCATCCCGTACGTCACGCTGCCGTACCTGTCGGAGATGGAACTGGGGTACGCGGCGGCCGACCTGATGCTGTGCCGCGGCGGCGCGATGACCTGCGCGGAGGTGGCCGCCATCGGCCTGCCCGCGGTGTACGTCCCGTACCCGCACAGCAACCAGGAACAGAAGCGCAACGCACTCCCGGTCGTTGAAGCTGGCGGTGGCCTGCTCGTCGACGACTCGGAACTGAGTCCGGACTGGATCGAGAGGATGGTGATCCCGCTGGCACGCGACCCGCAGCGGCTGGCGGCGATGGGCGCCGCCGCGGCAGCCTATGGCCGCCGCGACGGCGACGAGGCGCTCCTGGACTACGTGTACGAGGCGGTGGCCGCACAGTGAGCGATGTGACCGCCGCCGAAGACCTTGGCACGGTGCACCTGATCGGCATCGGTGGAGTGGGGATGAGCGGCCTCGCCCGGCTGCTGCTGACCCGCGGCATCCCGGTTTCGGGCAGCGAGCTGCGCGAGTGGCCGGCCCTGGTGGGGCTGCGTGCGCTCGGCGGCACCGTCCACATGAGCCACTCAGCGTCCAATCTGGACGGCGTCGACACGGTGGTGTACTCCACCGCGATCCCGCAGGACCACCTGGAGCTGGCCGAGGCCCGCCGGCGCGGGCTGCGCGTGCTGCACCGATCGGAGGCGCTCGCCGCGGCGATGGCCGGCCGGCGGGCGGTCGCGGTGGCCGGCACGCACGGCAAGACCACTACGACGTCGATGGCCACGCTGATCCTGCAGCGGGCGGGGCAGGATCCGTCCTTTGTGATCGGTGGCGAGATCTCCGAGGCCGGCTCGAACGGGCATCACGGCACCGGCGAGTACTTCGTCGTCGAGGCGGACGAGAGCGACCGCTCGTTCCTGCTGTACAAGCCGTTCGTCGCGATCATCACGAACATTGACGCCGACCACCTCAACACGTACGGCGACCTGGCCGGCCTGTCGGCGGCGTTCGCGGAGTTCGCGCGCCTGGTCGAGCCGGGCGGGTTCGTGGTGACGTGCGCCGACAACCCCGGCACCCGGGCGATGGCCGAGGTGCTGCGGGCCGAGGGGCGCGCGGTGCACACGTACGGAGAGGCCGAGGACGCCGACCTTCGGCTCACCGAGATCCGGTCGTCGGTGCACGGCGTGCGGTATCACGCCACATTGGACGGTAAGTCGCTCGGCGAGATCACGCTGCCGATTCCCGGGCGGCACCTCGGGCTCAACAGTGCCGCGGCGGTGCTCACGGCGCTGCGCCTCGACCTTCCGCTGGAGGCCGCCACGGCGGCGCTCGAGTCGTTCCCCGGGGTACGCCGGCGGTTCGAGCGCAAGGGCATCGCCGGTGCCGTGGCCGTCTATGACGAGTACGCCTATCACCCGACCTCGATGACGGCCGCGCTGGAGACGCTGCGCGAGGTGGCCGCCGGTGGCCGCCTTATCGTGGTTTTCCAGCCGTACCGGGTGTATCGCACCCGCGACCTCGAGGCCGACTTGGCGCGGGCCCTGGCGATCGCCGACGAGGTGGTGATGCTGGAGGTCTTCGGGCCGGGCGAGGTGCGGCATCCCGGCGAGGGCGGCGCCGCGCTGACCGCGGCGGTCGACCTGCCGGCGGAAAGTAAGGTCTTCGTGCCGTCGTGGGAGGACGTGCCCGCGGAGGTCGTGCGCCGGGCGCGCCCCGGCGACGTGGTCGTCACGATGGGCGCTCCGCCGATCTCGCTCATGGGCGACGAGCTGCTCGCGGCGCTGGCCCAGCGGTGACCCGAGCCAGCGCCGCCAGGGGTGCGCGGTGACCGCGCCGGGCGGGCGCGGGCTCGGGCGGGCCCGGCGCTGGCGGTTGGTTCGCGCGCACAGCGACGCGGTGCCGCCGTCGGTGCGGCGTTTCATGGCGCGGGCCAGGCAGCGGCGCATCCGCGCCGCGCTGCCGTGGGCCACGGTGGGTGGCGTGCTGGTGCTCGCGGGTCTGGCGGCCTGGATCGTGTACGGCACGGCGGTGTTCGGCGTCCGTGACGTCCGGGTGACGGGTACCGAGATCCTGTCGGAGGACCAGGTGCGGGTGACCGCCGCGGTGCCGCAGGGCGAGGCGCTCGCGAGCGTCGACCTCGGCGCGATACGGGGCAGGGTGGCCGCGCTCGCGCCGGTCGGTGAGGTCGTGGTGTCGCGGGACTGGCCGGGCACGGTGGTCGTCGCGGTGGTCGAGCGGACGCCGGTGGCCGTGGTGTCGCAGGGCAAGCAGTTCGTGCTGGTCGACGCGGACGGGGTGGCGTTCCACACGGTACGGTCGCGCCCGTCGCGGCTGCCGCTGGTCAAGGTGCCGGCGCCGGGGCCCGACGACCCGGCGACCCGGTCGGCGCTGCGGGTGCTGGCCGCGCTGAGCACCGAGCTGCGCGCCGAGCTGGCGGCAGTGGTGGTGGAGGGTCCGGCCCGGATCCGGCTGGAGCTGCGCAAGGGTCGCACGGTGGTCTGGGGCGACGCGACCGAGAGCGAAACCAAGTCGCGGGTGGCGACCGCGCTGCTGGCCCGCAAGGGCGACACGATCGACGTGAGCGCGCCGGACGTGGTGACGGTCCGGTGACGATGCATTGAAAGTGTTCACTGTAAACTGACCGACGTGCAGCCCCGCCGGCGCCCGCCGACCACTGAAGACGTGCTGTGCGGGCTCGTTTCGTTGACCGCCGCTGGCGATCCGGTCGCGTTCGCCGCGCTGTACGACGCGCTGCTCGGCGAGGTCGAGCTGATCGTCCGGCGGCAGGTCGCCGACGGTGGTGAGGCCGCGCGGGTGGTGCGGTCCGTCTTCGTCAGGGTGTGGCGCGACGCCGCGTGCTGGGAGTCGGGGACGGAGACGGTACGCCGGTGGGTGCTGCGCCTGGCCGCCCGCCTGGCCGCCGAGCGGATCTGGGCGGGCGGGGCATTTCGGGCGCGGTACGCGGCGAGTGACCGGGTCGTGGTGTGGGAGTTGACGGCGTTGTTGGCGCTCGCCGAGGCCCCGGAGCTGGGGGTGCCACCAGTAGGTCTTATCTCGCAGACGGGCGACACGCCGTGTCCGGTCCTTGGATCACGCGGAACCTCCGCTTACGTTGCCCGGGAGGATCAGTAGTTGACATAACTCTAAGCCTCTAGTAGAGGGTGAGGGTTACGCCTTCGCTCAAACGCACGGACCAACCTCGGGAGGGAAGGCAGCCTGATGACTCCACCGCACAACTACCTCGCGGTCATCAAGGTCGTCGGCATCGGTGGCGGAGGTGTCAACGCCGTCAACCGCATGATCGAGGTTGGGCTCAAGGGCGTCGAGTTCATCGCGATCAACACCGACGCCCAGGCGCTCCTCATGAGCGACGCTGACGTCAAGCTCGACGTCGGCCGGGAGCTGACCAGGGGCCTTGGCGCCGGCGCCAACCCGGACGTCGGCAAGAACGCCGCCGAAGACCACCGCGACGAGATCGAAGAGGTGCTCAAGGGCGCCGACATGGTCTTCGTGACCTGCGGCGAGGGCGGCGGCACCGGCACCGGTGGCGCGCCTGTGGTCGCCAACATCGCCCGCAAGCTCGGCGCGCTGACGATCGGCGTGGTCACGCGGCCCTTCTCGTTCGAGGGCAAGCGCCGGCAGGTGCAGGCCGAGGCCGGCATCGAGGAACTGCGCAACCAGTGCGACACGCTCATCGTGATTCCGAACGATCGGCTGCTCGCCCTCGGTGACCGCGGCATCTCCATGATGGACGCCTTCCGGCAGGCCGACCAGGTGCTGCTCTCCGGTGTACAGGGCATCACCGACCTGATCACCACGCCCGGCCTGATCAACCTCGACTTCGCCGACGTCAAGAGCGTCATGAGCGGTGCCGGCAGCGCGCTCATGGGTATCGGCAGTGCGCGGGGCGACAGCCGGGCGGTCGAGGCGGCCGAGGCGGCCATCTCCAGCCCGCTGCTGGAGCAGAGCATGGACGGCGCGCGCGGCGTGCTGCTCTCCATCGCGGGCGGCTCCGACCTGGGCCTGTTCGAGATCAACGACGCGGCCCAGCTGGTCACCGACGCGGCGCACCCGGACGCCAACATCATCTTCGGCGCGGTCATCGACGACGCGCTCGGCGACGAGGTGCGCGTCACCGTGATAGCTGCTGGGTTCGACGGTGGCGCGCCGGCGTACAAGCCAGCCGAGCCTCCACGCAAGGCGGCACCGCGGATCGACACCCCGCTGCCGACCAGCGCCCCGCCGGTATCGCCGACCCCGCCCCCACCGGCCCGCCGTGTCCTGTTCGACGACGTCGACGTGCCGGACTTCCTCAAGAACGGCTCCTGATCGCCACCAGTGTCCACCCCGGAACGAGAGGCCCAGGTTCGAGCCGGCCTGGCGGGCGTGCGGGCGCGCATAGAGCGGGCCTGCCACGCCGCCGGGCGTGATCCGGGCGGGGTCACCCTGGTCGTCGTGACCAAGACGTACCCGGCCAGCGACGTCGAGTTGCTGGCCGGGCTCGGCGTGGTCGACGTGGGGGAGAACCGCGACCAGGAGGCGGCAGCCAAGGCGGCCGCGGTGTCGGCGCCGATGCGATGGCACTTCGTCGGGCAGCTCCAGCGCAACAAGTGCCGGTCCGTGGTGACGTACGCGGACGTGGTGCACTCGGTCGACGGCGTGCGGCTGGCCGAGACGCTCGCTGGTGCGGCGCAGCGGCATCGGGAGCGAGCCCTTTCCGTACTCGTGCAAGTGAGTGTCGACGGCGATCCGGCGCGTGGCGGCGCTGTGCGCGGGGGCGATGCGGATCGTGATCTTGAGCGGGTGGCGGCGGCCGTGGCCGCGGCGCCCGCGTTGCGGCTGGCCGGGGTGATGGCCGTGGCGCCGATGGACTGGGCGCCCGACGCGGCGTTCGCGGCGCTCGCGGAGGTCTCGGCGGATCTACGGGCCCGGTATCCCGAGGCGACCATGATCTCGGCGGGGATGAGCGGCGATCTTGAGGCGGCGATCGCCCACGGCGCGACACACGTACGCATCGGCAGCGCGGTGCTCGGAACACGCGACAAGCTGCGGTAGCCTGGCGGCGGGCACCGAACTACATCAGTGTTATTCAAGTTCCGTGCAGGGGGACTCGGGCCGGTTCGCGTGCGCGACGACGGCACGTTCGCGTGTGCGGCGCGGGCACGCCAGGGCGGGTCGGGGCATGCCGCCCGGCGGAGGGAGGTGAGCGCATGAGCGCTCTGCGCAAGGCAGGCGTGTGGCTCGGTCTGGTCGAGGAGGACGACGACCGTTCCTACGACGACGGCTACGACAAGGGTCGGTACCGCGAACGCGAGTCCAGCTACCGCGACCGCGAAAGCCGGTACGCCGACGACTACGCCGACGACGAGGAGGAGATCGACGAGCCGCCGGCACTGCCGCGCAGCCGGTCGCGGCTGGCGCGCGAGCTGACCGCCGCCCGCGGTGATCACGCTGACCGACCGTCGGCGCGTGCCGAGGCATCCCGAGCCGAGCTGGAGCGGGCCGAGATCGACCGGCAGGATCGGGCCAGCGTGCGCTCGATCACCCGCCCGGCCGCGCCGGAGCCGCCCGCCCCCGTCGCTTACCCGACGCGAGAGAACCTCGCGCTCGCACCCCAGGTGCAGCTGCGCGAGCGGGCGGTCGTGGCCGACGAAGACCAGCGGTATCAGATCACCACGCTGCATCCGACCACGTACCGTGAGGCGCGCACGATCGGTGAGCACTTCCGCGACGGCGTTCCGGTGATCATCAACCTCACCGAAATGGATGAGTCGGATGCCCGTCGATTGGTCGATTTCGCGGCCGGCTTGGCGTTCGGACTGCGCGGTACGATCGAGCGGGTGACCAACCGGGTATTCCTGCTCTCGCCAGCCAACGTCCAGGTCACCGCGGAAGACAAGGCGAAGATCGCTGAGGGCGGATTCTTCACGATGAGTTAACCCGACCGAGGGAACGCGCCTGACGTGTGGACGATCACTCTACAGATCATCTATCTACTGCTTTATGTCTTCTTTTTGACTCTTTTGGCCAGGTTTGTCCTGGGGGCGGTGCTCCAGTATGGGCGCCGTTGGCAGCCGGGCCGTGGAGCGTCCGCCGCACTTGAGTCGGTGTGGAGCGTCACTGATCCACCCCTCAAGGCGTTGAGGCGTGTGATCCCACCACTGCGAATTGGTACTGTCAGCTTCGACCTAGCCTCCCTTGTGCTGCTGGTTATCCTGTTCGTGCTGATGGAACTCGTGGTACGGCGGTTGATCATCGGGTGAACGTCCGTTGACCAGCCGCTACGCGGCCGCAACTGACCCGAGGAGTTTCGATGCCGCTGACCCCGGCCGACGTCCATAACGTCGCCTTCAAAAAACCTCCGATCGGCAAGCGGGGGTACGACGAGGAGGAGGTCGACGCCTTCCTTGACGAGGTTGAGCGCGAGCTCGCCCGTCTGATCGAAGAGAACAACGAACTCCGTGCACAGGTCGAGCGCGGTGGCGGAGGCCGAGGCGGCGCACCAGCCGGCCCGGGCGCCGACCCCCGACTCGCCGCGGAGCTCAACGACATGAAGGCCCAGCTCGACCGGGTGCAGCGCGACAAGGCCGCCGCTGAGCAGGCCGCCCGCGCCATGCAGGCCGAGCTTGAGCAGGTGCGCTCGCAGGGCGGCCCCGTGGTGGGCGGCGACGGCGAGCAGCAGGCTCTGCGGGTCCTCATGATGGCCCAGCGCACGGCCGACGACCACGTCGCCGACGCCCGTCGCGAAGCCGACAAGCTGCTGTCCGACGCCCGGTCGAAGGCGGAGGAGGTCACCCGCGAGGCGCGGGCCAAGGCCGACGCCCTCGAGCGCGACGCCCGGCAGCGGCACCAGGAAGCCATGGGCGGCCTCGACGCCAAGCGCACCGCGCTGCAGAAGCACATCGAGGAGCTCAAGCAGTTCGAGCGCGAGTACCGCACCCGTCTGAAGGCGTACCTGGAGAGTCAGCTCCGCGACCTCGACGGCCGCGGGCAGGGGCTCGAAGCGGAGCTGACCCGCGCCGACAGCAATCGGGCAGCGGGCGGTTCCGGTGGCCTCGCCACGGCCGGCCTTGCCGGCTCGTACGGCGGGGGCCGGTCCGGCGGCCTGGAAAGCGGTCGCTAGCGGGGGCTTCAACAGTCGAAACGACGAGGGGTGAGCCGTGATTGTCGGAAGTCTGCTGCTCATCCTCGTCGCTGTCACGCTGCTCGTGCTCGGCCTGGCCAACGGGTCCAGCACGCTGCTGATCAGCTCCATCGCGGGGAGCCTGCTCGCCGCGGTCGCACTGGTCGTGGGTGCCCGCCAGGCAGCCGCCGCCCGGGCAGACGCCGGTTACGGCGACGACGAGCGCAAGCGTGCCGGCGACGAGGACGAGCACGAGTGGGAGCATCGCCGTGCGGCCACCACCCAGACGCGGATGACGGAGCCAGTTGGCCGGCGCGCCGGCCGGCTGGGCGGTGGCGACGGTCCGGTGTTCACCCCTCCGGCCCGTTCGGCGCCCGCGCTGGGCGGTTCGCCCGTCGCGCTCGCCGAGCAGCCGGCCCCGCCTTTCGCGGAGCCCGCCTACGCGCAGCCCGTGGAGGCACCCACGCCGCCGCACGGGCTCGGCGTAACAGAGCAGCAGCCCGTGATCGCCGCGGAGGTCGTCGACGACGAGGACCCGCCCGACGAGCCCGCGCCGCAGTACGTCTCCCCGGCCGACGCCGCCCGGGTGGCCCGGATGACGGCCGACGTACTCGTGATCGACGGGCGGCCGCGCTACCACCTGACCGGGTGCGTGCACCTGCTCGGCCGGGAGAGCGAAGCGCTGCCCGTCGGCGAGGCGGTCGAGCTGGGGTTCACCCCGTGCGGCCGCTGCGAGCCAGATAGCGCGCTGCTCGCAGACGCCCGCCGGGTCTAGAGGGTCAAGCTAGGAGCCGTAGCGACCAACGACGGCGAACGACCAGCATTCCGGTCTGGGTTGCCTGTGCATACCGTCGCGCGGCCCGTGGCCGGCCGGCACAATGAGGCATGGTCACAATGGGTGGTCACGCTCCGATCCAGCTAGGAGCCGTGGTTGACCACGACGGCGCCGAACCCGGATTCCGGTTTGGGTAGCCTCACTGTCCCGGTACGGGTCAAACCTGGCGCTTCGCGCGCCCGGGTCGGTGGCAGGCACGACGGTCCCTACGGGCCCGCCGTGATCGTCGCGGTGCACGCGCCGGCAGTCGACGGCCGGGCCACCGAAGCGGCCCGCCGGGCACTCGCCGACGCGCTAGGGGTACGCCCCGGCGCCGTCAGCCTGAAAGCCGGCGCGGCCAGCCGGGACAAGCTCTTCGCCGTCAACGCCGACGGTCCAGCCGATCTCAACGACCGGGTGACCGCCCTTCGCGACGCCCCATGATCCGCGGCGAAGGGGGTACTGGATGACCGACGGCCTCGACGTCGCGCTCCTCATCGGGGCAGCGGTGCTGCTCGTGGCCGTCGGTGCCGTCCGGATCTCCACCAGGCTCGGCCTTCCCAGCCTCCTCGTCTACCTGGCGCTCGGTGTCGCCATCGGGGAGTCCGGGCTGGGCATCCAGTTCGAAGACGCCGATCTGACGCGGACGCTCGGGTTCTGCGCGCTCATTGTGATCATCGCGGAGGGCGGCCTCACCGCCCGGTGGGGCCAGCTCCGCCCGGTCCTCCCCGTCACCGCCAGCCTGGCCATCGTCGGCGTACTCGTCAGCATCGCCGTGGTCGGCGTCATCGTGCACCTCACCCTTGGTCTCGACTGGCGGCTGGCGCTGCTGTACGGGGCGGTGCTCTCCTCCACCGACGCGGCGGCCGTCTTCGCCACCCTGCGCCGGCTCCGGTTGCCGCCCCGGCTGGTGGCCACACTGGAGGCCGAGTCCGGCATGAACGACGCGCCGGCCGTGCTCGTGGTGCTGCTGCTCTCCAGTACGCCGGTCGGTGGCGGCCACCCCTGGTGGTACGAGGTGCTCGTCGTCACCTACGAGCTCGTGATGGGCGCGATCATCGGGTACGGCGTCGGCGTCGCCGGGCGCTGGACGCTGCGGCACGCGGCACTGCCGTCGTCCGGGCTGTACCCGATCGCGGCGGTCGGCCTCACCGTGCTGGCGTACGCCGCTGGCGCCGTCGCCCACGCCTCCGGCTTCCTCGCCGTGTACGTCGCCGGCGTCGTGCTCGGCAACGCCCGGCTGCCGCACCGCCAGGCCATCCTCGGGTTCGCCGACGGGCTGGCGTGGCTGGCCCAGATCGGCCTCTTCGTGATGCTCGGCCTGCTCGTCACGCCCGCCCGGCTCGACGACGCCCTGCTGCCGGCGATCGTGGCGGGGCTCGCACTGCTCTTCCTCGCACGGCCGCTGGCGGTGTTCCTGGCGGCGGCGCCGTTCCGGGTCGGCCTGCGCGACCAGGCGTTCCTCTCGTGGGCGGGGTTGCGCGGCGCGGTGCCGATCGTGCTGGCAACGATCCCTCTCTCCGCCGAGGTCGCCGGTGCGTCCCGCCTCTTCGACGCCGTCTTCGTGCTCGTGGTGATCTTCACCCTGCTCCAGGTCGGCACGCTCGCGCCGTTCGCCCGCCGCTTGGGCGTGACCGCCCCCGCCGAAGCCACCGAGCTCAGTGTCGAGACCGCGCCCCTCGACCGGATGCAGGCCGACCTGCTCCAGATCGAGATCCCCGAAGGCTCCCGCCTGGCCGGTGTACACGTCGACGAGCTGCGGCTGCCGGTCGGTGCCGCCGTGACCTTGGTACTGCGCGACGGGACCGGCTTCGTGCCCGGCCCCGACACCCGCCTCAAGGTGCGCGACAGCCTCCTGATCGTGGCGACCGCCCAGGTACGGGACGCTGCCGAACGCCGCCTGCGAGCCGTAAGCCGCCGCGGCCGCCTGGCCCGCTGGTTCTCCGAACACGGCGACGACCGCGACCCCTAACCGCGCCGTCCGCGCCGCGCCGTCCGCGCCGCGCCGTCCGCGCCGCGCCGCGCCG
>NZ_JBAKHX010000107.1:0-21679 GCF_036906915.1 Micromonospora sp. CPCC 206061
CGAATCCAACGGGCAATCGGCTGCGTAACGAGGGGTCCGGTCGTTGCCTGGACATTAGCGGGGCTTCCTCGGCCAACGGGGCACAGGCGCAGATCTGGGACTGCCACAACAACACCAACCAGCAGTTCACCCAGAACGGCGCCGCCCTACAGGTGATGGGCAAGTGCCTGGACGTCGCGCCCAACGCCGCAGCCGGCACCCGGGTGCAGATCTGGGACTGCCACGGCGGCGCCAACCAGCAGTGGAACCTCAACAGCAACGGCACGATCAGCAACGCCCAGACCGGCCTGTGCCTGGACGTCAACGGCGCCGGCACCGCCAACGGCTCCACGGTCATCGTGTGGAACTGCCACGGCGGCACCAACCAGCGCTGGGCACGAGCGTAGCCTCTGCCCAATGAAGGCGGCCCCGGCGATGCCGGGGCCGCCTTCACCTTCCATACGCGAAGCCACCACCTGCGACACCCGCGATGCCGTCGGACGCCCTTGCTGCGGGTCCGGATTCGGGGGCCGCCTTCCTTGGGCGAAGGCTACGCTCGTGCCCAGCGTTGGTTGGTGCCAGTGTGGCAACCCCAGACGACCACGGCGGTGCCGTTGGCGGTGCCAGCGCCGTTGACGTCCAGGCACAACCCGCTCTGGGCGTTGCTGATCGTGCCGTTGCTGTTGAGGTTCCACTGCTGATTGGCGCCACCGTTACAGTCCCAGATCCGCACCCGGGTGCCGGCCCCGGAGTTGGCGGGCACGTCCAGACACTTGCCCATGACCTGGAGGATATGTCCGCTCTGGCTGAACCGCTGGTTGGCGTTGGTGTGGCAGTCCCAGATGATCATCTGGGCGCCGCTGGCCGAGCTGGCGCCGTTGACGTCCAGGCACCGGCCGGCTGACTCGCTCCGCAGCCGGAACCCGGTCGGGTTCGGGTTGGGGTTCGGGTTCTCACCCGTGAAGAACTTCCACACCTCTTCCTTGACCCAGCTCCTGGCGCCGCTCTCACAACCGGCACATCCGTCCACGGGACCTTGCTGGTGCCCACCGTCGAAGGCGGCCCAGACGACCGGGTACCCCTGCTGGCATCCCGAGTAGGTGGTGGTGATGTGGGTCCGACTGCCCGCGGCCGGCTCTGGTGGGTTCTGGGGAGTGCAGCCGTTGTTCCTGACGAACCTGTCCCGCAGCGCTCGTCCGGCACCGATGTTGTCTCCGATGCCGTGGATCCCCATGTACGCGAAGGGCTGGGTGCCGCCGCTACAGCCGCTGATCGGACCGGGTGCGGCTATGGCCGCGACCGCACGGAACACGGTTGGCCGGGCGCACGCGAGCGCGTAGCTCATGGCGCCGCCGTAGCTGAAGCCCAGGGAGAACCGCTGCGTCGTGTCGATGCAGAGCTCGTTGTCGAGCCGTCTGATCATGTCGTCGACGAAGGTCACGTCCTCGCCGCCGGAGTTGGCCCAGCCGTTCCCGATGCCCTGGGGGGCGACGAAGATCGCGCTGTTGTTCGCCAATCGCCGCAGTCCATAGTGGGCATAGACGTCCCCATCGCTTCCGCCGGAGGCGACCGCCTCGGCGGTGCCGCCCCACCAATGAAACCCGAAGATCAACCGATGTTGCCGGTTGTTGTCGTAGTTGGTGGGAATGCTCAGGATGAACGAGCGGCTCTTGCCGCTGCTCTGGATCGTGTGCGTACCGCTTGTCAGCGTTGGGGCCTTACCGCACCCAGCAGTCGCTGCGGCCGTGACGAAATCGGTGGATGGGGTGTTCGCGCCGGCGGCGCTACCTTGCGCCGCGCCGCCCATGGCTAGGACGAGCACCGCCGCGACCAGGGTCGATCCTAGGACCGATCTGTGGTTCGACATCATGCAACCTCGCTACTTGTGGTCCTGCTGGACTGGACAGGTCATAGACCCGTTGGAGCTGGAACCGCTGGTTGGCGCCGGTGGAAGGCGTCCTGTGAGAGATGCGCGCAAGCGACCATTGCCAATCGGCAGCGCCCGAAGCCAGTCGGTGCCGGCTGGCTCGTCGTACCAGAGGGCGAGGTCGTTCGCGGCGAGCACCTGCGGCGGCGTCACCGCACCGACCTTGCCGACGCGGTCCAGCCCGCCGGCAACAGCGCGGCCCCGGCTCCCACCGCAACGGCGGTGAGGAGTTTCCTTCTGGTCGTTTCTGCCATGGTGATATCTCCAAGCGGCGAACAGTGTCGTTACGGAAGGGTCCAGCGCTGGTTGGTACCGCCGTGACAGCTCCAGATGATCAGCTGGGTCCCGTCGGCGGAGCTGCCGCCGTTGGCGTCCAGGCACTTGCCCGACTGCGGGTTGGCCAGAGAGCCGTTCGCTCCCGGGTTCCAGTTCTGCCCGCCGGTGCCGTTGCAGGTCGACAGCTGCACCAGGCTGCCGTTGGCGGTGCCGCCGCCGGCGATACCCAGGCACTTGTTGAGCGCGCGCAGGGTGCTCCCGTTGACCGTCCACTGCTGACTTGCGCCGCCGTGGCAGGTCCACAGCTGGATCTTCGTGCCGTCGGCCGAGCTGCCTCCGCTGACGTCGACGCACTTGCCGGAGACGCCGGTGATCGGGCCGACCCGCGGCATGGTGCCACCCGACTCTTTGATCCGGATGTTGCGGAACGACACGTCGTCACCGGTGCCGTGGTTCTGGATGCCGATGTAACCGGAGGTCAACGACCGCAGCGGATCGGTGTTGGTGAAATCGTTGATCTTGACGCCGTTCAGGAAGACCTGAAGCCGCTCCCCCTCCACGAGGAGCTCGTAGGTGTTCCACTCGCCGGGTGGGTTGAGCGCGGCGTCGCGAACGGCGATGTCCGCCGACTTGACGCCGTACACCGCGCCGGTGGTCCGGTCCGCGGTGTCGGTGGCGTCGATCTGCACCTCGTATCCGTTGCTCATGGCCGAGTTCGGGTCGCTGCTCGCCGGGAACCCGATGAGCACGCCGGAGTTGTCGTCGCCCGGCATCATCCAGTCCAGCTTCAGCGAGTAGGAGCGGAACTCCTTGGTGCTGTACCAGAGCATGCCCAGCCCACCGGTGGACGTCAGCGTGCCGTTGGTGTTGTTGAATCCGCCGGGCCCGGCCTGCGACCAACCGGTGGTGGCGCCGTTGTAGAGCGTGGTGTAGCCGGTCTCCGGCCGGCAGTCGGCCTTGGTCCGGTTGGCCGCGTACCTGATGCCGCCGAGCACCAACGACCGGAAGCCCGCCTCGTTGTAGCTGGCCTGGGTGTGGCCGCTTCCGGTGTAGAACGAGCGTCCACCCTGGAGGGCCTTGCACCAGGTGTGCGGGTGGTCGGCGCCCATCGTGCCGCCGGAGTAGGTCGACTCGTCCAAGGTGGACAGCACGCGGGCCGACGACCGGACGTTACTCCGGAAGTTGTACCACTCGTCGGTGCGCACCCACGTAGGGCTCAGCCCGGCTGTCGCCGCGTGCGCCCGGTTCTCCACCCGGATCGTGGCCTGCTGGATGGCCGGGTGCGAGGCGAAGTACGCGCCGACCAGATCGCCGTAGAATGGCCAGTCGTACTCGGTGTCCGAGGCCGAGTGCACGCCCACGTACCCACCGCCGCCCCGGATGTAGCTCTCGAAAGCGGTTTGCTGGGTGGCGTTCAGCACGTCACCGGTGGTGTTGAGGAAGACCACCGCCTCGAACTGGGCCAGGTTGGTGGCGGTGAACTGGTTCGAGTCCTCGGTCGCGGTCACCGTGAAGTTGTTGGTCCCGCCCAAGTCTCGGATCATCTGGATGCCGGCCGGGATCGAGTCGTGCCGGAAGCCGGCGGTCTTGGAGAACACCAGCACGTCGTACGGCGCGTCCGCAGCACTCGCTGGCGAGTTGTTGGTGCAAGCCAGGATCACCAACGCCGTCGCCGCGACGCCGATAATGTTGCGCATTGTCTGTCGCATGGCCAGGTTCCTCATCGCGCGTGCGTTATCGATATTCGTCAGACGTCATACGTTAGATTGAGCGATAGGAGGTAGTCAATACATCCCTGTCAGGGCGCCCGATGAGGGCGCGGTCGCTTCCCGCCCGGGGCCCGCGTCTCTAGTAAGCTACGACCGCCGCCCTCGCGCGGCCCCGACGACGTGGAGAGCACCACGGACAGACACGGTATAGATCCGATGTATCAGGGCCGGGTCCCAGCGACCGTGGCCGCGACCGTCCCCAGTGGTGTGCCCGCCGCGTCAACACCCGTCCGGACGACGGCTCGGCGCCCCGTTCCGCCCCTACCTGCCGTTGAACAACGAGGGTGGCATGTCTCGCACTGACAAAGTGATCGACAGCATCAAGCGGATGATCCTCGAAGGAGTACTGAAACCCGGGGATCGGCTGCCCGTCGAGAAGGAACTCGCCGAGTCGTTGGGCGTCTCACGGGGTTCTCTACGCGAAGGGATATCAGCACTGTCGTTGCTTGGGGTGGTCAACACCCGCCAAGGCGACGGGACCTACGTCACGAAGCTGGACGTGACCCGCTTACTGGCGCCCATGGGCTTCGTCATCGACCTGGAGGGTCGAGGCAACGCACAGCACGTGCACACGGTTCGTCGGATACTCGAGTGCGAGGCCGCTTGGTCGGCCGCGTCCAGGATCACCGACGAGGCGCTGGCCGAGACGCGGGAACTGCTGGACGACGTGAACCGGATAGCCGATCAGACGCCGCAGGACCACGAGCGTGTCATCGAGATCGACATCCACTTTCACCGGATCATCGCCGTACACAGCGGCAACCCCGTCCTGGCTGGGCTCATCGACGCGTTCGCGGGACGCACCGTACGTGCCCGATTGTGGCGCAGCCTGCACGAAGAGGGCGCTGACCGGCGCACCCACGAGGAGCATCTGGCGATCTGGAAAGCGCTCAAAGCGCGCGATCCAGAACGGGCCCGTTTGCGGATGGCGAACCACCTGATCGGGGTCGAAGAGGCTCTGCACAACCTGCCGGACGACCCCAGTCCAGTCCCCGGACAAACCGACCGACCGGTCGCCGAGCCGGCCGGTCCCGCCGTCGAGGGCTGACGCCCCGCTATCCCGCGGCGTGTCCGGCGACCTTGACGCGGTTGCGGCCGGCGCGTTTGGCCCGGTACAGCTCGACGTCGGCCTGCTCGATCAGCTGGTCGGCGGTTGTGCCGGGCGACGGAATGGCGGCCGCGACACCGATACTGGCGGTGACGACGCGGTCGGCGACCATGGGGTGTGGCACGGCCAGGGCGAGCACGGCCGCACGGAGGTGTTCGGCGAATTCAGCGGCGGGGCCGGCGCCGGTGTCGGGCATGATGATGGCGAACTCCTCACCGCCGTAACGAGCGACCAGGTGGCCGGCCGGACTGTGCCGCTTGAGCAGGCTCCCGACGCGTTGGAGGCATTCGTCGCCGGCTGGGTGTCCATAGTGGTCGTTGTAGCGCTTGAAGTGGTCGACGTCCACCATCGCCAGCGCCAGCGGGCTGCCGGCCCAGATGGCGCGATCCCATTCGGTGTTGAGCGCCTCCTCGAAGCGGCGCCGGTTGGCTAGGCCGGTAAGTGGATCCGTCAGGCTCAGCCGCTCGAGGCGCTCGTTCGCGATGGCCAGCTGCCGGGTGCGTTCGGCCACCTTGCGCTCCAGGGACGCGTACACCAGGGCGTTGTCCAAGGAGACGGCGAGCTGTCCGGCGATAAGCATGAGGCCGTCAAGGCGCTCAATGGAGAACGCTTCCCGGATCAGCCGGTTCTCCAGCATCAGCAACGCCTGCGGCACGCCGCGGTTGACGATCGGGACTACCAGGAGGGAGCAGCATCCATGGTCATGGAAATACGGGTCGCGGGCGAAGCGGTCGTCCGCCACCGCATCGCCGACGAGAAGGGCTTCGCGCGTACGTTCGACATATCGCACCGCGGAGAGCGGGATCAGTCGCCGTTCGACGGCCTCGTCGAGGGAGATCGTGGCGGTCTCCGAGGCGCCTGCCGGCATGCGCCACGTGTCGTTGCCGGCATCCCAGAGCAACAGCTGGACGCCGGTGGCGCCGGTCATGGCCGATAGCACGTCGACCACTCGTTGCCGCAGCCCGTCGAGGGTGGTCTCGGAGCTCAACGCCTGGGAGGCCGCCAGGATGCCGATCAAGTCGATCGTGCCCGTCATGATGCTGGCGCGGTGGGCCGGAGCATAGCCACCCGATCCAAGCGCCGGCAGGATCCGGGTGCCATCGGCAACGATCAGGTCTGGGTTGGCCTGCCTGAGTTGGTTGACCTTCGCGACCGCGCCCCAGTCCGAGTAGGCGCGACAGGCGTCGGCGAGCAGCCGGTGGCCGGTATGTTCGAGGCCCTGCGCGAGATGGAAGCGGGCGGCGCGTTCGGCGATGAATGCCTGGTGCCAGGGGCGCTGCCGGGCGCTGGCGTCGCGCTGCGCGGCGTCGAATGCCGACACGGCAGCGCGAAAGTCGCCGGTCGCCCACGCCCTTTCGGCCTCCACCAAACTCGCCAGGTGCTGGAAGTTCGCGGGGGCATCGGCCGCTCGCGCCACCCACCAGGCGGCGACGGAGTCCAGCTCGGCCAGCAGCGAGGCGTGCTCCCGCGAACCCGGATCGGCCGTCCGGACCCGGCCGGCGAGGGACAGCGCCCGCGTCAGGTACGCCGCCACCGAAAGGTAGAGGTTCTCGATGAACGGAAGCAGCGCCGTCGCCGCTTCCGAGTGCCGTTCCAGTTGGACCGGATCGTCCAGCAGCGCGGCGGCGAGCGCGCGCATGACGTGGATATTGCTGGCCACGGTCGGATTGCCATCCGGCTGACCCGCGTGTGCCGCATCGCCGTCGAGCCCATCAGCCTGGGTGCCGCGCAATGTGGACAGCAGCCAAGCGTACGGCTGGGTCAGCTGGGCACTGTGGTCGTTTCCGGTGCGCCTGGCGATGCCCAGCGCCGCCTCAACCTCGGGGACGTAGGCGTCCAGTGTGGGCGCGCAGTCGAGCAAGGCGTACACCAGGACATTGGCGGTCCAGCACGCGTTCTGCACGTCGCCGCCCTGTAGAAGCCCTTCCCACGCTCGCCGGGCCTGCGCGACGCACTCCTCGAGCGGCGCGAACCAGTGCCCGGCGATGAAGGCGTACAGGAAACGAGCTTGGGCGGTGTCGGGCTCGTAGCCACGGGCCTCGCTCACCGCGAGGACGCGTCGCAACAGCCGGTACCCGGTGCGGTAGTCCTGCCGCCGCCGTGTCGTCCCGAACGGCAGATGGGCGACCGGACCGACCAGCGAGCGGGCGGGCCCGTGCTCGGCCCACATCCGCACCGCCTGCAGCACCAGCCACACCATCGCGTCCGGGTCGCTCTGGAACGCCGGCGGCAGCATCCTGTTGATCAGCGCGGCGGCGGCGAGCAGCGACGGATCGGTTATCTCGGGGCGGGCCAGATCATCGGCCTCAGTGGCCCGGTCCAACCATAGGTACAGCGCGTCGAGATCACGGTCGACCTCGGCCGCCATCCGCTCCGCCGGCGGCATCGGGACGCCCAGTCGCCCCAACATGTCGATGCCGAGAGCGATGGCCTCCGCCGGGCGCGACCGATTGGCCAGGCTGGCCACCTGCACCACGGTAGCCACCGTGCGCTGCACCGGGTCCGCGGCCAGCCCATCGATGATCTGGTACACCTCGTCGGCCTCGTCCAGGCACCCGAGGCCGTACAGCGCCTCCAGGCGACCCGTGTGCAGCTCGATCAACAGGGCCGCGTCCCCGCTGTCGGCCAACCGCACCGCCGCCGACAGCAGTCCCTGCATGGCGGGATAGTTGCTCACCAGCCGCGCCTGTTCCGCCGCGCGCTGGAAGAGCCCGATCACCCGGCGGCGCTCGCCAGGGTCCCGCACGGCGTCGACCAAGTGCAGGTACTGCTGTGCCGCGATGGCGTACAGCTCCGGCCGGAGTGCCAGCCGCCCGGCGAGGCGCATCCGCACCGCGCGCCGCCGCTCCGGGGTCAGGTACTCCAGTGCGCCTTCCCAGACCCGGTCGTGCCGGAAACGGAGCGCCTCCTGGCCGGGCTCCATTACCAGCAGTCCGTCGTCCAGCGCGGGGGCGAGCCGCTCCCCCACCAACGACGCGGGCAGGCCGGTGGCGGCCTGCAGCAGGCTGACCTCGACGCGGCCGCCGAGGCAGGCCATGACCTCCAGTAGATCGCGAGTCTCGGGCGGCAGAGCGGCCACCCGGGCTGTCAACAGGTGGGGCAGGTCCAACGCTCCGCCGCTGTGTCGCAATGCGGCAGCGTCCCATTCCCATCCCTTGTCCGCCGGGCGCAGGACGCCGTCACGGCGCAACGTGTTGAGCAGCTCGACCGTCTCGTAGGGGTTGCCGTTGGTCCGCCGCAGAAGCGCCTCGGCGAGCTCGTCGACCTCGTCAACCTCCGTCCGGAGCACGTCGGCTACCAACGCCGCTATGCCGGAGGCCGGCAGGTCATCGAGGCGCACCTGGACCAGTCCGGTGCTCTCCCGCTGCCATCGAGAGATCATGGCGGCCAGGGGCTGGCTGGCGTCGACCTCCCGATGGGCACTGACCAGCAGCAGGCCCTCGACCGTCTCCTGCCCGCTCAGCACCATGTCGACCAAGCCCAGTGGGGTGCGACCAGCCCACTGGAGGTCGTCGACGAAGAGCACCACCGGCCGCTCGCGGGAGGCGACGGCGCGCAAGATCTCGAGCGAGTTGCGCTGCGCCCGTGCCTGGGCCGTCATCGGATCGCCCATGTCAGGTCGCACGCGCAGCAGCGTGGCCAGCTCGGGCGTCACCGCAGTGGCCAGGCCCGCGCTGTGCCCCAACGCGCGCAGGATTCGCGTGCGCGTCTCGGCCAGCGCCTCCTCCGGCAAGGCGAGCAACAGCCGGCCCAACGCTCGGAACGCCTGATGCACGCCGTCGAACTCCAGGTCCCGGCGATACTGGTCGAACTTTCCGGACACGAACCAACCACCGCTGGCCGTCACGACGGGTCGCAGCTCTTCGATCAAGGAGGTTTTGCCCACCCCCGGCGCGCCTGAGACGAGCACACCAGGACATCGGCCGGCTTGAGCCGCAACGAACGCCGCGCCCAGGGCCGCGATCTCGTCCTCCCGCCCGATGGTCCGCGACGGTGAGCGCAACCGGAGGGGAAAATCTCGCTTGCCGACGTGTATGCGTTCGGCGGTGCCCTCTCGGACCCACGCCAGGTCGTGGATCAACCCTTCGGCGGTTTGGTAGCGGTTGTCCGGTTCCTTCTCCAGGAGGTGCATGATGATCTCGGACAGGCCGGCCGGCACGGCCGGATTCACCTCCGCCGGCGGCGCCGGCACGCGGGCGAGGTGGTCGTGAACGAGTTGGAGTGGATCGCCGGCTCCAAACGGCGGGCTACCTGTCGCCAACTCGTACAGCGTGGCTCCCACCGCGTACAGGTCGGCGCGCTGGTCCACGGCGCGGCCGGTCCGACCGGTCTGCTCAGGGGCCAGATACGGCAAGGTTCCAACGATTTCGGTCGGGGCCAGCTCGGCTCGCGTCTGCGAAAACGTCGCGGCTAGAGCGAAATCGATCAGCCAAGGCACCCGTGTCGGGCCGCTTACGATGATGTTCGCCGGACTGATGTCGGTATGCATTACGCCTCGCTGATGCATACCCGCGATGGCCCGCGCCAGGCCCAGAGCAAGAGCGATCAAGTCAGCGGGGGGCCACGGTGTCGGCGTCCGGTCGAGCGAAATACCACCGACATCCGCAAGCAGGATGGCGCCGGGTCGCGCCGGTGGGGTCGCCAACTGGACGATACCCGGAAGCCCAGACAGCAGGCTCAGGATCTCTAGCTCGCGCCGTAAGCGCTGGTCCGCGTCCGGACCCCACGGCTCCTTGCTGACCACACTGCCACCCGGAACGAACAGCCGTGTCACACGGCTACGGGCGCTTTCGTGTAAGAGCGTCGCCTTAGCACCGGGCTCGCGTTGATCATTTATCACCGCTATGCCGTTGCCTCCATCCCCCGGATTGGATTCGCACGTCTCCAGCGGCGTCCGGTGCGACCCAAGACCCACGACTCAAGAGCACGATAAGCCTACAATCGCGCCATCGTTCACGTAATTCAACGTGCGCAGAAAAGTATTCTCGTCTTGCTGGCGTCGACCGGCGTCATCAACGTGTCGTTCTGGCCGGCCAGAGTCACCAGGTGGGCCGCGCGACGGGAACTACTACGCCCCTTTCAACCGATATAGATGTATATATACTCTTTAAATGCCGTTGCTGACGTGTCGGGTCGAGGTACGCGGGAACGCTGTCCACCTGATCGCCTCCGGGCGCCTCGACGGCACCACCGGCAAAGACTTCGAGCTCGCGGTCCGAAGCGTGCTCACCGGCCTACCGCACCTCCTCGTCCTGGATCTCACCGAGATCGAGGGGTTCTCGACGGAGGGCGCCGCCGCCCTCGGCGACGCCGTAGGTCTCGCGTCCATGGCGCGTGTGAGCGTGTTCGTCCTGCCCAGCCGCGCGGTGCTGAGGCAGCTGGACTCGCACGGCGAGTGACACGCGGAGGCGATCCGCGCGTCGAAGGAGGCGGCGATGCTTGGGAGATTGCCAGATTGTTTTCGCTCCATCAAGAGGGAATCTTCGATATCTCCATTGAGCCCGGCTTTCGATCGCGGGACTATCGACAGCGGGTTCCCATAACACTTTCTGCGACCAAGAAGAATGGCAAGCGCGAGATCCTGCGGATCTTTGTTATGTGTCGTGTCGCCGCGGACCAGCTCGGTGCCCTCGTCCCGGCTCAGCCGCAAGCCGCCACGACGAGTGGCAGATACCGGCCGTCCTCGGCACGGAACGACACACAGTCGGCGTCGGTCACGGCGGCGGCGCGATGGACTTGCGCCGGCGCAAAGGCATCGGCACCAGGCATGGCACGGCGGTGTGGCCATCCAGGAGCAGCTCGACGGCTCGGCGCCCCATCTGCTCGTGTGGCAGTGCGGCGGTGGTCAGGCCCGGCCGCAGCCAGGCCGCGATCGGGTCGTCGTCGAACGCGACCACCGAGATGTCGCCCGGAACACTGAGCCCCGCGTCGGCGATGGCCTGGTAGGCGCCGAACGCGAGCCGGTCGTTCATGCAGATGACGGCGGTGGGCCCGGTCGGCCTACGCAGCAGCGAACGGATCGCACGGTATCCGAACTCGGGCAACCACTCCTGGCAGAAGGCGTCGGCGAAGACTGTCCTGCCCGCTTCGGCGAGCGTGGCGCGGATGCCGCGCATGCGGGACTCGGCGGCGATTGAGACCTCGGCGTTGCGTTCCTTGAGCCTGTTGCGGCCGATCACGGCGATCCGGTCGTGATGGCCCTGCTGGAGCAGCGCCGTGGTGACGCTCCGGCCGGCCTGTTCGTCGTCCGGCAGCACGCAGGGCAGATCATCCGGTCCGATCGCGTTGAGCAGGACCGCCGGGCCGGTCAGCAGGGCCGGGGGCACCGTCAGCTGGCGGGACTGCATCGCGGCGTAGATGACGCCGTCGACCTGGCGGTCCAGCATCGCCTCGATCGCGAACTGCTCGAAGGCGGCATCGCCCTGCGTCTCGGCGATGAGCAGCACGTGGTCGCGCTCGCGGGCGGCGTCCAGCGCGCCGCGGATCAGCCCGCTGGCGAAGCGGGTGGTGGCGACGATGTCGGATACGAAGGCGATGGTGGCGGTCTTGCGGGTGCGTAGGCTTCGTGCGGCGATGTTGGGTCGGTAGCCGAGTTCCTCGGCGGCCTTGAAGACGCGCTGGTGTGCCTCGGCCGACAACCGGGTGCCCTCCCGGCCGTTGAGGACCATCGACGCGGCCGTCTTCGACAGGCCCGCGCGGCGCGCCACGTCCGCCAGGGTCACTCTGTCGCGGCCCATCAGTCCTCCGGGTGGCGGTCGGGATATCGCTTTCCACAACATCATGCCCGCCGCGGCACCGGTTGCGTGAGTCAGCCCTGGAAGGCACCCAGCACCCCGGCCATGGTGCGCTTGCTGGAGTCGTCGACCAGCACGATGGCGAGCAGGAACTGGTTCCAGGTCCACAGAACAGCAGGATGGTCAGGGAAGCGATCGCTGGCCGGGCCAGGGGACCTGTACCCGCCAGAACAGCTGCCACGTGTTGCTGCCGTCGACGCGGGCGGCGTCGGCGAGTTCCCCCGGGACGTTGACGAAGTGGGCACGCATCCAGAAGACGGCGAAGGGCATGTAGAGGCCGATCAGCGGCAGAATGATCGCCCACCGGGTGTTGAGCAGTCCCAGCTCCTGCACCTGGTAGTAGATGGGCGTGATCACGGCCTCGAACGGCAGGGTGAGACCGAGCAGGAATAGCAGGAAGACGAACCGGCCGCCGGGTACGCGCAGGTGGCCGAGGCCGAAGCCGGCCATGGTGGCGATCAGCACCGAGACGGGCACGACGCCGGCAACGATGAGCACGCTGGAGCGCAGGAGCGCCGCCATGTTGGCGACGTTGAACGCGTCGACGAAGTTGCCCCACTGCGGGTCGGTGGGCCAGGCCAGACCGGTAGGCACGGTGCCGCGCGGCTGTAGGGCCGCCGACAGCATGCTGAGAAACGGCAGCAGCGTTACCGCGATCAGGGCGATCAGGAAGACGCGGCCGGTGAGCTGTTCGCGGCGGGTCAGGTTCATCCCTTGTCCTCCCGGGTGAGCCGCTGGATGGGCAGCACGCAGATGAGTACCAGCGCCATCAGTACGACGCCGAGGGCGGAGGCGAGGCCGACCTGGCGCTGGGCGAAGGCCAGCCGGTAGATCTCCAGGCCGGGCACGGTGGTCTGCAAGCCCGGGCCGCCGCCGGTGGCGATGTAGACGATGTCGAAGCTGGCCAGGGCCGCGATGACGGTGACGGTGAGGCAGACGCCAATCTCCTGGCGCAGGCTGGGCAGCGTGATGGCGAAGAACTCGCGGATCGGTCCGGCGCCGTCGAGGCGGGCCGACTCGTACAGCGCTGGGTCGATCTTGCTCATGCCGGTGATCAGCAGGATCGTGCACAGGCCCAGCAGGACCCACGCGCCGATGAGGCCGACGGCAGGCAGGGCGGTGTCGAACTCGCCGAGCCATGCGCGCGCCAGCCCACCCAGGCCGATGCCGCGCAGTACCTGATTGACCAGGCCCGTGGAGGACAGCAGCCAGCTCCACGCGATGCCGGCCGCGACCAGCGGGATGAAGGTCGCGGTCGGTGAAGACCGACGTAGTTGGACAGGCCGGCCCAGCGGGCCACGCCGATGCCGTTCCAGTGGTAGAGCGAGTACTGGAACGTCAGAGCCAGCGGCCGCAGTACGAAGACGGCGTACATCACCAGGGCGGGCAGCACCCACAGCCAGCCGCTCCATCGGGCGAGGCGGGGCCACCGGCGCCGGCCGAACGGCGCGGACGCCGGGCGGACCGGGCGGGCCGGCCCGGAGAGGCCGGCCCGCTGGGCTGTCACGCTGCCGGGGGCAGTCGTCACCGGGACAGTTCCTTCTCGTACTCGGTCTGGACGGCCTTGACGTATCCCTCGGGGGTCTGCTGGCCCACGACGAGCTTCTGCCTCTCCGGGGTGATGGCGGAGGCAAAGATCGCGCCGGTCGCGTTGGCGGTGAAGTCCACCGCGCCGTTCTCCGCGCCGAGTTGCGCGGGGGGCTTGGCCGTGTTACCCGAACGTTACTTGCCATCGACGACTTTGGTTGGGCTTAATTCGTTAAGGTTCGATAGCAAACGCGGTGCCAGCCTCGGCGGGCCGGTGCCGTGTCTACCCCAACGCGCACCGGTCTTCGGCGAGCCGCTGCGAGTTTCTGGCCTGTCCCCACCAGCGGAGGAGTTCCTTCGTGCCAGCAAATCGCCGAAGCCGCGGTCCCCGCGGCTGCGTCAAACGCGCCCTTTTTCTCGCCGCCGCCACACTCGTCACCGCCGCGTCCACGCTGGTCGCCGGACCCGCGCCGGCCCAGGCGGCACCCCAGCCCGCGGCGCGGGCCCTGGCCGAGCCGTTCTCGATCCTGGTCTTCTCCAAGACGGCTGGCTTCCGCCACGACTCGATCCCGGCGGGCATCGCGGCGATCGAGCAGCTCGGAGCGGACAACGGCTTCACCGTCGACACCACCGAGGACGCTGGCGCGTTCACCGACGCCAACCTGGCCAAGTACGCGGCGGTGGTCTGGCTCTCGACCACCGGCGACGTGCTCGATCCCGACCAGCAGGCCGCGTTCGAGCGGTACATCCGGACCGGCGGCGGCTATGCGGGCATACACGCCGCCTCGGACACCGAATACAGCTGGGCCTGGTACGGCGATCTGGTCGGCGCGTACTTCGCCTCGCACCCGGCCAACCAGACGGCAACCGTCAAGGTCGAGGACCCTGCGCATCCGTCCACCGCGCCCCTGCCGGCCAAGTGGACCCGCTTCGACGAGTGGTACAACTTCCAGACCAACCCGCGCGCCGACGTGCACGTACTGGCCAGCCTCGACGAGCGCAGCTACACGCCAGGCGCCGGCGCGATGGGCGCCGACCACCCGACCGCGTGGTGCCACGACTACGACGGCGGCCGAGCCTGGTACACGGCGGGCGGGCACACCAACGAGTCGTACGCGGAACCTAACTTCCTGACCCACCTGCTGGGCGGCATCCAGACCGCGGCCGGCGCCGTCGACGCCGACTGCGCGGCCTCGCTGACGAGCAGCTTCGAGAAGGTGACGCTGGACAGCAACACCAGCAACCCGATGGAGCTTGACGTCGCCCCGGACGGGCGGGTCTTCTACATCGAGCGGGACGGCCGGGTACAGATCGTCAAGCCAGACACCCGCACCACGGTCACCGCAGTCGACCTGGACGTCTTCACCGGCAACGAGGACGGCCTGCTGGGCATCCGGCTCGACCCGGACTTCGCCACCAACGGATGGGTGTATCTCTACTACGCACCGAACGACGGCGTCACCCGCAACCGGGTGGCCCGCTTCACCGCGCAGGGCGACTCCATCGCGCTGAGCACCGAGAAGGTCGTGCTGGAGGTGCCCACCCAGCGCAACACCTGCTGCCACGCTGGCGGCAGCATGGTCTTCGACAGCGCCGGCAACCTCTACCTGTCCACGGGCGACAACACCAACCCCTTCGAGTCGAGCTCCTTCACCCCGATCGACGAGCGACCGGGACGCCAGGATTACGACGCGCAGCGCACCTCCGGCAACACCAACGACCTGCGTGGCAAGGTGCTCCGGATCCACCCGGAGGAGGACGGGACGTACACGATCCCGGCCGGCAACCTCTTCCCGCAGGGCACCGCGCAGACCCGGCCGGAGATTTACGCGATGGGCTTCCGCAACCCGTTCCGGATCGGCATCGACAAGCGGACCGACACGCTGTACGTCGCCGACTACGGCCCCGACGCCAACGCGGCCAACCCCGACCGCGGGCCCGAGGGCACGGTCGAGTGGAACGTGGTGACGCCCGGCAACTACGGCTGGCCGTACTGCCACGGCGCGAACTACGCCTACAACGACTACACGTTCCCATCCGGCCCGAGCGGACCGAAGTTCAACTGCGCCGCGCCGGTGAACAACTCGCCCAACAATACGGGCCTGACCACCCTGCCGCCGGCGATCTCCTCGACCATCGACTACGACTACAGCGGCAACCCGCTCTTCCCCGAGATCGGGGGCGGCGGCGCGCCGATGGGCGGACCGGTCTACCGGTACGAGGCGGGGCTCGCCTCGGATCGCAAGTGGCCGGCGTACTTCGACGGCAAGGCCACGCTCGGCGAGTGGAACCAGAACAAGATGTACACGCTCCAGCTCGACGAGGACGCCAAGTCCCTTGTGGACATCAACCAGATCCTGGCCGGGATGACGTTCCTACGGCCGATGGACTTCGAGTTCGGGCCCGACGGCGCGCTCTACATGATCGAGTGGGGCACCGGCTTCGGTGGCAACAACGACAACTCCGGCGTCTACCGGATCGACTACATCGCGGCCAACCGCGCCCCCATCGCCGTCGCGTCCGCCGAGCCGACCTCGGGCCAGCCACCGTTGACCGTGCGGTTCTCCAGCGCGGGCTCCCGCGACCCGGACGGTGGCGCACTCACCTACGCGTGGACGTTCGGCGACGGTGGCACCTCGGACCAGCCGAACCCGACACACCAGTACACGACGGCCGGCAACTACACAGCCCAACTGACTGTCACCAACCCCAACGGCCGCACCGCCGTGGCGAACGTGCCGGTGACTGTGGGCAACACCGCGCCGACCGTGACCATCGAGTTTCCGCCCAACGGCGGCTTCTTCGACTGGGGCGACCAGGTCAACTACCGGGTGAAGGTGACCGACCCCGAGGACGGCACGATCGACTGCGACAAGGTGACACTCCAGGTCTACCTGGGCCATGACGAGCACAACCACCCGATGCAGTCGTACACCGGTTGCGAAGGCACCGTGCATACGGCGCTGGCGGCCTCACACGGGGCGGAAGCCAACGTGTTCACGATCTTCGAGGCCACCTACACCGACGAGGGCGGCTCCGGCGGCGCCAACCCGCTGACCGGCCGGGAAGTCGAGCAGCTGCACCCCAAGCACAAGCAGGCCGAGTACTTCGCGGCCACCGGCAAGGCACCGGGCGGCCTGGGCACCGGCGCCCCCGGAGTGCAGAAGGAGACCACCGGCGACACCGCGGGCGGTTTCCAGAACATCGGGTCCATCGAGGACGGCGACTGGTGGTCGTTCGCGCCCACCAGCCTCTCCGGCATCGACACCCTGCGCTTCCGCGTCGCCTCCGGCGCAAACGGCGGCACGATCCAGGTGCGCACCGGCGCGGTCGACGGCCCGCTGCTGCTGACCGCCACCGTGCCGGCGACCGGGGGATGGCAGACGTACACCGACATCTCCGTCGACCTGCCCGCGCCGAACACCGCGAGTGGACCGCTGTACTTCGTGGCCCGCAACAACCCGGGCGACACCGGCGGCGGTGGTCTGTTCAACGTGAACTGGGTCGACTTCCTCGGCCGCGGCGTGACCGACAACGCGCCGCCGATAGTGAGCGTCACGGCGACGCCGAGCACGGGCACTCTGCCACTCGCGGTGCGGTTCACCGGCACGGCAACGGACGCCGAGGGGAACACTCCGCTGACGTACGCCTGGGACTTCGGGGACGGCGGCACCGCGAGCACCCTCGACGCCACGCACACCTACAACGCGCCGGGTACGTTCACCGCCACGCTGACCGTGACCGACAGCAAGGGCGCCAAGGGGTACGCCACCGCCACGGTCAAGGTGAGCGCGCCGAACACGTCCTGCTTCGGGGCGCGCTCGGACGACTTCCTCGGCACCACTCTGGACAAGACCCGATGGTCCACAGTGGTCCGCGAAAACCAGCTCTACTCCGTACAGGGCGGATCGCTGGCGCTGCCGACCGCGGCGGGCGACATTTACGGCTCCGGCAACGACGCCACCAACATCGTGCTCCAGCCGGCACCGAACGGCGCCTGGCAGGCCACGACGAAGGTGACCCTCGCCACGACGGCCGACTACCAGCAGGCCGGGCTCATCGTGTACGGCGACGACGACAACTACGCCAAGCTCGACGTGCTCTACTCCGGCAGCCGCCGGATCGAGTTCATCCGGGAGACGGCCGGCGCGCCACGCAACGAGGCCGCCGACAGCACCGCCGCGCCGACCGGATCGGACACGGTCTTCCTGCGGTTGACCAGTGACGGCACCAACCTGACCGCGGCGTTCTCCGCCGACGGCCAGACCTTCACCCCGGTGGGCCGGACGGCCGCGCTGGCCGGCATCACCGACCCGAAGGTGGGCCTGTACGCCCTGAAGGGCGGCACGACCGCCCCGGTCGTCGACGCGACGTTCGACTGGTTCCAGATCTCGCCGGACGAGCCGGGTGAACCGGTGACGCCGTCCGACGAGTTCGACGGCGTCAGCCTGGACAAGTGCCGCTGGGACGCGATCCTCCGCGAGGACCCGGCCGCGTACCGGGTGCAGGGCGGGTCGCTGCACATCGACGTCCCGAACGGCGACATCTACGGCACCAGCAACACCGGTCCGACGAACTTCATGCTCCAGGAGGCGCCATCCGGCGACTGGACCGTGGAGACTAAGGTGGACGGCAGCCTGCTGAACGAGCAGTACCAGCAGGGCGGCCTCATCGTGTACGCCGACGACGACAACTACCTGAAGTTCGACTTCGTCGTGGACAACACGCCCGGGCAGACGGTGTCGCGGCGGATCGAGCTTCGCAGCGAGATCGGCGGCGCGATACAGAACCCGCAGCCCGGTCCCACCAACCTGACCTCGGCCGTGTGGTACCTGCGGCTGGCCAAGGAGGGCAACGTCTACACCGGGTCGTACTCGGCGGACGGGCAGACCTGGACGGCGCTCGAGCCGCTGACCAACGCGGCGGTCGGCTCGACACCCAACGTGGGCCTGTTCTCGCTCGGCGGGGCGCAGACCGCCCGCAAGACCGTGTCGTTCGACTACTTCCGGCTCAGTGCGGAGGCGGTGGACGACACCGCGCCGGTGACAGCGGCGACGGTGGGCGGCACGGCGGTCGGCGGCTGGTACACCGGCCCCGCGACGGTCACGCTGGCCGCCACGGACGACGAGGGTGGCAGCGGGGTGGCCCGCACCGAGTACCAGCTCGACGCCGCCACGACCTGGACCGCCTACACCGAACCGATCCTGATCGCAGGGGACGGGGCGCACGAGGTGCGCTTCCGCTCCGTCGACGAGGCCGGCAACGTCGAGGCGACCAAGTCCGCACCGGTGAAGATCGACACGACAGCGCCGATGACCACGGCGACGTTCGCGCCGCCCTCCGATGCCGGCTGGCATGCGGGCGCGGTGCCGGTGACGCTCACCTCTAGCGACGCCGGCTCCGGTGTCCAGAAGATCGAGTGGTCGCTCGACGGTGGCCCGTGGACGCCGTACACCCAGCCGGTCGACGTGACGGGCAACGGCGAGCACGAGCTGCTCTACCGGGCCACGGACAAGGCCGGCAACGCCGAGACACTCAAATCGGCGGTGCTGCGGATCGACGGGGACTCCCCGACGGTCCTCGTCTCCGGCCTCGCCGACGGCCAGCTCTACGGCGACAGCCAGGACGTGCGGGTCACCTTCCAGGCCGTCGACCCGACCTCCGGCATCCAGTCGCTGGTCGGCAAGCTGGACGGCAAGCCGTACCAGTCCGGGACGGTCCAGGTCATGTACGACCTGACGCTCGGCCTGCACGAACTGGTCGTGACCGCCACCGACAAGGCCGGCAACGAGACGACGACGAACGTACGCTTCTTCGTCACCACCTCGTTCCGGGACATGCAAGGGCTCGTCGACCGGTTCAAGGCGACCGGCCAGCTGACCGGCAAGGCACACCGGCAGCTGTCCAGCAAGCTGGAGGCCGCTCGGGTCTCCGAGGCCTCCGGCAACGACAAGCGGGCGATCCAGCAACTGCAGGCGTTCATCGGCTTGGCGTCCGACCCCGCACTGGTGACCGACGCGGACGTTCGCAGCGTGCTGGTCCGCGACGCCAACGCCATGATCGTCCGGTTGGGCGGTCAGGCGTCGGCGGCCGCCCGTAAGGCCAACGACGGCGCGTCGCTGGCCGGCACCGGGCGCCTCGCCGGGGACGCGACCCGCGTGCCCGAGGGCGGCAAGCTCTAACAGTTGGCGTGGGGCCGGCCTCCGCGCGGGGCCGGCCCCACCGATTTCCTCGTATCCGTTGGGGAGGCTCTTCGCGATGAGCAACAAGACTCGGCCCCGGCCGCCCGCTGGGCGGGGATCTCGGCCGCTTGCCCCACCGGCCCGGCGCCTCGCTCCGCTGGTGATCGCGTTCGCGCTCGGGGCCTTGCTCGCCGGGCCCATCGGGGCGGTGACGGCTGACGGCTCCTCGCCGGCCGACGACCGCGTCGCGGCGCTCCGGGCCCAAGAGGCCGAACGCGACGCGGCGCAGATCGTGGAGCTGACGTCGCTGGCCCGACGTGTACGGGAGAGCCTCGTGCCCGTGCTCGAAGGGCTGGCCAAGTCGGTCCCGGTGGGCCAGCCGCCCGGTCCGGCAGCGCGACAGTCCGATGTGGAGGGCTGGCGGGTGACCACCGGCAAGGCGGTCGAGGACTTCGCCAACCCGCCGTCCGGCGGCACCGGCGTCAACATCGCCCGCTCCGGCCTGGCCGCGGCGGTACGCACGCTCGACGCCGCCGTCGACACGTACGCGACGGCGCTGTCCCAACCACAGGCCGGCCGCGGGACGCTGCTGGAGCTCGCTGGCCGCCAGCGGGACATCGCGGTCGCCACCTGGTCGACCGCCGCGACCCAGCTCGACGTGCTCAACGTCGACGCCGGCAACGGCCACACCCACGTCTTCCTGCCGGCCGCGCCGGGGCAGGGAGCGCTGACCGCCGACGGCGCACCGGAGGGGAAGTGACATGGGACGGCTCCGCACGCTCCTGGTCGCGCTGGCTGCCGTATCCCTGCTGGCGCTGTGGCCCGCGGTGCCCGCGGCCGCGCACAGCGGTCCGGTGGTGCTCGACGTGGCGGGCGACGGCGCCACCGGCGTGACCGTCCGGGCAACGTACAAGGACGGCCATCCCGTGGACGACCGGGTGCTGCGGCTCGTGCTCAACGCCACCGGCGAGGGCGGGCGCGCGGTCGGCCCCGTGCAGCTCAACCCGGCGAACGAAGGGCAAGGCTTCTACACCAGCGGCGCGGTGCTCACGCCCGGCAGGTGGACCGTCCTCGTCACCTCCCCCGAGCCGAACCCCGGCAAGGCTGAGGCCACGGTGGAGTCGAAGGTCGCCCAGTCCGCCCCTGCCGCCCCTGCCGCCGCTGCGCCGCGGCGCCCGGACGAGGGTGGCGGCACCTGGCGATGGCTGGCTGCCGGGGCCCTTCTGGTAGTCGCCGCGCTCGTGCTGGCGTCGACGAGGCGCCGCTTCGCCCGCACCCCCGCCGGCCGGCCCTAGCGCCGCCGCCCAGGAGCGGAGCGCGGGCGGCGAAGCGGGACCCCGTCGCTGCCCCGCTGCCGTCGCAGGCGTGTTGATACCCTCCCGTACGCCGGCCGCGGCACCGGGGCCGCCGGGCCGTCGAGGAGCTGGAGGCGGCCATAGCGACACCGCGCGACGACGCCTTCCACGCCTTCTTCGAGGCTCATCACGCCGGCCTGGCGCGGCCGCGCGATCAGGATCACCGACATCTACGGAGAACGGCTGGTTGTCGACGGGATCGGACTGAAGCCAGACGTCGTGCAGCCGACCCGGGTCCAGTTCGCCAAGCACTGATCCCCCCGACCGTGCGGCCTGCCGTCCGCAACCTCCGCAGCGGCGCCGCCGTGCGGTCTGAGGCCACTGCCCCTACCGTGGTGACAATGGGCGGCGATACTGATCCGCGGTGTGCGCGGTGCGGCGGCCCGGTCGCTGCCGACCGGCTCTGCACGCATCCCAGCGGTGTCACGGTCGAGTACGGCCGTTGCCTGCTGTGCGGTGCGGTACTTCGCCGGCTGTTGCACCGCGGCAACGACATCGGCGGACCGGTCGGGCCGTGGGTGCCGTTGCCCGCGCCGGGATCGCAGGTGTGGTTGTGGCGGCGACCGGCTCGCTACGCCAGGCGCCGGTTGCCGGTGTGGGCGTCGACGGGGCCGCCGCGACGTTACGGGCGACGCCGGCCACGTCGTTGACCCGCCCTTGCGGCGGCTCGAGCCACGCGGCCAGGCGTGTGACGCGGGCGGGCTCGGTGTTGTGCCGAGCCCGCCGCTTGTGGTCGATCCGATCTATCAGCGTTGCAGTGTC
>NZ_JBAKHX010000108.1:0-21233 GCF_036906915.1 Micromonospora sp. CPCC 206061
GCGTTTGCCCAGCTCAACCCCTAAACTCCAGCACACGTGTGACTACGAACTGCGGAACCCGGGTCAATCGATGCGGCGCACAAGGTAAATGAGTAGAGGAAGCGGATCACCTGTGCCGGACTGCCTGTCGGAACGAGGTGACTTGCCACCCGGCTTAAATCGATCATGAAGTCGGGCCCATCCTGGGCCGACCATGTGAGCATGGAAAGTCCACCCGCGTCCGAGGCATGAGGGTCCGGCCGTTCCGCAGCCCAGCACGGTCCGAGAGAAAGCGCACGTCAAATCCTTGATCAAATGTTATTGAGAGGCAATGGCTCTTGACCTTCGCGCGCACGAAGGTCAGTAGGCAGAAGCCAAGATCGGCTAGCAGAGATCAGTGACAAAATGGATTGCAAAGTGGATGGATCGTCGCGCAAAGGGGACAAGGTCGATTCAAGCCAAGCTGTCCCGCCAAGGACCCCGCTCGGGGGCGACGACGAACCGACCCGCTCCTCGCGCGCGGCTTGCGCCAGCACCAAGGCATTCGGCCTCCCCGGCGTGCGGCGCCTCCCTCGCCCACTCGCCACGGCGCGTCCCCCGATCAAACGCCCTGGTCATAGCCGCTGGGCGCCCGTGAGGCGGTGCCGAAAGTGCACGATTTCAGTGCTGCTCGGCCCAACTCCGGGGATTACCACGCACATTTAGGTCCGCTTAGTCCATTTTAGAACTACTTGCAGATCAAGTGACGAGTGCCTTTGATCTGCCGGGATCTCGCGTTTAACCTTGCCGTGCAGTGCGCTGCGCGGACCGTCTCTTGTCGGAGGCTGCCGATATTGTGCGGGCCATGCTCAGGATGACCCTGTTGCGCGCTGCAGGCTCGCGCACTCCTTACTGTCATTGGACCAAAGCGGGTCGCAGGTGGTTTTCTATTGCGGGGGGCAAGCGCTAATGGCACGTGTAGCTGGGCGCTACGCTGCAGTTTCAATGTTTTCCGGTAGTGGCGGGATGGATTTGGGCGCGGAACAGACCAAGCGCGTCAGGGTGGTCTGGGCTAACGACATCGAGCCGTGGGCCGTAGAGACGTACAAGCGCAACCTCGGGCGCTACATCGTGGCCGAGGACATTGCCGATCTTGAGGTGCCGGACGTGCCGTGCGACATCCTTCTTGCCGGGCCACCCTGCCAGGACTACTCGACGCTATGGAACCACGACGGGCTCAAGACAGCGCGAGGGAACTTGTTCCGCCACGTCGCTCGGTTCCTGGATGCGCTGCGTCCAGCGGCATTCGTGCTGGAGAACGTCCCCGGCCTGCTGTCTGCCAATCATGGGGCGGCCTGGACTCTCGTTCGTCACGCCCTGCGTTCGCCGTCGAGCTTCGTTACGAGTCCTCGGGAGGCGCCCGGAGTCCGGTACGACCTGTCGGCCCAGGTGATCGATATGGCTGACCTCGGCGTCCCCCAGAACCGCGAGCGCCTGATCGTGATTGGTGTGCGTCGCGACCTGAGGATCCGGCCCCCAATGATCCCGGAGCCCTTCGCAGGCCACCACAGGACGGTCGCGGACGCGCTAGACCGTGACCCGATCCCGGACGACGCACCGAACCACGAGCGCGGGCTCGACAGCCCCGAGGTGGTCAAGCGGCTGAAGCTTATTCCGCCAGGCGCCAACTACGAAGTCATTCCCCAAGGACACCCCTCTGCCGTGAAGGGCCTGATCAGCCACGTCTACCGCCGTCTGGATCCCAACAAGCCGGCGTACACGATGATCTCCGGAGGTGGCGGCGGCACCCACGGATACCACCATGCCGAGCCTCGGCGGCTGAGCAACCGAGAGAAGGCTCGGCTGCAGGGCTTCCCCGACGACTTCGTCTTCGAGCACGGACCGGTCCGCAACCGTGCCTCTGCGTACGCTCGCGTGCGCCGGCAGATCGGAAACGCGGTCCCGCCGCCGGCCGCGAAGGAGATCGTCGGCGCCCTAACCCAGGTACTACTCGCCGCCGGCGTACCCCCACGGAAGGCAGACGAACTGGCCGCCGCGCGCCGGAACGCGGGAACGGCATCACACCCTGAGCGCCTAGCCGAAAGGAGGGCTGCCGGCCAGTGACCGCCCCCGAAGACCTGTCGGACGAACTCCCTGCCGTCGCCGCCCTAAGGTCCCTGTCCATCTTCAGCGCCGACCAGGCCGGCGCTTACCGCGAACACTTTCAGCACCTCGCAGAAGCGCTCGGGGAGGACGTGCCCACCCGTTTGGCTCGGCACGTCAGCGCATGGGCCCAAAGTGGGCAAGCCGGAGCGATCGTGCTCACCGGCAACGCGGGGACCGGTAAGACGGCCGTCGCCGAGTCCTACTGCCGCGACGTCGGCGGCACCCTGCCACCGGGCGACGAGCCATGCGAGGTTGCACCAGGCCGGTGGGTGATCAAGGACCTCTCCGGCCTGTCGGACGACACGGCGCGGCAGGCCGCGCTCGAGACGGTACTCGACGGCGTCGCCTCCGAGGCAGGCCAACACCTGGTTTGCGCCAACGAGGGGGTTCTCCGCGACGCGCTCGACAGCCTCGACCATCAGGACCTGGCCACGGCCCTAGAAGAGGCCCTTCGCAGCGGCGCCGCCGAGGTCGGCAAACTGGTCGTGGTCAACGTCAACCGCCAACGCCCAACCGCACCGGGCCTGTGGGACGGCCTGCTGGACTTCCTAACCCGCGAAGAGCTATGGACCGGCTGCGCCGGCTGCCCGTTCGACCTCGGCAGCTGCCCAATGCGCAGCAACGCTGAGGCTCTTCGAGACCCACGTGTGCGCGAGCAGCTACGCACTCTAGTGCGCCTGGGCGCCGGCGAGGCGGTGCCCACGATCCGCGAGGTCTTGTCGGTGTTGTCCTGGGCCATAGTCGGGGACCGGACCTGTAGGCACGTCAAGACCTCGACCCGTGACCAAGACAGGGCCGCGTTTACAGCCACCGACGGCTACTTCACCCGCATCGTCGGCGGCGGGCTTGCCCCCGACGCCATCGAACGGTCTCCGCTGATGTCGGGGATGCTAACGGCGCTGCTCGGATACGTTAGCGACCTGGAAATTGACGGCTGGCTCCGAGACACGACAGGGGCGCCCGACCGGGTTCGCATGCTCGCGGGCGACCCCGCGGTCACCGAAGATGATGGCCGACGCAGCCAAGCCCTCGCTGGGAGCCGATCTCCGTTGGACCGGGTCCGGACGAAGCAGGGCACGATGACGTTCCAACACCTCGGGGAGCTCGTGAGCACGAGCGAGGATCCGACGAAGGTCGACGACGGCCTCGACGCCCTAGTTGCCGGCGACGGCGACACCAACGCGCCAGCCCAGGTCTTGTGGCGGCAGCGCATCTACTTCGAGGCGAGCGGGGTGCTCCGTGGTGGGGACCTCGCGTCGCGACGCCTGCTGGGCTACCGCTACGTGGCGGACCTCGTGACGCTGGCCAGCAAGGCCGCAAGCGGCGAGGACGTCGTCCTCGAGGTCGCAGGTCTCGTCCGTGGGTTGAACTTCCTTGTCACCGGCTTCTCCAGCCCTCACGAAGGGCTGGTGGTACCGGACCCGGCGTGCCTGTTCGCGCGGGACCCCGGCTCGTTCCGCCCTGCCCGACCTTCGCTCGTATTCGGGCTGGTGCCACTGGAGCGTCTATCCGTCAGGGTGCCGGACCGCGGGCTGGTGGAGCGGATCCTGGATGTCGACCATGTGGAGGTGGAGCTCGTCGTGGACGGCAGCTCTGACCAGTCGCTTCGCATCCGCCCCAAGATGAACGAAGCGATCCGCGAAGCAGCCGACTTCCAAGGGCCAGTCGGCCAAGGCGTCGCCGAGATGAACGACCTTCGGGGCTTCTACAGCCGGCTCGCGTCAGCTGAGGCAGCCAGCGACTCCATCCGGGTCGCCGACCCAGACTCGGATCCGCCGGCCCTGGTCAAGGTCAACCTGCCCTACTTCGCGAAATCTCGGAGGACGTAGTGGCTCCCAACCGGCGTCTCGCGCCTGGCCAGGTCGCGAAAGTCCTCTTCGGGCTCGATCCGGACCGAGACGAGCGCGCCCCGCAGCTGTGCGCGGAGACGCTGCTCACGCTCGCGCAGAACCGGTACAGCGCGCCGGAGAGCAGCGACTCGCTGGTCAGCCCGAAGCGGCAGCGCTTCGCACTGCGCAGCCTCGCCCTAGCAACGAATTTCCTGGCCGGTCGCGACGGCCGAGCGGGCGAGGACAACATGACGCCACAGTTGTACGGCAACCAGCTGGCTTCAGGGTCCGATGTGCGCAACAGTGCCAACCTGGCGCTGGCCCAAGACGCGTTGCAGGGCCTCATCGACCCCGACACTCAGCGCGGCCAGCCCGGAGCGTGGCTGCTTAGACCGTTCCACGATTCGCTGTTGTGGTACGACGCCCGCAAAGCCAGCGGTCGCGAGGACTGGACGGTGCGGAAAGTGTACATGCGCGGCAGCGGCATAGCCCTCGCCCGTCTGCTCCTCGATCCCGGGGAGCCGGAGTCTGCAGAGCTGGGCGCGAGGGCAGTTGCAGCCATCAAGGAGGCGCTGACGGGCCCGAGCCCGCTGGCCGAGATCAGCAACCGGCTTGAGTCGGCGCTGCAGTCCGGCGAGGCATACAACAAGACACCGGACACCGAAGACGACGAGAAGGAAGCCTGGGACCGGGGCGGGGAGGAGCTGCTGCGATCGCTCGGGGCGAGCCTGTGCCGGCATGCCGAGGGCGTGATGTGCCAAGGTGGCGCCAGTGGGCCAGCCAAGCTCTGGCAACTGCGCACCATCTTCGCACTCGACCTCGCTGTGCACGCGCTGCGCGTCGCGTGGGACGCCACGTTGACTCCCGAGGAGGACCGCTTCCTCCTCCTCAGCTTCGGTGGCGGCCCGCGGGCGCAGGACCGAGTCCGGCAACGATCTGAGGAGTCATACAGGAGGGCCCGCATCCGCCTGAACGAGGCGACAATCTCCACGTTGGCGCGCCTCATGCGGCAGCTGGTCGAAGACCAGACTGTCAATTGGGTCGACGAGTTTGAGAAACGCAGCAAGCTGGCCGAAAACTCACCCGACAGCGTGTCGCACCAGCTGACGAAGCTGACTGCTGACAGCCCGGTGGGAGAGTTCCTCCGGCTCGCGCGCACCTCCGTGGAGAACGCCAACTACGGTCGGGCAGAAGACGGGTTCCGTGTCCTTCTGGAGTCGGTCGGGCTGATCGCCGGCACGCGGTACCGGTACCTGACGGCTACGCCCGACCTGCTGGCGGCACTCGTTGGCGCTCTGTCGGCCCAGATGCCGATGCCGAGCAACGAGTTCTTCGCTGCGGTCCGGCAGGAGTGGGGCCTCGTGATCAACCAAGAGTCGGCGGCGTCGACGAGCCTGCGCGGCCAGGTCGACGGCGCCGGCCTCGAACGCAACGCCCGTCGCGCCGAACGGCTGATGAGCGAAGCGGGCCTGGCATTGAGCCTGTCCGACCGCACGACGGTGGTCGGCGAACGCGCGCAGAGGTGGGGAAAGTGAGCCAGCGGCTTGGCGGCGCACTCGCCGAACACATCAAAGGCATCGGCGGCGACTCGAAGTTCGTGCTGGTCGAAGGCGTCCCCACGAGCCTGGCCCTCGGCATGGCCGCGGCGTGGAGCGATGAGTTGCCTCCTTTGGCCGTCGTGTCCGACTCTCCCCGCAGATTCGGCGATTACGCGTTGTCGGGCTCAGGGACAGGACTGCGAAACCGATACCCTCGAGGGATCGTGCTGGTCCTTTGCGAGGGCCTGCAGGTGCCTGACCGCAGCGGTCTCAACCTTTTCGAGAACCTCGCCCCCGGCGACCTGCTGGACTCCCCAGATGGGCTGGTCCTGCTCGCTCGACAGCATCCCGCCGCGAGCCCCGACGGCTCCGTCCGGGCGGTGCGCGAGGCCGTAATGCGCGCCGGGATCGCCCACAAGCCCAGCGCCGCCCAGGTCGCGACGTACTTCGACCGGGTCGCGGCCGGCGAGAACCCGCTCGCCTGCCTGCCGGCCATCGGGGCCTTCGCCGACACTGCTACCGGAGGGCGGGTCGACGCTGACCGCATCGGCGACAACCTCGCCCTGGCAGCGCGTCGCACCAGCGAGGACGTCTTGCGGACCACGGCCTACGCCGAAATCCGCAGGCGAGCTGAGGCAGTCCTCGGCCGCCGCCCCGGGTTGCGGGACGACCCAGACAGCGCGAAGGCCGCCGCCGCGAGCGTCATGACCATGCTGCAGTCCGGCAGTGAGCAATTGCTCGAGCACCTGCAGTTCGACGAGGCGCGCGAGATCCTCGAGCAGCGCACTCAGGACCTTGCCGATACCGTGCTGCAGGCCTTGCGCGACTACGAGCGCACCCACAAGGGCGGCCGGGTCGAGCGGTTGCCCTGGCCCGACTACTACGCCCGCGCGGAGGAACTGCGCCGAGCCGCCCAGCAACGCGAGGCTGCCCGGGAGCTGCTGGATCTGGACGACGCCCAGTCCCGCGGCATTTTCAACCGCACCACCCGAATCAAGCTCGAGAAGCTGCTGCGCGACAGGGCCATCAGCGGGAGCAGCCCGTCCTGCCCCGAATACGCCCTGATCAAAGCGGTGCAGCAACTCGGCGGCCCACTCGCGCGAATCCAGGTTTTGAACCCCAAGCCGCCGTCGGACACGGCGAAGGTCAACCGAAGCGGCGCGGCGCGATCCATCACCCTTGGCTGTGCCAGACTGCGGCTCGGCGGCCTGTTGCGCCGGATGGAAAGCGGAGGCGTCGACGTTGATGGCCTCCTATTGCAGCCTGCGAACAATGACACGACTTTGGAGTCTTTCCACGACGCAGATCTTCCGTCCGGCGACCTCGCGCTGCTGCAGCTGCGGCTCTACGCCGCCGACGGCAGCACAGTCCACGTCGACTGGCGGCCTGACCTCGACGACGCTGCACTGCTTCGAGCTGCCCTTCTGTTTGCCGAACACCCGGCGCTCACTCTCACTACCCCGGACGAGCCGACCCTGTCGTCGTTTTGTGGCGATGCCGAGGCTAGCCCGGTGCCAGTACCCATCCAGCTCAAGCCGCTCGCGCACGAGCTGCGCGAGCTCACTCGCATGTCGCTGCAGGAAGGGCTCAACCCTCAGCAGCTGCGGAGGTGGTCAGCGAGCTGGACATCAGCAAGCAATACCGAAGGTCCACAAGGCGGATCCGCCACGGCCGAAGTGCTCTCGCTCGCTGGCGGCGTCGCCGGCCGAAACCACTGCGTCGGCCTCACTGGCTTCGCCCCGCTGAAGGCGGAGTGGCTCGGCCAGTACCTGGAGGCGCTGTGGTCGCTGCTCGACGCGGCTTCCGGGGAGTCCGACGACAAGCCCGTCGCTGCAACAGCCGCCAGCATCGCTCGTACGACCGCCTCTCACCACCCTGCCCATGTCCGCGCCCGGATGCGCGACAGGGCGCTGCTGCCAACCAGCGAGGGGCGGCTGTGGAGCCTGTACGGCGGAGCCGACACGCGCGACGAGAGCGGTTACGCAGGCGAAGCCCTCACTTCGGTCATCGTGCGGCTGCTCACGCTGCAGCCCGAGGCGGCCGGCCACCTGCGCTGCCTGGCTTACGGGCCGGGTGCAGCTGACCTGCTCGTTTCGCAGGCGGTCAAGTTGATCGGCCGCAAGACCGGCCGGGGCACGATCGCCAAGATCGAGGTGTTCTGTGTCGGCCAGGAGGCCACCGACAGGCCGGACTGGCGCACGCTCGCCCGTGCGGACGAGGAACTGCGCGACAGTCGTGATGTTCTGGAGCTGCGGTACCTTAACAGCCTCGTCCGGGCACGGGAGGTCTTGCAGCAGCGTGGGTCCGACAGCCCGGCTGTGCACCTCGCTTTGGTCACAGGCATTAGTGACGGCGGAAACCGGCTGCAGATCGAGTTTCCTGAGGTCCCGCCACCTCGTCAAGACGCCGAGGTCCTCTTTGCGCCGCGTACGTCCCAGCGTCCACAGAAGGACCGGCGCATGCTGCTGATGCCACCCGCCACGACGAAAGCGGGCATCACCTGGCTGAAGCTGCAGGCGACGGTGGAGGACGGCTGGCCAGAGGAGGGAGAGGACATCCCGGTGCCGGAGGTCCGCGCCGGCGCGATGGACATCGCCGAGCAGCTCCAGGAGGTCCACGACCTTGCGCTGTGGGTGGCAACGCTAGACCGGTACGCGACGCGCGACAGCCTCGAACAGGCCCTCGGCGCGGACCGAATCGCGATCTTGCATCAAGAGCGCCGGCTCGGAGGCGACAGCCCCCTGTCACTCGTCCTCAGCCAGAAGTCGGGCGGGCCGGCGGACCGGGCTATTGGACGGAGCTTGCGAGCCGCTGGCATCGTCTCCGACAAAGAACTGGCGCTCAGCGTCGGCGCCGACCTCCGCCGAGTTGCCAGCCAGGGCTACGGCATCCTCGCTCTGGAGGCGGCCACCAGTGGCACCGGCATCAATGAGCTTGTCGGCCATGTCGTGGCGTTCTCGCTGTTGGCACGTACCACCACTCCATGGCCGTTGCCGCCCGGGTGCCGCGTCCTGCTCGTCAGCCTCGACGAGTACAGGCATTGGTTCCAGGGTCGGCGGGCGGATCTTCTCGCCATCGCACTCGACACTGCTGAGGGAGGGGTCCACGTCGCGACGATCGAGGTGAAGGCTAGGCGCAGCGACGAGACCGACGCCGCCGCGGGTGCACTCGATCAGCTGAACCAGACCCTCGCCGCCACTCGGTGGGCGGCCTATCCGGAGTTGGGCTCTGTCCACAGCCGGCTGTGGCTCAACCGCATCACAGAGGCCGCCTACTCCGTGGCTCGGGAGTCGCGGTTCAAGCTCGACGCCCGAGAGTTGGTGGCGCTGGAGGCGTTCCGGACCGGAACTGGCACCCTTGAGTGGGCAGGCGTCGGCCTGGTCTTCGGCCCCAACGTTGACGAGTTCGACCGCTACTACCCCGAGAAGGTAGGCGTTGACATCGTCCCGGTGGTGCTGCACAGCATCAGGCTCACGGAGGCGCTGCTTCGCGACGCCACCCAGGTCCGCATCACAACGCTGCGAACAGTCGAAGCTGACCGGCCTCCCCTAAAGGGCGGCCGCACACGGCGGCGGCCCGAATCGGCGAGCGAGACGGCGCCTAGAAGCCAGCAGCCCCAGCCGTCCGTCGCCGAGGAAAGCGTCGTGCCGGAGCCTCCGCCTCCCGCCACTGAGCCTGCTGCGCCGAAGCAGGCAGAAGCCGCGGAGAACGCTCCGCCTGCGCCGCAGCGCGACGAACCCGCGGTTGTCGCGGAAGTGCGTCCCTTCCACGCCCCGATCCTGGGCTGGGACGCTTCCACCGGGGAGGAGGTGCGTTGGCACCCCGCTGGTAGCGAGCAGAGTGTGCTCCAGAACGGCCACGTCGAGGTGTGGGGCAGCTCAGGTATGGGGAAGACCCAGTTCACAATGAGCCTGCTTGCCCAGCTGGCGCAACACAGCGGCAGCACGTTCGGCATTGCCGACTTCAAGAACGACTACAGCGACGAAACGGGCTTCCCCCAGCTGGCAGGTGCCGAGTTCCTCGACCTCTGGAATGGCGGCGCGCCCTACAATCCCCTTGCCCTCGATGAAGCTACCGACCGCGCCGTCGAGACTGCGGTGATCGAACTGCGCGACACAGTTGAGGACGCCACAAAGACGTTCACGCGCATCGGCCACCGTCAGCGGGCAAAGCTGCAGGAGGCGCTTGAACGGGCGTATGCTGTGGCAAGGACTGAGGGCAGGTGGCCGACGCTCAAGCTCCTCGACGACCAACTTGACGCCGACCTTTCCGGCATCATCGGTGACCTGACCCGCTACGAGCTGTTCCGGGATGGCCCGCCATTAGGTCAGGTCATCGACCGCAACGTTGTTTTCGGCCTCAGCAGAATTCCTGGCAACGGACAGACAACCGTTCTCGCCGCGGGCTTCATCCTTTCCGCGCTGCTTCTCCGGGTGCAGGCGCTCCCCCCTGTGCCGAACACAGTGCGATACCTTGCGGTGGTCGACGAGGCACACAGGGTAGCAACGTTCACTGCGGTCGACACGATGATTCGCGAGGGGCGCTCGAAGGGTCTCGCTGTCATCCTGGCAACGCAGCAGCCGGGCGACCTGCCCGACGTCGTTGCTGCCAACGCGCAGACGAAGGTGTGTTTCCGTCTGCCCGACGCTACCGTCGCGGCGGCCGCGGCCAGAAAACTCAACCGGACGGACTCGCGCCTACCCGAGCAGATTCGGACCTTGGGCAAGGGAGAGGCATTGGTAAGCTTTGGCGGAACGAGGCCACAGCTGCTGCGGATGTCGCAGGCGTACCGCGACCGGCAGGCATTGGGACTCCCCGAGGAGGGAGTTAACACGAACCGGTGATGCAACCACCCGTTAGGCGCCACCCAGGACGGCCTGCCAGCACCACGCGGACCCCCAAGGAGGACATCAAGGCGACCTCGTGGGCTAGCGACCCGGCGGTGCGCGCCCGCATGCAGCGGCAACAGACCCGCGACACCGGGCCGGAACTCGCCCTCCGGCGTCTGCTGCACGCAGCCGGTCTCCGCTACCGCGTTGACGTCGCCCCGCTAGGCTCCCTCCGCAGGCGCGCTGACATCGTATTCGGCCCCGCACGAGTGGCCGTCTTCGTTGACGGGTGCTTCTGGCACGGATGCTCTGAGCATGGAAGCAGGCAGACCAAGGCCAACACCACTTACTGGTCCGACAAGATCGCCCGAAACCGGGCCAGGGATGCCTCCACCGACGACCTGCTGGCCCGCGCCGGCTGGCTCGTTGTGCGTGTATGGGAGCACGAGAATGCCCTACACGCTGCGCAACGCATAGGCATGATCGTGCGAGAGAGGCGTCGGTGACCTGGCAGAAATTGCGGATGACCAACGGGCGCTGTCGTGCGTGCGGGGTTGGCTGTCGACCAGCCGGGTCGATGAGGTCAGCGCTTCCGAGCTGGCCGGCCGGCAGATCCCAAGGCGATGCGCGGCCTGCGGGAAAGGATCCGGACGGCAGCGTACGGACGGTCTCCGGCGGCCTACCCGGCCTCGGTAGCGTGGCACAGCTAACCACTTCTTTCTGACATCCGCGGAAGACACGGCCCGGCAGACGCGTGGGGTCGGCGGGCTCGGAGGCGCGGTCGTACGGCTCGGTGTCCAGGCAGGACAGCGGTGGAGGGTAGATCTTGGCCGCCGCGCCATTGCGCTGTTCGGACGGACTCGATGACCGCCAAAAAGCCGTCGCGTGACTGAGCCGGTACGTCTACTCTGCCAACCGCCGATAGCCTGTACAGACTTTGGTGCGCCCCATGGCTTGCCGTGCCGATCGACGGGCCCGGTACGTCGGTCATGATGGTGGCGTGGAAAATCCAGTGCTCTACATCGTCGCCTGCGGTGGCCGTCCCGCCGGTAACCTTCCGGAGACCATACCGGTGCTCCAAAACGCCGGTTGGGAGGTCTGCGTCATCGCGACGCCGTCCGCGCTGAAGTTCATCGACAGGGACAAACTGGCGAAGATCACTGGGCACGTGGTCAGGTATGACTATAAGCAACCCGACGAGCCTGACGTCCTCCCGCTGGCTGATGCCATCGCGGTGGCGCCAGCGACGTTCAATACGATCAACAAGCTGGCCCGCGGCAGCAGCGACACGCTCGCGCTCGGCATCCTCAACGAGGCGATCGGTCTGAACTTGCCGATCGTGGCCGTGCCCACGCCGAATGTCGCTCTCGCGAAGCACCCGGCGTTCCAGGCTTCCGTCCGGGATCTTCGCAGCTGGGGCGTCACGCTGTTGTTCGACCCGGACCGTTACCCGCTGCCAACCCCTAATATGGGTGCACCAGCGGCGTCGCTTTTCCCGTGGGATGCCCTGCTGCACGAGCTTGAGGTCGTGCGGCAGCGGTTGATCAATACGTAGCGGTCGCTGCGGCGGATGCAGCCGAGTGGAAGTTGTTTGCCATGGACGCGCAGCACATCGGGATCCGCGTACGGCATTGGCGGCTGAAGCGAAATCTGAGCCAGCGCGCGCTGGCCGAGCTGGCCGGCTTCAGCCAGGGATATGTCGCGCAGATCGAGGCCGGCATGAAGCCCGTCGACAAGCGCAGCGTGCAGGTCGCACTCGCGGGCGCCTTGCAGGTATCGGTGGCCGACCTGACGGGCCAGCCATACGACCCGCAGACGGTCGAGCACAACCTCGCGGCACGCGCGGTTCCGGCGGTACGCGCAGCGCTCCTCTCCATCTCGCTCGGCGACCGGCGAGAACGCGGCCCATCGATCGAAGCCCTACGCGGACCGGTTGCGACGGCTGCTGGGCTGCACAACTCGTGCCAGTACGACGGGCTAGTACCCAGGCTCCCCGATCTCATCCTCGATCTGTACGCCGCCGGCGATAGTGCCGAGGCGCTCCAGATGCTGACGTGGACGACATACGCCACGACCTTCGCGGCCAAGTATCTGGGATATGCCGACCTGGCCTTGCTGGCCTCGCAGCAGTGTGTCCAGGTAGCTGAGCGGCTCGCGGAGCCGGCATGGCGCGGCGTGGCTGAGTTCGCGCTACTCCACGCCCTGCCTCCAGAGACCAAGGACCTCGCCTCGCGCCGACTGCGCGATGCCATCTCCAGCCTTGAGGCGGCCTCACGCGATCGCCCGGCAGCGGAGGCGTACGGAATGCTACATCTGACCGCGGCGTTGTTCGCGGCCATGCGCGGCCGGAACGGTGACGCGGTGACGCATCTGGCGGAGGCGACCGACGTCGCCGACCGCTCCGGGGAGGGCAACTTCGCCGAGATGTGGTTCGGACCCACCAACACGGTCATCTGGAAGATCGGCGTCTACGCCGAGCTGGGTGACGGCGGGCGCGTGATTGAGCTTCCCGATGTTGATGTCGGTCAACTGGGCTCCCGTAACCGGCGTGCGACGTATTTCGCGGACATGGGTCGTGCACTCGCCCAGACCAAGCGCCACGATCGGGAAGCGTTGACGTATCTGCTGCGGGCAGAGTCCATCGCTCCTCAACGCGTTCGCCTCTCACCACCAGTCCGTGAGGCGGTTGGTGCGATGCTGCGCCGGGCCAAGAGAACCGCAGGTGGGCGCGAGCTGCAAGCACTCGCGACCCGTTTGGGAACGGTCTGATTACCGGAAGTAATAGCGTCCATACGCCATCGGTCTAGCTTCTCCGCATTGGCGCGTCGTCGACAGCCACCAGGCTCCGACGGATCGCCCTTTGCGGAAGGGAGACCGTTCACATGCGCATGCCATCGTTGCGCGCCCGCTGGTTGGCCCAGCACATACGTGGGCTGCGTGACGACCAAGGTTTGACGCTGAAGTACGTGGCCGCTCACCTGGGAATGGACTTCAGCAAGCTGGCGCGTTTTGAGCGGGGCGACCAACCATTCACGCGGGACCAGGTTATCGCGCTTCTGGACCTGTACCGCGCTCATGACCCCGACGAGCGGGCCACGCTGTTGCGGTTGGCGCAGGCGACGTGGCGACCACAGTGGGCGGCGGACTTCGACGGCGCCGTCCCGGATGAGTCGTTCGGTGACCTGCTGTGGCTGGAGTCCGAGGCCACCCAGATCCGGTGTTACAGCCCACTGTCGATTCCTGAACTGCTGCACAGCGCCGGCTACGCCGAAAAGCGCGCCCGGGAAACGGGCATAGCCGCGAGTGTCGAGCATGTCGCCGCCCGAGTGCGGCTGACAACCGAACGCCAGCAGATTCTGTCGCGCGCACCGACGCCGGCCGAGTTGACCGTGGTGCTGGACGAGTGCGTCCTGAAGCATCCGGACGGGGACCAGCGGATGTGGGACGGCCAGATCGAGAACCTGCGCCGGGCGGCGGCGCTGCCGAACGTGCACGTGCGTGTCCTGCCCGCCGGAAGGCCGCGTCCGCCCGGCGTTGAGGGTGGATTCGCCGTGTTCACGCTGCCCCAGCCATCTCCGCTGGTGGTGCACATCCCGTACCTCGGCGGGCGGCTGTTCCTGGAACACAGCCACGACCACGTGAACGTATTCGACAGGCTCTACCGGTCGGCCGCGGATGCCGACGAGTCGGCCTCGCTCCTCGAACTCATCCCACCGAGCCCAACCCAGATCGAAAGGTGACATCGTGCCAACGAAGCGAGAACGGTTCGCGCAGACTATCCGCGCCCAGTACCTGGGCCAGCGCATGCGCGAGCTGCGCGACGAACGCGGCTTGACTCTCAAGTACGTGGCAGGCTACCTCGGCGTCGAGTTCAGCACACTGGCGAGGTACGAGCGGGCCGAGTGGCCATTTCGCAAGGACCACGTCGTCGCGTTGTTGGACGTCTACGGAGTCCACGACGACGGCGACCGCAATGAACTGGCGGCGCTAGCGGTCAACGCATGGCGTGCCGATCATTGGTATCGGGATGGCGTGAAGCCCGACCCGAACCTCGGCCCCATGCCGGACCGGTGGTGGGTGCAGCGCCGGGCGCAGCAGATCTGCATCTACAGCCCGAACATGATTCCAGACCTCTTGCGGACCGAGGCGTACGCCGACGAAGTCCTAGCTCGCACGCAGACCGGGACGATCAGCAAGGAGGAGCGGGCCAAGCATCTTCATGACACCGCTGCACGTGCCAAGGCGCTGACCCGCCGGCCCGATCCCGTCCAGCTACACGTGGTCATGGATGAGCGAGTACTGCACAGGACCGTCGGCGGCGGGACGGCGTTCAAGGCCCAGCTCGAGCACATTGTGCAGCTGGCCCGCTTCCAGGCCAATGTGGACATCCAGATCGTGCGCGACACCGCGCTCATGCACCCGGGCGTCTTCGGCGGGTTCACCGTCTACCGCATGCCGCAGCCATACCCCGACGTGGCCTGCGTGGACCACGCTAGCGGCACCCTGCTGCTGGAGGGTAGCGCCGCTGAGCAGTTCAGCACCAAGTTCACCGAGCTGGCCAAGGAGTACGCCGAACCGACCAACGACTCCATCGCGCTGATCAACGTCCTCAAGGAGGAGCTGTGACGAGCACGCGGTCGGAAGGGCCTTCGGACACGGCGGTCACGATCGGCGCCCAGGCCGTCGCCGCGTTCGCCGACGAGTACCAGGTGCAGCTGCCGCCGGAGCTGCGCGAAGACCTTGCCCGGAGCGTGCTGACCGCGGCGTGGCCCCACCTGGCTTCATCTGTCCGCGCTACCAGCCGGAACGGCATCTGACTGGGAGTCAGCGGAGCAGCACGACTGCCGGAGCCCACGTCCCTGGGCGAAGGGCTCCGGCAGCCAACCGCTTGCTGCGTGACCTCGGCGAGCGACACAACCGGACCATCCATGACGTCCTCACCGCCGTTGACGCCGGCCGTGGCGACCTCGCCGTGCAGGCCATGCGATGACAGGGGCGTAGCCGCGTAACGGAATTGGCGTGAAGTGGTGTGGGACACGTAAGGCGGGCCCGCCTACCCGCACCCCCATGTGAATGGGAACGGCACCCGTATCGCCGTTATGGGCCTGCCTTACGTGTCACCAGACCACTTCACCCACACGACAGATTTCACGGAAACGACCAGAACATCGGGGAGGCCATTGGCATGGGTGCTGGCGACGAAGTGATCGTGACAGCCACATCTATTCAGCACACCGATCCTGAGGCGTCGCGAGGCGACGCCGGAAGGACAACCGGCAAGACCGACGCCGGGTACCGCACCCACTCGTCGCTATGCCAGGCACGGCACAGCATTTTGGTGGGACCGCAATGGGCAGCGTGAGAGGCGGCTCCGTCGCTGCGCAAGCCGATACGTGGTCGCCAGATCTCCTTCAAACGCTACTGCGAGACCCGTCTGCGGCATCGGACGAGCGATGGCGGCGATGGTGCGCTCACCTGCTCCACGCCGACCTCATCGGACCGGTCGAACTCCACGAGTGGTGGGACGTGATCATCGAGTTCGACCCAGTGCTCAGCGCCTACACCAACGAACCTGTAGCAACACCCGACAACACCGTTGTGGTCGCCGGAAGCGGCAAGGAACACTTCAAGACGTTCAACGTCAGCACCGCGGCGGCGATCCTGGCGGCGGCGGCCGGGGTCCCCGTGGTCAAAGGCGTCTCGCAGTCGGTGTCCGCAGTGTCCGGCGCTGCCGACATTCTCGATGTCCTCGGAATACGGCCAGTCGACCACCCTGCCGCCATCACGGAGGCGCTGGATCGGCACGGCATCGCCTGCACCGCCTACGCGAACTTCTGCCCTCGGTACGCAGCTCGCTATGACGGCGTTTTCGAGAAGCTCACCCCGGCGAGCTTCTTCATGCCGGTGGCGGCGTTGTGCGTGCGGGCGGGCGGATACGTGCTCGGCCTCGCACACCGTGATGTCATGCTCGCCGCCGCGGCACTGCGGCGAATCCGACCCGATATCACCACAGGCGTAGTCGCATCCACCGAGCTGACGCCCGGCGAAATGATCGACGAACATAGCGACGTTGGTGTGGCACGTATCGCCCACCTCACGGATGGCCTGATCATCAGCGAGGTGCGTCGGAGGAGTGCGCCAGCGAAAGCGTGGCGTACAGCTGTGGCGCACCGACCGACACACGGCGGCAATGCGGCTCTCGTCGCCGCCGCAGTCACCTCATGCAACGACACACCAGTCGCCCGGCTCGTGGAGCTGAACGCCGCCCTCATCGTCACCGCGAGCCGAGCCGGAGTCGACCTCGACGAGGCGACCGACCAGGTCTGTCAGGCTCGTCGATCCGGGCGGGCCACACGACTGCTTACGACGCTGACTCACCTCCAATAGGGAGCGCCGATGCCTGCCAAGCCAATAGGTCAGCGATCGACCGAGACCCTCGCCGGACAGCTCGGGACAACGGCCGTCCGCTTCACCCATCTCGACGACGCGGTCACGGTGCTCGACCCCGAGGTGCGGAACTCGTTGGCCGTCGTCACCGGGTTCGGGCCGACGAACGCGCCGACCGCCGGGACGCTCTCAGTCATGCTCGGGGCCGTCGAGTTGCAGCGCCGCCTTCACGCACCGATGACTGTCGTCATCTCCGACCTAGGGGCGTGGAACTCTCGCAATGTCCCCTGGTCGACCCTCGTTCGGGTCAGAGACCAGATGTTCGCCTTCCTCGCGGCGCTCGGGCTGGACGTGGACAAAGCGCATCTGCGTTCTCACCTCGACCACGACAACCTCATCAGGGCCGGCCGTATCGCTCGTTACCTGTCTCGGTCGGACTTCCAGGAGAACCGCGAAAGTCTGTTGGAGCTCTACGCGGATCACGGATTGCTTGGCAGCGAGACAGGCGTGGTCGTCGACTCGCTATACACCGTCGCCGACGTGCTAGCCCCGTTCGACAGCGGAGCCACGAACATCCTCATGGTGTCCGGAATGGAGGAGGCGTACTTCACCGACCTGGCCCGCTTGGTCCTGAACCGGCAGGCGGAGGCCGGCGACCTGAGCTTGGGCTGGAACGGCCAGATCGGCGCCCTGTACTTCCGGGTTCTGGAAGGGCTCGCCGGCTACCCGAAAATGTCCAAAAGCATCCCAGCGTCCAGCATCCACCTCAACATGGCGCCAAGTGAGATCGCCGACCGCATCATGAGCGACGACGAGGCGAGCGAACCCGCGATCCTCTCGGCCATCGAGTTGAGCAGCGGCTGGGACAGCACTGACATCGATCGCGCCCGCGTGGCGTTCACCGAACGCGCTGAGCACCCAGACGCATGGCGAAAGGTGCGCCGGGAGTTCGGTGACACCTTCGCTCAGTTCGCCGACCTGTGGCAGGAGTGTGCTCCGTGAAGAGGGCTGTGATCGTCCTCGGCGCGTCGGGGCGGCTCGGCCGTCGCGTCCTACCAGTACTCGCCGAGTCCGGCTTCGACATCGCCGCGGTGACGCGAACACCGCTAACCGTCGGCCCGCCGCAGGACGTTCACTGGATCACCGCGGACGTGACGCTTGAGGAAGACCGGACCCGAATCGTGGCAACGCTAGAGGCGTGGGCGGCCGGCCATGGCCACATCTGCGTCGTCGACACCGTTCTTGACCGCAGCGGAGTCGCCGCCATGCGGCGCAGCATCCAAGGCGCGACCAGCGTCGTCTTCGCACTACGCGAACGGTTCGGCGACGGGCGCCGGACGTGTGCGCTGGTCGCGGCGAGCACCACGGCCGTCCTGGCCTCCTCCCTCTACCAGACCCCGTACGGGCTGGCGAAACGAAGGCAGGTCATCACCTACGCACGCGCCGGCATCCCGGGCGCCGCCCTGCTCCTGCCTCAACTCGCGCAGCGGCCCAGCACCGGACCGGTGGATGAAGCAGCCTGGTCCTTCGAGCAGGCCGCGTGCCGGGTCGTCGAGGCCGTCCTTGCAGCGCCCTCGCGTTCGAGCTTCGCGGTCTACGCGCTCGACTTCGCCGCCCCCGCCACCAAGGACGAGGACACACCGCTGTCTGCCGCAGGCACCGCCGTCCTGACCCATCTGCACAGCCTCATCCTGAGCCGCGATTGCATGCAGGCTCACCGCGCGGCCGCCCGAAGTCGGCTACGCCTGACGCCACAGCGACTCCGAGGTCGCGTCGACCACCACCTGGCGCCGGTCGGCCTGGTCCGCCGCTTCGCTGAGCGGCATCACATCTCGATCATCGACGAGCGGACCGCCGGGTCTTCACTGAACCGCCGAGGGCCGGTACATGCCTGACGAGTGTGTGGACGTTCTCGTCGTCGGGTCGGGCTTGTGCGGCTTGACGACCGCGGTTACCGCCGCGCGTCGCGGGCTGCGGGTTCTATGCCTCGGCGACGAACTGCCTGGCGCGTCCCTGGCCAACTTCGGCCAGTACCACTCCGGAGCCGTTTACGCGCCAGTGCTTCCCGCAGTCGCGCGAGACTGCTGGCAACATCGCGATCGCTGGGGTGACCTGGTCCAAACGGCCCGGGTCGGCGAATCTACGGGGCTGGCCCTGTTCCATGCAACCGACACCGTTGACCGCTACCGCCACGCCTGGAGCGAGGCCGGCATCGACGGTGTGGAAGAGGTGGACCCGCGTGCCGTCGGGCACGTCACTCCACCAGCGGCGGCCTTCCGCATTCCCGACCACAGCGTGAACCTTGCGGCCCTGCGCGTCCGCCTGGTCGAACTCGCCCACGCGACCGGAGTACCAACGGCACGAGAAGCGGTCACGCTGCGCCGCGCCGCCGACAGCACCCTCGTCTCAGCCGGATGGTCCATCCCGCAAGCGCGCGTGGTCGTGCTGGCGACCGGGGCGGCTACGCCGGGCATCCTGTCCCGCGCGGGAATCCAGCACACATTGCACGTGCGCCGCATCGCCTGGGGCCGGGCCACCGGAGCCAGCACGAAAACCCTGACGTACTGGCTGGACGGCGACCTGTTGGCGATCAGTCCCGACCTCAACGGTGTCCGCGTCGGCCTGCCCGGCCTCACCGGCATGTACGGCACGACCGCGACCGAGCACACGCGGCTTCGAGTCGCGCTCGGCCAACGCGGATTCGACTCGCTCGCCTCCAGCCTCGAACTGCTGTGGGGCACAGTATGCGAACCCGCCACTCCACATGCCGATCCGTCCGCCGCCGTGATCGACCTCCGAGAACCGTCGGCCGGCTGGTCCCCAGCTGCCAACCTCGTCGTCGCGCTCCCCGGCAAGTGGACCACCGCGTGGCACTGCGCCGACCGAGTGGTCGACGCCCTCATGTGAGGGCGCTGAGCCGCTATGCGATACCGATCGCGTCCCTCACCCGCTCCAGCACCGGCCGGGTCTGCTTGCGGGCCTTGTCCGCGCCGTGAACGAGCAGATCGTCCAGCTCGCTGCCCGGCGCCATCAGTGCCTCGTAGCGCTCCCGCATCGGCCCGAACCGTGCGATCAAGGCATCGGTCAGCTGAGCCTTGACCTCGCCCCAGCCCATCCCACCAGCGAGCAACCGAGCCCTGGTGTCAGCCACCACGTCGTCGCCGCCGAAACGCTCCAGCAGCGTGAAGACCGCCGCCGAGTCCGGATCCTTGGGGGCCTCGACCGGCACGCTATCGGTCGGAATGCGCCTGATCACCTTGCGCAAGCTGGCCTCAGGCGCGAACAGAGGGATCGTGTTGTCGTAGGACTTGCTCATCTTGCGCCCGTCCGTGCCCGGCAAGGTATGCGCCGAATCCTCCGGCGGGACAACTGGTGCCGGAACCTTGAACTTAAACCGGTCGCCGTAGACGCTGTTGAACGCCCCGGCGATGTCAGCGGCGTACTCGACATGCTGGAGCTGGTCGCGACCCACCGGTACCACGTCCGCGTCCATGATCAAGATGTCGACCGCCATCAACACCGGATAGTTGAACAGCCCCATGTTCACGCCCGCGTCAAGATCTTCTTTGCCCGCTTCTCGGTTCCGGTCGCGCGCGGCCTTGTACGCATGCGCCCTGTTCATCAAGCCCTTGGCGCTCACACAGGAAAGCACCCAGGTCAGCTCAAAGGTCTCAGTAATGTCCGACTGTCGATAGAACGTGGTCCGGTCTGGGTCGAGTCCAGCCGCAAGCCAAGTCGCCGCCACCGAGCGGGTGTAATGGCGCAGCAGGTCACGATCGCGGATTGTCGTCAGCGCGTGATAGTCCGCGATGAAGTACACGGACTCGTAAGTGTTAGCCAATTCGAGCGCGGGAACGATCGCACCGATGTAGTTGCCCAGGTGTGGCTCTCCGGTGGGCTTGATGCCAGTCAAGGAGACCTTACGCGCTGTCGGACCCATAGGGCCGACATTACCGTGCCGCAGGCTCCATATCCGAAGACTAAAGCGCGTCGCGGGACACGGCGTCAACCGGGCGCCCGTCGAGCAGCGCAGGCAGCTCCGCCATGCGCCGAAAGGTTGCCTCGCTGGCGTCCAACGGCAGCCCACCATCGGATGCGTATCGAACAACCCGCATGCCTGCGGCCCGAGCGGCGGCCACACCGGTCTCGCTGTCCTCGACCACGACGCAGCGACCCGGTGGCGCGCCCATACGGGACGCCGCCAGCAGAAACAGGTCAGGGGCCGGCTTGCACCGCTCAACGTCCGCAGCGGTGAACACGCGACCCGCGAAATACCGCGCGAGCCCAGTCATCTCCAAGGTCAACGTGACCTTCTCCGGCCGTCCGTTCGACGCCAAGCACACCGGTATGTCTAGCCGATCCAGCACCTCGACGAGGCCAGGGGTCGGCTCGACCTGGACCCGTAACGCGGCATCCACCGCGACCGTTAGGTGATCGAACCATCCAGGGGAAACATCGGAACCCCCTCTCTGTCAGGCTGACGTGAGACACCTGATCCACTACATGGTCTGAGTAGGGCGAGTGCA
>NZ_JBAKHX010000109.1:0-21166 GCF_036906915.1 Micromonospora sp. CPCC 206061
ACCGGGTGGGGAATTACGTGAGCGTCAGACCGCTACAGCTGGGGAATTACGTGAGCGCCGACAGTTTGCCGGTGATTCGGGGGCGCCCACCGTTGTCACTATCCGGTTCAGTGCTGCACTAGGCAGCGCATCGTTGGGGAGGACGAATAGTGAGACGTGTATTGAGGTGGTGGGTTCCGGCAGTTCTCACGATGGCGATGATTGTTGGAGCCGGTCAGGGGGCGGCCATGGCGGCGAAGCCGGCTCCTAGCCTCGGTTCTGCGGAGGTCGTGCAAAAGCGGTCGGATGGGAAAGTGAGTCGATACTTGGCGCCGGCACGGACCAAGGCTGAGTTGCAGGCCCAGATCAAGGAGCAGCTGCGCCGGGCGCCGGGCGGCGTTCAGATCGCCGACAATGAGGTCTCTTACGACAACGGTCGTTTCATTATGACGTTTGCGCGACCGGGTGAGCGGACACGCGATGACGCGTCAACGCTGGCGGTTGATTGTGGCGGATATCGCTTCTGTTTCTTCGATGGCCCGAACTTCACCTATCCGCGTGGTCGGTTGAACGACTGTGGGTGGCAGGACTTGTGGACGTTTAACTGGGGTGACCGCGTCGAGTCGTCAGCCCAGGTCCGTCCAAGCCCGGTCTTCGTGCTCTACATCGGTCATGGGGCATATCCCAATCACAGCGACGATGACGTGTACTGGTTCACCGATGGGAACGACCGTGAGGTAGCCACCGTTCCCAACCCGAACGCCGCGGACCACGTCAACCAGAATTGCCCGCTCTAACCCGCACCTTCGCTGGCCGTTATGCCGCACAGGCTCCGCCCTTGCTCTGGCAGGTAGCACGAGGGCCGTGGCCGCGTCGGGTTCCCGTCGCGTCCACGGCCCGAACCTGTGCAGCAGGAAGTCATTTCATTGCGTCCGCGTATCCCTGGTCGAGGTAGAGGATGTAGCTGAACACGGCGGGCGCTTTGACGTGCACCTGGTGCGGCGCGATGAGAATTAGCGACTCGTGCGCTAGAAGCTGCCCGGTCGTGTCGTCGAAGATCAGCAGGTCCCGGTTCTTGCCCGTGGTGCCGTTGGTCGAGTCCACGCTGATCGCCGTACCCGCCCGGCCGAGCCGGTCGGTGACGTGTCCGCGGTACAAGACACCGTTCACGTCGGCGAGCACGCGCAGTACGGCGATCCTCGCCGACATCGACACCACCTGCGACCGGTACAGATCCGCCACCGCTCGCAACGCAGACTGGGGGCCATTGATCTGCGGCTGCCGCGCGTACAACGCGGCCCGCAACGCCGGAACCGATGTCGGAACCGGTTCGGCGACCACCGGCAAGAACTGTCCTGCAGAGAACTCGGTCACCTGCGTTGCCAGAGGCGGCCCGGCCGGGAACCCGGAGCTGCGCGTCCCTGGCGGCTCAGCCGGCAACGTTGCCACTGACAGTCGCCCAGTCCCATCCGCGCTACGCCACTTCTGCTCCCGCTGCGGAACGATCTGCACCGCCGTACGGCCACCACCGGCGGCCAGGTCCAATGCCCACAGCTTCACGTCCACGTATTCGAACCGCCCAGACCGGTCCTCGGTCGGATCACGACGGGCCTCTATGGCCAGACGATCCGCCAGATCCCGCAGCGCTCCGCTGGCTGAGTCTGCGCCGGACTCGTACTGCAAAGCCAGCGGAGCGGGTGTCGCCGCGACCGCTGGCTCACCACTCACTCCGCCGTACACCACACCAGCCACCACCACGGTGGCAGCCGCAGTAATCGGACCCCACCAACGCAACCGAGGCCGACCCCGCGTCGCAACGGCGGCCGACGAACGGCGGACACGCCGTAGCACCGATTCCAGCCCACCGCCGACGCCGGACGCACTGGCAGACGACGAACTCAACAGCTCACCGCTAGACGCCCTCGACTCGTCTGACCACACCATCAGCGGAGGCTCTGGCCACTGACGGACACCCTTTGCCGGATCCAGCTCAGTCACTAGATCAAACATCGACTGCTTACTCACTTCAGCACCTCCCTAGTCTCGGCAGCACCGCGAACCCGGCCAGACACGTGGGTAAAAGCGTCGGCTTGTCTGTCCGCCGTACTACCCAAGCCCGACCCCGCCGCCATCCGCCGTTCCAGCCGCCGTCGAGCGCGATGCAACCGCACCGCCGCAGCACCTCGATTACAACCAAGTACTTGGGATATTTCCGTCACCGTCAGTCGCTCCCACGCTGCCAACAGCAACACTTCACGGTCATCGGCACTCAACCCGCTCAACGCACCGACCACATCATGGAGATGATCCACATAACCGAACTGGTCTTTGCCATCCCACAGATCCAGATCCGCGACCTCATGTAGCCCGATCTCCCGACCGCCGGAACGACCCGACTTCACGTAGTTCGCCAACACGCGACGGGCCACGCCGTACAACCAGGGCAGACCGCCACCCTCCGCTCGATCCCAACGTCGCCACGCGATCAGGAACACTTCCTGAGCCAGCTCCTCGGCTACCCCCATGTCCAGCGTCCGCCGATACTCGTACTGAACAATCCTCACATAACAGGATCGGTAGAGCTGATCAAAAGTCCGTCCGTCCTCACTATCGGAATCCATGCCACCCCTTCCGCTGCTCAGCCCCAACACAACCCCTACCTATGCTTATGTGGCCGGCGCTCCAAGCATTACAACCACCACGCTGCCATCCCTCGCGCCACTGCGGGCATGGCCCGGGGCAGCGACGGCTCGGCGGCAACCGCAGGCGACGGGGACACGAGAGTCACCCTTGGCGGTCGAGCTGATCCGGGTCGGACGGCCGAGCCTCCAGCAAACATCCTCTTCTACCGTTGATCGGCCTGTGCGCCTCCCGTCCGCGACTACTACGTCGGCGCCGTCAACAGGATTCGACAGGCCGTACGCATTGGCGGTTGTGGCAGTGGTCCGTGAGTGTGCCGGCGTCAGCTCGCCGGTGCCGACCGCAGCAGGTCCGGTAGTTCCCCAGCGACCTGATCACACCGAACGCGGTGGCGGTCGTGACCGGGGCGTCTGCCCAGAGGTGACCCCATGGGCCGCGGCGGATCAGTACCGGGAACAGGCCGGGCGGCCTGCGATGCCGCAATGTCGTTGTCGCGCTGGTCGCCGACATAGACGATCTCGTGCGCGTCGCCGGGAGCCCAGGCGATGACCCGCTCGAAGAAGGACCGGTCGGGTTTGGCCACCTGCCACTCGCCGGAGGTGGCGATCTGGTCAACCGGCCGCGCGGGCGGTCTGGTTGCCCGCCAACCCGGCCCATCGCCCCCGAGCCCGCAGTTCGGCCAGGGCGGGCCGCACATCTGCATAGAGGTCGTCCTGGCTGATCTGTTCCCCCACGCCGGCCGCCTCCCGGCGTCGGCGTTCGGCCTCCAGGTCGAAGCCGGGCCGGAAGTATGCGAAGGTCTCCGCGTTGTTGCGTCCCTGGGAGACCACGATGCCCAGCAGCGCCGAGAAGGTGTGCAGCGGCGCCCCGATCCAGTCGGCCCACACGGCGAACTCGCAGGTGTCATCGAGAATCGTCTCGCCGATGTCGAACACCACAGACCGGAACATCGCCGCCTCGTTGGTTGAGCCGTCGCTACAGCCGTTCGGCCCCGAGCATCAAGATGCGTTGACTGTGCGGGTCCGGACGAGATGCGGTGGCGGCCAGACCTATCGTGCGGGAGCCGCGACGGTGCTCTGCGACGCCTCATGCCGGCAGAGCCAGGCATCGGCCGCCAGCGCGGGAGAACACGGCCACCGCAGCCGACATCCGATGGTCACGCAATGAGGCCGAGCAATGGTCAGTGGCGGCCACTGAAATCCGAACTCAAGCCACACACGATCTGGTTGATGATCATTCCAGATTCGCATCGCCTGGCTGTATGTGAGTTCTCCGTCGCCTGGTTGCGTACTACCGGGATGAATCATCGGTGGCTCCGGGACGCGCCGTGCGCGCTGCACTGCCGGGTGGGTTCCATCCGCCGTGCCCTCGCGACGGGCACATCCGCTGTCCTCGCGGCTGCTCGTCGGCCGACCGGCTGTGGCGGCTCTCCGCCGCCTGCACGGTTGCTGATGGCGTCGTCAGGTTGGTCACTAGGCACCTCCTTCGCCGGCGCCGGGTGTGCCGGCCATCGTTGGCATGCGGGAGTCGAACTCTGCGGCGGAGCACTACCGGGCCGAGAAAGACCCTCCGCGCCGGTGAGCTACCGCTGTCGGGCGTGGACACCCGCGTGCCACCACCATGTGAACCCCCGCCGCGGGGTGTCGGCGAGAGTCCGACCACGCTGTTGACAAATCTGCGACACGCAAGGCCTCCTCACGGGGGCGCGGCGGACCGCGGTCACGACCGCGGGCGCTAGGCTCCCCAGACGTGCCAGTGGACCCATCCGGTGACAGCGCCGGTCAAGAGGTTGAGGTCAAATATCAGGTCGACGACGCGGACAGGCTGGTGCGTACGCTGGCCACCCACGGTGTGGTCCTGTCCGCCCCCGTTCACCAGGACGATCAGGCGTATGCCCCGGTCGGCTGGGCGTACGGGCAGCCGAAGGCCGGCGTGCCGTTCGCCCGGCTTCGCACCCAGGACGGGAAACACCTGTTTACGGTGAAGAAGCCGCTGGACAACGAGATGGCCTGCATGGAATGTGAGTCTGAGGTTGCCGACCGAGGACAGATGCACGCCGCACTACTCGCCATGGGCTTCTATCCCACAGTGCGCATCGTCAAGGTTCGCCGCACCGGCAGCCTCGGAGCGCTGTCGCTGTGCCTCGATCAAGTCGAGCACGCTGGAGCGTTTCTCGAAGTCGAGCAACACGTCGGGCTCGATCAATCCGGCCACGACACCCAGGCCCGCCTCAACAAGTTCGTCAGATCGCTTGGCGTCCCAGCGCAGAGGGTCACCGAGACCTACGACTCACTGATCAGGGCCGCGCTGCTCGCTCGTGCCAGATAACCTCCCGCGTCCGCGCGGTCGGCACGACATCGATGTGCAGGGACACCACTGGCCACGGGTTGGGTCTTGGCCGGCGCGCCGCGTTCACACACGGGTTTAGCAGACCCGCCCTGGACATGCGGGTCCTTGGTCAGAAGAGGGCACCGGCACCGCTCATCCCGGACGCATCGATCGGTAGACCGGCTGGCACTGGCATATGCAGGCAGAGGCTCACGGCGGCGTGATCGCTCAGGCCCCGCTCACGAGGCTCGTGAAGGTACCGGCAGGTCTCCAGACGGCCGGCGAGTTCGGCACCGATGTGGAAGTAGTCGAACTGGTACCCGTTGCCCGACCGGCCGATCCAGCTGTGCTCCTGCACGCCCGGCGAGCACAGCCGCTGCGCGTCGACCAGCGCGTGAGCGTCAAGGGTGTCCAGCATGGCGTACTCGAAAGGCAGGAAGCCGCGGTAGCTGGGCTGGTGGTCGCGGCGGATGACGTTGTAGTCGCCGCCAAGCACGAGCCGGGACTTGGACGTCGCTGGCAAAGCCTTGAGGGCGGCCAGGAGCGATGCGATGAAGTCACGCTTGCGGGCGACCTTGGCAGGCGCGCGGTCGCTGGATGGCACGTATACACCGAGCACGGTGATATCGGGCTCGCCGGGGATCGTGGCGGCGGCCACCCGGCCCGGCAGCGTGACGCCCGCAGCCAGGTCTGGGCGGGCAATGATCGGAACGCGGCTGAGTATGGCGACACCTCGCTCGCCGGGCGGGTCGGGGGTCTTGACGATCGTCAGCCCGGCTTGGCGTGCCTGGTTCAACAGGTACGCCGTTCCCTCACCCGTACTGGTTTCGGTGAGGATGACCAAGTCGTCGGCCCGCTCGTCGAGCCACGCCAGCAAAGCTTGCGCGCGTGGTTTGGCGGCAGCCTGGATATTCAAGGTCAGCAGGGAGAGCACGGCCAATTCTCGCCGATGATCACAGCTTCAGGCAGTCGAGGATCGCCGTGACGACGCGATCCGGGTCTTTGCCGTGGCAGTCGATGACGTGCTGCTGCCAGTCCTCGCTGCCCAGGAACTGCCGGGCTTCCCGGTACAGCTCCAGTTCTCGGCGTGGGCTACCGACGATCTCCAGCCGGGTCAGCGACGTACGCTGCCCCAGCCGGCCGGTTATCACCTGCGGCTCGTCCTCCAGGTAGATGCTCGTGGCGGGCAGGACGTACTGGTTGTAGGCCCAGATCTCGTCCAAGTCGAGCCCGTCGACCCGTTGCAGGACCATCGAGGACTGGACATACCGGTCGGTGACCACGTGCCTGCCGTTGTCCAACGCCGGAATGACCTCCGACTCGACGTGGGCGGCGCGGTCCGCGGCGAGGGTGAGCGCGAGCGGTCGGCCGTGCAGCACCGACTCGGACGCCCGCAACAGCCGCCCGAGCGGGGTGTCGGTCGGTTCGGTGGTCAGGTGCACCGAGCCCCCGGTGCGGTCCTGCAGGCGGGTGGCCAGCCGGGTGGCGATCGTGGTCTTGCCGACCCCGTTCGGGCCTTCGACCGCGATGAACAGGCTTGTCATGATCGGCCGGCGGGCACGGAGAGCAGCGGCAGCATCTGCCGCTCGCCTGGGACGACCGGGCACTGCTCCGCGTCGACCTCGCCGATCAGTTGGCCCCGCGACACCAACGCGGCCGGGCATCCCTTCCCACATGTAGACGACAGCGCGCATGAGCCGCATGTGGGGTTCGCGCCGACGGTGAACCGCTCATGGAACCGGTAATCGTCCAAGCCGTCGGCCAGGTCCGCGTCCAGGACGTTCCCGACGATGAAGTCGCTGTCCCGGTATCGGGACTGGGGTGTGCGGGCGGCGAACACGAGATAGGGACACACACCGACGGTCCCGTCGGCGAACACGTAGACGATCTTTCCGGCGTCGCATCCGCCGAGCGGCTTGTCGTCGTTGGGGAACCGGATGTAGACGGTGTCGAGCCGGTCGGCGAAACGCTCGGTGACCGCCCGGATCGCTCGCATGGCCTTCTGCGGTGCAGCCAACCGGCCTTGGCTTTTCACGCCCCGCCCGAACGCCGACAGTGGATTCATCAGCACGTACTGGGCGCCGATCTCGGCGGCGAAGGCGCACAGGTCCGCGAACTCAGCCGGTCGGGTCAACGCGTTGGGTGTGGACAGCAGCCCCTGCAACAAACCCGCCTGGGCGAACTTGCGGGTGGTCGCGACCGTGGTGTCGAACGAGTCCCGGGCGCCCCGAAACCGCCCGTGGCTGGCGGCCCGGAACCCGTCGAACGACACGTTGACGTGCACGTTTCCCAACTCGGCGAGGTGAGCGATCTGTTCGTCGGTGGTCATAGTGGCATTGGTGCAGATTCCGACCGGCAGCCCGGCGCGCACCGTCGCCTCGCAGAACCCCAGCAGGTCCGGATGGGCGAACGGCTCCCCGCCGGTCAGGGTCACTCGCTCGACACGGGCGCCTATGAGCCGAGGCAGGACGAGGTCGATGTAGGCGTCGACCGGCAGGTCTTTGCCAACCTGGGTCGAGCTGACGAAGCAGTGTGCGCAGTGCAGGTTGCACCGTTCGGTGATCTGCACCAGCGCCTTACGTCCTCGGCCTCCGACGGAGGTGCGGAAATAGCAGCTGCTGGCATGGGTATCGACGATCAGTGACTGGGTCACCGGAGTGCTCCTTGCCGGCCCGTAGGGGTCACGTTGGCGACGGTGGAATCACGATGGTCATCCTCGGCAGATATGCCGGCCGTGATGGGCGAGATCCGCTGGCCCGGCCCCTCTATGTGCGCCGGGGTTGTCGAACTGGAACAACACCGAGTTAAGGTCACCGCACCGAATGTCGGACAGCCCCGACGGGCAAGACTGACAATTCGTTGACATCGCTCTCGTAGACGGGGAGCGGACTGCCGTGGTGAGTCGGGTCGGAAACCCGGAAGAATGTCGTGGATGGCGCTCAGCAGGGCGTCGGGATCGTGTGTGGCCCCTTTCGCTCGCTCTCGAGGGAGCTATCATGATCAACCCGGAGCGGATGGCTGCAGCGCAGCGGGCGCTGGGTGCCCAGCTTGCGCGGCTGCGGGAGGCGGCAGGGCTCAAGCAGGTCGAACTCGCGGCTCGGATCCTGACTAGCCGTAGCACGGTGGCCAACATCGAGACCGGGCATACGCGGGGCACCCAGGATTTCTGGACTCGGGTGGACGAGGAACTCGGCGCGGGCGGCGAACTGCTACGTGGCCATGCTGAGATCGTTGCCCTCATCCGCCGCCAGCGCGAAGACGAGGCCAGGTCGGCCGCCGCGGCCCGAGCGACGACTCTCACGCAGGTCACGCCCACCGCGACCACTCCACCTGGATCACGGGCGGTTTTGAGGCACCCGGTCGGCTCGCTGCTCGACGGTGGCCTGGCAGCGCCGCCCCGACGCCCCGACACGTCCGGGATGCTGTTGGCCTTAGCCGCCCCTGCTGGCCGGTTCTTCGACGGCCTCACGATCGAGGCGCGGGTGTACCCAGCCGTCGACGACGGCCGGATCCTGGCGGCGGTTCCGCCGGGCTATATCGACGATCAGTTTCTGCGGCGGGCGAAGCGCGGTCTGGTGGTCGGCGTCACCGACAGCATCAGCGGCGTACAGGCGTTCGGCCTGGACGCCAGGCAAGCCCGCCGCCGGCTGGCCCGAGGTGCTGCGACCGCCCGGCTGCTCATTCCCCGTGCGAACGCGTTGGACGATCTCACCTTCGGCATTTTGTGGGCGGTCGCCAACATGGACCAGGCGCTTCTCAACGACGATCGCTTGATCGCCGACCTCCAGCCGGACCTCAGCCCGTACACCACCGTTGCGCGGTCATCGCTCGGCCGCGACGTGGCGGCGGACCTGTCGTCGGTATCGCAGATGTGGATCGGCAGCGAGTTCTGCGCGCGGCACATCCTTGACCGGCTGGGCGAGATGGCCGATGTCCCCGACTTCTGGACCCGCGAGCAGCGCGGCGAGGAGGCCAGCACCTGGCTGCTGTTCGCGCACAAGTACACCTACCTGCAAGCGGTCGCGGAGCGGTTCGCCGGGCAGTCGATCAACCGGGCGTTCTGCCTCCCGCCGGACACGGTGGACGCCTCGCCGCCGGCCGAACGCCTCCTGCTCCTGCTCGCGGCGGCGCTGATGGAGTCGTTCGGGATCACCGTCACCGTCTGCACCGAACCGGAGTACGCCAACATCGAAGGCTTCGTCTTGGAGCACCAACGCCGCGCGATCGTAGCCAACTGGATCGGGACCGACGGCATCTGGCACGTCGACGTCACCACCGACCGGCCCAGCGTAGGCGACTACGGCGACGTCATCGGCCACGCGCGGTCCCGCTCCGCCGTGGCTGGCCCTTCATCAGTGAACCGGCTCCAGGCGCTAGCCGACTACCTGCGATTGGACTGGCCGTGGCTTGTGCGCCGCTGCGCTGAACTCGGTGAGCAAGGCTGCGCCGGCGTCGCCGAGCCACGCAGCCGCCTACTGTCGGTCGCGGGCGTCGACCGTGCCTGCCAGTACCTCGGCAGGCACGCAACGGGTGACGGATAGGCTCCAGAGCACACCCCCGTCCCTCGTCGCAGTGAGGAAGCCCCGTGACCGACGACGACGCCGGCAAGCCCCGGGTGCTCATGCTCAGCCTCGGCGGGACGATCACCATGACGACCGGCACCTCGGGCGGTGTCGTGCCGGCACTGTCCGCCGAGCAGCTCCTGGCCGCCATCCCCGCCTTGGCTGACATGGACGTGGCGATAGATGCTCTGGACTTTCGCCGGCTGCCCGGCGCCTCACTCGGCTTCGACGACCTAACCGCGGTCATCGGCGTCATCCGTGACCGCCTGGGGCATAGCGTCGACGGGGTCGTGGTCGTGCAAGGCACCGACACCATCGAAGAGACGGCGTACCTGCTCGACCTTCACCACCCTGGCCCGGAGCCGGTGGTGGTCACCGGGGCGATGCGTAACCCGACCCTGGCCGGCGCCGACGGTCCGGCGAACGTGCTTGCCGCTGTGCAGACCGCTGCGAGCACCGCAGCTCGCGGCGCGGGGTGCCTGGTGGTGCTCGCCGACGAGATCCACGCCGCTCGGCGCGTACGCAAGACCCACTCGACCGCCGGTTCCACCTTCCAGTCACCCAACGGCGGGCCGCTCGGCTACGTCGTCGAGGGACAACCCAGGCTGGTGAACGCGCTGCCTTACCGTCCGGTGGTTCCGGACCCGATCGACGGCCGCCCGCAGCGGGTAGCGCTCGTCACCATATGCCTGGGCGACGACGGTGTGCTCCTCGACGGCCTTGCCGACCTGGTCGACGGGGTGGTGGTCGCCGGCTTCGGCGTCGGCCACGTTCCCCAACACCTGGTCGGCAAACTGCAGGAGTTAGTCGAACTGGTACCGGTGGTCCTGGCCTCACGCACCGGGGCAGGGCCGGTGTTGGCCGATACGTACGGCTTCCCTGGCTCCGAACGGGACCTGCTGGCCCGCGGCTTCACCGGCGCCGGGTTCCTCGACCCGCTCAAGTCTCGGATCCTGCTGTCCGCGTTGCTGGCGGCCGGAGCGGACCGCAAGGCAATCACCTCAGCGTTCGCCGTGGCGGGCGGCCACGGCGACCCCGCAACGTGGCCGTGGACCCTCGCGACGACCGAACGAGACGGAGCAGCAGGTGCGTAGCCAGCAGCTAAGCCTGGGCCGTAGCTTCGCCGTGGCGTTCGACCATGGTGAGGACTTCTTCACCGCACTCGCCGACTTCTGCCGCACCAACCAGGTCCGGCAGGGCTTCATCCCGGTCTTCATCGCCGGCTTCGCGGAGGCCAAGATCGTCGGCACGTGCGAGAGGCTCGACGACCCGCAGGCGCCGGTGTGGTCCTCCGTCTACCTGACGAATGTCGAGGCACTCGGTGGCGGCACCATCGCCTACAACGAGTCGGCGGGGCAGATCCTTCCGCACATCCACGTGTCGGTGGGGCTCAAGGAGCACAGCGCTACCGGGCACACCAGCCACCTACTCTCAGCGAAGGTCCAGTTCCTGACTGAGATGCTGCTCATCGAGGTCGCCGAGCCCGAGATGACCCGCCAGCAGGACCCCGACCTCTACGACGTGCCCCTGCTGCGCTTCGGTACCGCATCAGGCCGGTAAGGCACCTTTTAATCCATAGGTTCGGGGTTCGAGTCCCCGGCGGCCCACCACGGTTGACCAGGGAAGATAGGCTGACATCAAGGTCCCCGGTGGACGATGTGAGGCACATGTGGGGCACGGTCGAGCCTCACGTGCCTGGATGTGGTGGCCGCCGGAGACTCGCACTCCGGATCTTGGGATCGAAGTTCTCGCCTGTCGTTGGGAGTGAGGAACTTGATCGCCAAGCGGACGACTGAGATCAGGATAGTGCAAAGTCGGTGTGGGGTCGGCGTCGTAGAGGGCCAGCTGGTCCGGGCTGGTGGCGGGTGGTCATGATGGCCGCTACCAGCAACGGAACGGTGTTTGCGCGGTGTGCGTGCCGGTCGGCGGAGACCGGCCGGCAGCTGGGTGCCCAGTGTCCCCGGCGGGGCCAGCCCGGGCACGGCCGCTGGTACTACCACGTGCCGGGCCCGGACGGCCGGCAGAAGCGGCTGCGCCAGGGCGGGTTCATGACCCGCGCCGCCGCTGAGCAGGGCTTGGCCGAGGTCCTGGAGCTCTCCGGGCCGGACGCGATGGCCGAGACGTGGACGGTGAAGCGGTGGCTGGAGTACTGGCTGTCGCTGTCCGAGGATCGGTTACGGCCGTCGACGTTGCGGGCGTATCGGTCGGTGACCCGAACGCATCTGATCCGGTGGCTGGGCCGGTTCCGCCGATTCGGGCTGGGCGATGGTAGGTGATGTCTTTGCACTCGCCTGGGGTGAGGGCGGTGGTGTCGCGGTCGGTTAGCGGTCGTTCCAGTTCGGCCGGTTCGGCCACGTGTAGGCCGGCGTCGGTGAACAGGTCGCTGCCAGGCACGGTCCGAAATGCGGTGGTCACGGCATCGGGATCGGTGTCGTCCGCGGCTGCCACAAGTAGGGCGGTGGCGTTGAGCAGCAGCCGTAGCCGTGTGCCGTCCGCGGTGGTCATTCGAATCCGGTAGTGGTTGCGCCCGGCCGTCGGGTGCTCGACCCCTGCGGCGACCGTAGCGCCGGTTTCGTGCGCCGCCTGGTGCACGGCGGAGATCCACATTGCGTAGACGGCGGTGTCCGTGCGCGGCGTCGTCACGCCCGGTGCCAGTGTCGGGCTTGGCAGGCTGTACGGGTGGATCGGCGGCTGCTCGATGACGATGACCTCGCACGGTCGGCGGTTGTGGCCAACTGTGCCATGAACCGGGAACGGCAACTGGTCGGGGTCAACAGCTATGCGCGGGAGCTTGGGTTCGATCCGCTGCGGCGGATCCGTGTCCGGGCCGCCCGGGGCCAGCATGGTGCCTGGCTGGATCTGTGTTGCGGCACCGGCCGGGCACTGCTACAAGCGGCCGCTCAGCTGCACCGCGATGGGCTCGCCGACCAGGTAACGCTGGTCGGCGTGGACCTGGTCGACTACTTCGATCCGATACCCGGCACAGACCTGCCCGTGGAATTGGTATGCGCGTCGGTCACATCCTGGACGCCGGCGCGGCGGTTCGATCTGATCACCGGCGTCCATGGCCTGCACTACGTCGGGGACAAGCTCGCCGCCCTCACCGGTGCGGCGAGCTGGCTCACCGACGGCGGCCTGCTGGTCGCCGACCTCGACGTGGCCAGCATCCGGCTGCCTGACGGCCGACCGGCTGGGCGTGCGCTGGGCAGCGCGTTGCGCCGGGCCGGATTCGAGTACGACCCGCGTCGACGCCGGATCAGCCGCACCGGCCGGCAAGACCTGACGCTGCCCTACCTCTACCTCGGCGCCGACGACAAAGCCGGACCCAACTACGCCAACCAACCAGCGGTGAACTCCTACTACGAGCCGCTATAGCCCGCGACCTTCTGGCTCTTGAAGATCACGACGGCTCCGCGTGCGCCATCATGCCGATGTGCGGATGCCGAGCACCGGCAGCTCAGCACCACGATCGCGGTCGGATTGCGCCGGAGCCAGTCACGCAGAGAACGGGCCGCGAACGGTGACACCCCCGTCGACGACAACGCCCTGCCCGGTCACGTAGGACGAAAGCGGTGATGCAAGATAGACGGCAGCCGCGGCGGCATCGCCGGGAACGCCAAGCCGGCGCATCGGGATCTCGGGTACGTCGTCGGCGGGCTGCGTCGAGTTCGCTACCGCTGTTGCGATGGCGCCGCAAGCCACGATGTTCATGCGGATCCCGTCGCCGGCGTACTCGGCGGCGACGGTCTTGGCCAGACTAACGAGGCCGGCCTTGGCGGCGCCGTAGCTGGCCTGCATGGGCGCGGCCATGACCCCGGTTACCGAACCGACACTCACGATGGACCCACCCTGTCCCTGGACCAGGAAGGCGCGGATTGCCGCGCGGGCCGCGCGGGCCACATAACCAAGGTTCATCTCGTACGCGAGATCCCAGTCGTCGTCGCTCATCTCGTGCAGCCGTACCGCTGGCACAAACGCAAGCTGCCCGCCCACGACGGTCACGAGGGTATCGAGCCGACCGAACTCAGCGACGGTGGCGGCAACAAAGTCGTCCACAGATGATCGGGACCGTACATCACCGGCGAGCTCAAGAGCGCGGGCGCCTGCGCCGATCAACTCCTCGACGGCATCTCGTGCGCGGCCCGGATCAATGTCGGCGACGGCGACAGCCGCACCAGCCGAGGCGAACGCACGCGAGATCGCCCGCCCGATTCCTTCCCCACCGCCTCCGACAATCAGCGCATTCATGCCGTCGAGTGGCCGAGCCCAGCTGGTCATCCGCGGATCTTCCCATATCGATGGGTGCCCTACGCCGGGTGCACGGATCTGCCGCCGACCGCGCCTTTGGCGTTGCTGCCGTGCAGCCGGGCGAGTGCCTGTCAGGCGCCTGGCACCATGGTCCCGTGCGGCGAGATCTGACTGGGCCACCGGCCTGCGTGCTGGCTGACGCCGACGTGTTGCTGGTAGGCCTGTTCTCCTCGAAGGACAAGGAGTTCGGCGCGAAGCTCGATCTGCTGGCGGCTTCGGTGAAGGCACATGGTGGCCGGGTAGTGAGCCGGCACGTCCAGCGGCGGGTGTCTCGCACGGCGGTGCGGCCAAGATGACCGAGCCGTTCTCGCGGCGGACACTGATCAGCCCCGGCAAAGCACGCGAAATCGCGCAAGCGTGCCGGGCCGCGCAGGTCGGTGTCGCGGTCTTCGTAAACCCGCTGACGAAACACCAACGAGCTGTCCTCGGCGACATGTTCGGGTGCCTCGTGATCAGCGGCGAGGACCTTTTCGCCCCCGGGCGATGAGCGTCCGCACATGACGCGCCGAGTGAACGGTTGCCCCCGCTCCAACTCGGGGCCCGGCGGTTGGGGTTGGCCGCAGATCCGGCGGTGACAGGTTCTCGCGGCTGGGGTTCGCGTGGCAGGATCATGTTCGACATGACCAGTTGGACCCTGTGTTTCGACAGTTTGGATGGGCTGTCGGTCGGCGATGCGGTCGGCGCCCAGTTCTTCGTCCCCGGCACCACGCTGGAAAATCTGGATGGCGGCCGGGCACCTGAGCAGGCGTGGCCATGGACCGACGATACCGAGATGGCCTGCTGCCTGGTCGAGGTCCTGCGTCGGTACGACCATGTCCACCAGGACGCCTTGGCCGCCGCCTTCGCCGAGCGTTTCGACCCGTACCGCGGCTACGGCGGCGGCGCCGTGGTCATCCTGCGGAACATCCGCAACGGCACCGCCTGGCCTGAGGCCGCCCAGGCCGCCTTCGGTGGCCAGGGATCGATGGGCAACGGCGCCGCGATGCGCGTCGCACCTTTGGGTGCCTGGCACGCCGGCGATTCCCGTACGGCGGCGCTGGAAGCCCTGCGCTCGGCTGAGGTCACCCACGCGCACGCCGAGGCGGTGCTCGGCGCCGCCGCGGTCGCGGTAGCCGCCGCCGAGGCCGGCTGGGCCCGTCAGGTTCAGGATCGGCCCGAACCGCGGGACTTTCTCGACGCGGTGCTGGCCTACCTGGTGCCCAGCAGTACCCATGCTGGCATCGTTCGGGCCCGAGGGTTGCTGGGTGTCAGCGTCGCCGAGGCCGCCTACGAACTGGGCAACGGCTCACAGGTCTTGGCGCACGACACCGTTCCGTTCGCGCTGTGGGTCGCCGCGACGCATCTTCACGACTATCGCGCGGCCATCCTGGCGTGTATCGAAGCCGGCGGCGACATGGACACCACGGCCGCCATCGTCGGCGGCATCGTCGCCGCATACACCGGACGGGCCGACAACGGCATTCCAGCACCGTGGCTGCACAACCGCGAACCCCTTCCGAACGAGCTGCAACCGCCCGTCAATCGGACCGAATGACGACCACCACCGAAACCATCCACAGAATCGAGACGACCCAAAACTGATCCAAGATCAACACACTCATATGCCGCAACCAGAGCGCAGTCGCTGTACTGCGTACTGAGGCGAAGTTGACGGTTCGGTGTGGGGGTCGGTTTGCTGTCAGCAGTCGGCATAGATTGCTCGCCTGTGACTGCGAGTCGTCGTCCTTGTCGATCTTTGGCGCGTGGGGCGATCTCAGCCCGGCCGGACCGGGCATCCGTTACGACTCCAGTCGGCGATCTGCGTCCAGAACGTCTGCGCATACGGCACCCGGGCCTCGGGCCAGGGCTTGCGTTCGGCGTCCGGATCTTCGTCGACGCTGAACTCGCGGTCGATGTAGTCGAGCAGGTCGGCGGCGTAGTAAATGACATCAACACCCAGGGCTCCGGCAAAGTCGTGATGGTGTCCGGCTTGCATGGGTTGGTGTAGACGCGCCTTGGGTGTAGACAACAGGGCGGGCATGACCTGTTCAGAAGATCATCGAGGTTCTCTACGCCTTGTCGATCTCTCCGAAGTGAGCCATGCCCGCGTTGCCATCATCGCTGATCACCTCATTGTCGAGTGCACCGGCCGGAGTCGGTGCGCCAGCCGCGACGGGCGGGCTACTGACCGCGTTGAGCGCTCTGCCTGATCCGCGGGCCCGCCGCGGGGTTCGTCATGGGCTCGCTGTCGTGGTCACCGCGGCGATCTGCGCGGTCGTCGCCGGCTACCGTTCCTACACCGCGATCGGTGAGTGGGTCGCTGACCTGCCGGCAGAGACCGCGGCCCGCGTTAGGGATCGACGCCGGACGCCGCCCCTCGGAGACAATGATCCGCCTGCTGTTACAGGCCCTGGACCCGGATCGGCTGACCGCGCTGGTCGGAGCCTGGCTTGCCGCGCAGAGGCCGGCGCCGGCGGAAACTCGACGGGCCCTGGCTGTGGACGGCAAGAGCTTGCGTGGCTCACGTACCGGCGACACGGCCGCCCGGCATGTGCAGCCACGATAGCTGTCGAGCCGGTCATGCCGCCTAGTCCGGCGATCATCCATGGCACGGCGAGACCCGCCCCGTCGCCGGCGGCGAGGGACTTGATGCTCGTGACGGCGACCAGCCCGAAGATGACTGACGGCGGTAGGTAGAGCCATGCGGTACGCGGTGAAGGGCGCTTCGGGCGTGGCGTGGGTGGTCTTTGGCCGGACATCAGAACGCCTGCCCGGCGGTCCGTTCCCGGGGTCGCCGGGCAGAGTGGATGATTTGCGAGACGCCGGTCCAGGCGGCCCAGACCGGGAAGGCGGCGAGGAAGGCGTACAGCCCCATCGCCATAGCAACGAGGACGGGCAGCGGTGGGCTGCCGCCGATAAGTACCGGCCAGAGCAGTCCCGCGATCGTTAAAACGAATGCGCTGCCCGCGATGAGGCCGAACGCGTGCATGGGCCGCTGCCGCTGCCGGTGACGGATGGCCCGCCACGAGTTGGCGGCGAGCCAGACACCCGGCCCGGCGAGGGCGGCGTATCCGGCGATCGCGGTGGCGGACTGGATCCAGCCGGGCGCCGCCGCACCGGCTGCCAGGATCCCGACGCCGACCAGCGGCCCGAACGCGCCGAAGACAACGACCGGCACGGCCAGGACCGGACGCCGCGCCCGACGTACCGCGTGCCGGGTGATGGCCACGGCCAGCCCGAACGGCGCCAACAGCAACAGCGCTTCGGTGTTCTGCTCACCCAGGAACGGCGACAACACATACGCGCCAGGCACGGCGAAGGCCGCGAGGACCAAGCCCATACCGGCGAGTACGGCGGCTGGGCTCGGCCATCGAGCCGCCGGCCGGGGGTGCAGGTGCCAGGCGAGCATCGGCACTTTGACCAACAGGTCCACGGTGTACCACCACCGTCGCCAACCGTTCACGTCGAGTAGCAGAGACAGTGACTCTTCCCGCCAGCGTGCGCGGCGGCTGCGGGGAAGCAGCCAGCTACCGACCTCGAGCAGGAACCTCACCATGCCACCGCCTCGCCGTTCGGGGTCCGCCGTCGCTGCCGTGCCCGCTGCCGTTCGTCCGCCTCGGCTAGCGCCAGCCGCGCTGCCGCGGCGCCATCCACGGGCCCTGCTACGAAGCGGTAATACCGCCGTCGCGGCCGGCCCACCGCGTGCTGGTCGACGTCCTCCCACCGGCTTTCGATCCAGCCAGCCGACTCCAGCCGGGCCAGGATTGGATAGATCGTGCCCGGCGGCAGCCCGGTGGCCTCCACGATCTCCAGCCCGTAAACCTCCTGACCAGGGGCGCTGAGTAGCGCGCGCAGAACCGTACGGGTCTGCATCGTCATCTTCAGGCTCACCATGCTCGAACTCTATATAGCCCCGGCAAGGTACGCATGCCCAAGTCGGGTTGTTGACGACGCATCTGTAATGCGTGCGCACCTCGCAACCCCTGCGTCCACGCCCGGCTGGACGTGCCGCGCTCAACCGCCTTCTACCTGGATGTTCGGCTGGGCTACCCCTATGTAGGAAAGCGAGTATGGTGTCTGCGTGGACAGGGTCCGGATCACGACGGCCGTCGCCGAGGTGCTGGCCGTGCTGTTGGCGGACCCGCCGGCACAGCGGTACGGGCTGGAGCTGATGCGCGCCACCGGCCAGCCCAGCGGCACCCTCTATCCGATCCTGCTGCGACTGCAGGAGGCCGGCTGGGTGCGGGCGGAATGGGAGGCCGTCGACCCGGTGATGCAGGGCCGCCCGGCCCGCCGCTACTACCGGCTCACCGCCGAAGGGCTGGGCGCCGCCCGGACGGAGCTGGCCGCGCTGCGCGAACGGCTCGGCAACCGCGCAGGGCTCGCCCCATCCGGGGGTACGACCACGGCGGTCACCTTCGCCGCCGGGACGACCCGGTGAGCCGGCTGGTCGGCTGGGTCACCGGCCGCCTGCTGGCCCTGGCCGTGCGGGGCTGGCCGGTCCACCACCGCGGTGACCTGGCCCGCGAGTGGGCCGCCGAGCTGCACGCCCTGGCCCATGAGCCGGGCACCGGCGGAGGGCTGCGGGCCTGGCGGCAGCTACGGTTCGCCGCCAGCCTGGTCCGCGCCGGCGCCACCGCCGCCGCTGCCGGCGGTGGCGGCCGGCTTCGGCTCGGCGGCCTGGAGGCGGCGGTGACACGCACGGTGGTGCTGTTCATCGCCGCGGTGGCCGCTGTCGCCCTGGCGATGGCGGTGGTGTTCCCGCTGTGGGCGGTCGCGCCGAATGCGGCCGCCAGTCCCGGCCTGGCCACGATCGGCCTCCTCGCCCGGGTGGGGGCCGGGGTGCTGGTCGGGCTGCTGCTGGCCCGGCACGCGGTCCGCGACGGCCTCCCGGGCGGGTGGGTGCCGCCCGTGGTGGCGCTGTTCGCCGGCACGGTGGCCGCCGAGGCGATGGTGCGCAACGTGTCCTCCATGGACGCCGGCGGCCCGTTGGCGGTGGCCGGCATGACGGCCGCGGGACTCCTGGTCGTGCCCGTGGCGGCGGGCCTGGCGGCGCTGGCCCGCCGCCGTCGGCTGACCGCGCTGGCCGTCGCCGTGCCGGCCGCCCCGGCGGTCGTGCTGGCCGCCACCGCCGCGGTGGTCGGGCTCGCCGACCGGCCCCCCGATGCGGGGGAAGGGCCGCTGTGGTGGCTATCCCGGCTGCTGTGGGTCCGACCGCCGCCGCACTACGTGGACCACCCCGACCCCCAGCCGTACCTCATCGAGAGCCTGCTGCCGCACCTGCCCGGCATCCTGCTGACCAGCGTGACGCTCGCCCTGACGTACGCGTTGCGCCTGGCCCGCCCCGGCACCGCGCGACCCGCTGCGGTCCCCGCCGCTCCCGCCGACGACCCGGCGCCGGGGATCGCCGCCGACCCCCGATGGCACCGCGTGGCCCTGGGCTGCGGCGCGTTCGCGGTGGTGGCCTGGGCGGTAACGCTGGCGTACCTGACGCCGAACATCGGCCTGGCGCCCGAGTGGGCCAGGCCCGAGGAGGTAGTACTTACCGGCTGGCCAGACTGGCGGACGTCCGAGGGCCTGCTGTGGATGCACGAGCTGCGCCTGTTCGCAATCGTGGTGGCCGCGTTGAGCCTGCTGATCGCCGCCGCGTACCGGGGCGCGCCGCTGCTGCCGGCCCTCGGCGGCGCGGTCGTCCTGCTCGCCGTCGACACCGGCGTCGCGGCGGCCGGCTGGGACACCCCGCGCGCCCTGCCGGTGCTGGCGGTCGCCGGCCTGCTGGTCGGCGCCGCGGCCTGGCGAGCCTGCGCCTGGTTCGCCGCGCGGGACCGGCGCGGCCCGGCCCGTCGCCGCACCCTGCTGCTGACAGTCACAGTGCTCGCCGCGTTCCTAGCTCCCGGGATCTACGTGGGCCGGATCGTCCCCGTGCCGGGGGTGCAGACCCCGCCCTCGGTGCTGCTGGCGGCGGTGGGGCTGCCGACGGCGCTGGCGGTGCTCGCCGGGCTGGGCGTGGCGGCGCTGTCCCCCCAGTCGCGGTTGTCGGCCTGGCGGGTGCCGTGCGCGGCCGGCTCTATGGCGTTGCTCGCCGGGCTGCTGTTCTTCCTCGACGGGATACCCCCGCTGCTCGGGTTCGCCGCGCCGGCGCTGAACCTGCCGGCCGCCGGGTTGGCGTGGGCGGCCATCCACCGCCCCCGGCTGCCCCGGTGGGGGTGGGTCGGCGTCCTCCCGCTCGCCATCGGCGCGGGGCTGCCGATCGGCTACGGCACCATCTTTGCGTCGTTCGTGCTCAGTCCGGTCCTGCGGGTGCCGCTGGGCTACCAGCTCGGATTCGACGGGATCCCGTACGTGGCCGGCGCGCTGCTGCTCGGCCTGGTGCTCGCCCGGGCCGGCACCCGGTCGGATGCCGCTCCGGCCCCGGTCACCACCCTGCCGGCCCCGGCCGGCCCGCCGTCTTCGGCGGTACCGGTCGCACCGGCCGCGCGGCCGGCCGAGCTGACCGGATAAGGCGCCCTGCCCCGGCGCTCCATCCCGTCAGCGTCCTTCCCGACCGGTCGGGTCAGATCACGAAGACGCTGTTGTCGTTGTTGGTCACGGTCTCCGGATCTTCCTCCGTCGGCACGGGGTCCGGGTACGGCGAGTCGATGGAGGAAGTGACCACCACCCCGCGCTCGGCAGGTTCGCAATCTCAAAGAAACCGAGATGAAGGTGTCGCCCGCGAGCAGCGGCTCGTTGGTGTAGATCACGCAGATGTTGTCCGGCTGGCCCACGCCGGTGAGTTGGTCCAGCGGTTCATCGACGCAGACGTCACCCTCGGGCAGATCCACGGGGAACGGGTCCGCGAACGCGGTCTGGCCGACCGTCCGACGGCCGCGGCGGGCCGCGCGGCCGGATCCGGCACCGTCGAGCGGACACGTCGCCGCAACCGCAGGCCCTGCACGCCGAAACGGCGCATCACCCGCGCGACCCGCTTGTGGTTGACCACCACGCCATCATCGCGCAGTTCAGCGGTGATCCGCGCTGGTTTGTCTGGTGTTCTCCGAAACGTAGCGGCTCCAGATGCCGCCGACGTTGGCGACCTGGCGGGCGGTGCTCTTCTGGTGAAAGACCGAGGGCTCGCCGACAGGTTTAGTCGCCTTTGCTCGTACCGAAGGCCCTTCTGCATGTCACGTCGCCACGTCGCACACGGCCGCGATCATCAACTCCGCCCGAGACCGCCGCCGCCCGGAATCCCTTTATTTACCGGGCTCTTAGCCCTGATCCACCGATGAGATTCGGTTGAGGGCGGTGTGGCAGACGGGAAAGTGCCCTCTGAACTGGGAAGATTGAAGTTGCTGACGCTTCTATCTTCTGGTTCGAGAGGGCACCGTCGAGGT
>NZ_JBAKHX010000110.1:0-20124 GCF_036906915.1 Micromonospora sp. CPCC 206061
AGCGACGCCACCACGAGTTTCACCCACCTGCGGGTGGCCCGAAGGGCCAGGGTTTCTTGATCGACGGCGGGTGGCGGCGAGGGGCGGCGGGGAGCGGTGGCGGGGAGGGGTGGCGGGGAGGGGTGGCGGCGAGGGGTGAGGTGAGTGGCGGGGAGGGTGGGTGTGATCGGGCGCGAGGGGGCGTGATCGGTGTGGTTCGGGCGGGGTGTCGGGGGGCGACAGTAGGCTCGTCGCGTGTTGGAGACGTTCGACGCGGCTGCGGTTCGGCACTGGTGTGCGGCGGGGCTGGAGTCGATGCGCCAGCACCAGCGCGAGATCGACGAGCTCAACGTCTATCCGGTGCCAGATGGCGACACCGGCACCAATCTGGTGCTCACCCTCGCCTCCGCGCAGCAGGCGGTCGACCTCGATCTCACCACGGTCGCCGAGACCGACGACGGGCAGACGGCGCACGGCCGGGCACTGCGGTTGATGGCGCGAGGCGCCCTGCTCGGCGCGCGCGGCAACTCTGGGGTGATCCTGTCGCAGATCCTGCGCGGGCTGGCCGACTCGCTGGGCGGTGCCGCCATCGTGCGGGGCGAGGCGGTTGCCAGCGCTCTGGGCGCGGCAGCCGAGGCGGCGTACGCGGCGGTGTCGAAGCCGGTCGAGGGCACCATGCTCACAGTCGTCGCCGCGGCCGCGACGGGTGCCGCCGCGGCGGGCTCAGACGACCTCGACGCGGTGGTCCGGTCGGCCGCCGCCGAGGCGGCGCGGGCGCTGGCGCGCACGCCCGAGCAGTTGCCGGCGCTGGCCCGGGCGGGTGTGGTCGACGCGGGCGGGCGAGGGTTGTGCGTCCTGCTCGACTCGCTGGTGGCGGTGGTCACCGGGGAGCACGTGGAGACGCCGCCGGTCGCTTCCCGCCCGCCGGTCACGGCCGCGCGCGAGACCGGGTCTTCCGAGTACGCCTACGAGGTGCAGTACCTGCTGGATGCCGCCGGGCCGGCGGTGGAGCGGCTCAAGGAGATCCTGGGCGGCCTGGGCGACTCGCTGGTCGTGGTGGGCGCCGGCGGTGACCCCCCAACGTGGAATGTCCACGTCCACGTCAACGACGTCGGCGCCGCCATCGAGGCCGGGGTCGAGGCGGGCCGGCCACACCGCATCTCCGTCACGCGGTTCGAGGATCAGGCGGTGGCCGCGCAGAGCCGTCCGGCGCAGGCGGAGCGAGCGCCGGACGGCCGGGGCGCGGTGGCGGTGGCCGCCGGTGCCGGCTTGGCGGCCCTGCTGCGTGGCGAGGGCGCTCACGTGGTGCCGGCCAACCCGTCCACCGCCGAATTGCTCGACGCCGTGCTGGCCACCGGCGCCGCCCGCGTCGTGGTGCTGCCTGACGACCCCGACACGCAGGCCGTGGCCAGCTCCGCCGCCATGGAGGCGCACGCCCTTGGGGTGCGGGTCAGTGTCGTGCCGACACGGTCTCCGGTACAGGCGATGGCGGCGCTCGCCGTGCGTGATCCGGGGCGCCGGTTCGAAGACGACGTGATCGCGATGGCCGAGGCGGCGGGCGCCTGCCGGTACGCGGAGGTCTGCTTCGCCAGTCGCGAGGCGCTCACGGTGGCGGGCCCGTGCCGGCCGGGCGATGTGCTGGCCCTGGTCGACGACGAGGTGCACCTGATCGGGCACGACCTGCACCAGACGTGCCGTGACCTGCTCGACCGCCTGCTCGGCGGGGGCGGTGAGCTTGTCACACTGCTGATCGGCGCCGACGCCCCGGCGGGGTTCGGCGAGGCGCTGCGCGGGCACGTCGCGCAGCGGTGGCCCTTCGTCGAGGTCAACGAGTACGACGGCGGCCAGCCCCTGTATCCCCTTTTGGTAGGCGTGGAATGACCGAAATAGCAGGCATGACCGACACTCCGCTGACGAAGTGGCTCGGCGCCAAGACCGCGAAGGCGCTCGCCGACCACCTCGACCTGCATACGGCCGGCGACCTGCTGTATCACTTCCCGCGGCGGTACGACGAGCGCGGCCAGCACACCGACATCCGGGCGCTGGAGGTCGGCGAGCAGGTCACGGTGATGGCGCAGGTCCGCACCGCCAACAGACGCAGGATCAAGAACGGCGCCGACGAGATGCTCGAGGTGACGGTCGGCGACGGCGCGGGTGCGGTGCTCGGGCTGAACTACTTCGGTCGCAAGCAGATGTGGCACGACAAGTACCTTCGCCCCGGCAGGTGGGGGCTGTTCGCCGGCAAGGTCACCGAGTTTCGCGGCAAGCGGCAGCTGAACAACCCCGAGTACGTGATGTTGGACGACGAGGACGAGGCGTCGGAGGAGATCGAGGAGTTCGCCGGGGGACTGATCCCGGTCTACCCGGCCGCGGCCAGGATCCCCACCTGGACGATTGCGAAGTGCGTCCGGGTCGTGCTCGACAACGTGACCATGCCGGACGACCCGCTGCCGGCGACGATGCGGGCCGGCAACAACCTGATCGGGCTCGACAAGGCGCTCCGGTGGATCCACCGGCCGGGCTCCTATCAGGAGAAGGGCGCCGCCCAGAAGCGGCTGAAGTGGGACGAGGCGTTCGCGGTACAGGTGACGCTCGTTCAGCGCAAACACCGCGCGGCGGCGTCGCCGGCCAGGCCGCGACCACGCCGCTCCGATGGTTTGCTCGCGGCGTTCGACGCGAAGCTGCCGTACGAGTTGACGGCCGGCCAGCGCGACGTGGGCGAGGAGATCGCGCGCGACATCGGCACCGCGCACCCGATGCACCGGCTGCTGCAGGGCGAGGTCGGTTCCGGCAAGACGCTGGTTGCGGTGCGGGCGATGCTGCAGGTGGTCGACGCCGGTGCCCAAGCGGCGATGCTCGCACCCACAGAGGTGCTGGCCGGCCAGCACTACCGGGGCATCGCCGAGCTGCTTGGTCCGCTGGGGCAGGCGGGCGAGCTGGGTGCGGCCGACGAGGCGACCCGGGTGACGCTGGTCACCGGCTCGCTGGGCGCGGCGGCCAGGCGGCGGGCGCTCGAAGAGATCGCCAGCGGCAGCGCCGGCATCGTGGTGGGCACGCACGCGCTGCTGTACGAGGGGGTCGACTTCGCCGACCTGGGGCTCGTCGTGGTCGACGAGCAGCACCGGTTCGGGGTGGAGCAGCGCGACGCGCTGCGCGCAAAGGCGGAGCAGCCGCCGCACGTCCTGGTCATGACGGCCACCCCGATCCCGCGCACGGTGGCCATGACCGTGTACGGCGACCTGGAGGTGTCGACGCTGTCGCAGCTCCCGCTCGGGCGCTCGCCGATCGCGTCGCACGTGGTGCCGGCCGCCGAAAAGCCGGCCTTTCTCGAACGGGCGTGGAAGCGGGTACGGGAGGAGGCGGCGGCCGGTCACCAGGCGTACGTCGTGTGCCCCCGGATCGGCGATGGCGCCTCGCCGGAAGAAGACGCCTCCGCGCTCGACGACAACGGGAAGCGGCCGCCGCTGGCGGTGCTGGAGGTGGCTCCGCTGCTCGACGAGGGCCCGCTGCACGGGCTTCGGATCGGGGTGCTGCACGGGCGGCTGCCGGCCGACGAAAAAGACGCGATCATGCGGGCGTACGCCGCCGGGCAGATCGACGTGCTGGTCGCGACGACGGTGATCGAGGTGGGCGTCAACGTGCCCAACGCCACCGTGATGATCGTGCTGGACGCCGACCGGTTCGGGGTGTCGCAGCTGCACCAGCTGCGCGGCCGGGTCGGGCGCGGCACGGCACCGGGCCTGTGTCTGCTGGTCACCGAGGCGCTCGAGGGCACGCCCGCGCGGGAGCGGCTCGACGCGGTGGCGTCGACCACCGACGGGTTCCGGCTGGCTGAGCTTGATCTGGAGCAGCGCCGCGAGGGTGACGTGCTTGGCGCGACCCAGTCGGGCCGGCGGTCACACCTGCGGCTGCTGTCGCTGCTGCGCGACGCCGACCTGATCGGTGAGGCCCGCCTGGCCGCGATCGAGCTGGTGGAGCAAGACCCTGACCTGGCCCGCCATCCGGCGCTGGCGGCGTCGGTGGCCGCACTTGTCGACGAGGAGCGCGCCGAGTACCTGGAGAAGGGCTGAGAAAGCGGTGCGGCCCGCGATGACCGGGGGGTGTCATCGCGGGCCGCGGGAGGGATGAATGCTTGCGGCGTTCGTCCGTCAGGCCGTGAAGGTCGTCCGGCGGCGTCGCGCGATCATGAACATCATCACGCCGACCGCGAGGAGGACCAGCGCGCCGGCGGCGATGCCGGTGGCCGCGACGCCGGTGACGGGCAGGTCGCCGCCGCCACCGCCGCTGCCCTCTTCACAGCCCTCGGGCTGCTCCCAGGCGAAGGTCGCTTCCCCGGACTCCTCGGACGAGGCGGTCACGGTGAGCCCCTCGGACGCCGGGAACTTAGCCTGCTTGGTCTGGCCCGGCTCGACGACGAGGGTCTGCGGCTCGCCGGTGTTTGGCGTGAACGTGACGGTCACAGTCTCGCCGTTGGCCGGGTTCTTGATCGTGAAGATCATCTCATCGCAGGTGAACTCGATCTCGCCCTCGGGCTCGTCCGGCTCGACGCAGCCTTTCGGCTGCTCCCAGGTGTAGGTGCTGAGAGGCGCGTCCTTGCCGCTCTCGGCCACCGAGATCTTGCCGGCGCCGGCCGGTACGACGATGTCGTCCTTGCTCGTGCCCGGCTCCAGCGTGTACTTCTGCTCGAAGTCCTTGGCCGTGACGGTGAGCTGGACCGCCTTGTTGGCCTCTTCGCCGTTGGCGAGGGTCACCTTGACCGCGCCCTCGCAGTCCGAGGCGAAGCTGGCCGTCGGAGCGGTGACCGACGGGACGTCCTTCTCGCACTCGCCGCCCAGGGTGACAGTGCCGGTGCTCGGCCTCGGCTCGACGAAGTCCTTCTTGCCCTTCTTCCACTGGGCTTGGACGGTGAGCGAGGCGCTCTCGGTGCTGCCCGGCACCCGCTGTTCGCCAACGACGGGCTTCGACACCTCGTACGGGTAGTCGTCGCCGGTGCTGGCGGCGATGTTGGTGACGGTGGACCCGGCCGGGGTCAGGTCCGCCTTGATCAGCTTGTAGCGCTCGACGCCGGGCGGGGCCACGCTGGTCACGGTCCAGGTGACGATCCATTCGCCGGTGGTGGTGTCGCACACCGCCTTGCCGGCGACCTCGCTGTGATGTGCGCTGGCTGGCGATGCGATCGCGACCGCGGCCGCGGCGCCGAGGAGTGCGGCGCCGAGGAGGGTCAGCGGTCGCCGCAGCGACAGCTTCGAACGGTTCACGCGTTCTCCTGACAACGGGGGTTTTCAGGGGCGCGGCGCGGGGAGGGGCGGATCACAACGAAGGTTCGACGCCAACCCCGCGTCGATGGTTGGCCGACGGAACGTGTCGGCCCAGCGCCAGACCTTAGCGAATCCTGAAGACCGAAGGTGCAATTGAGGCAGATCTAACGATGCCGTTATGGATGTGTGATCTTCGATTAGCAGTGTGCGTCGATGTGATGTCTGTGTGTAGTCCTGTGACTGGTGTGGCGTAGCGTTTTGTTCATGACTGTGCTCGCTGGCGCTCGGTCGCTGCGATTCTGGCCCTCGCTCCGTGCGGGCGGTTCGGGCGCTGAAAGCCGCCCTGTAGCCGCCAGTCGCTCCGGTCGCTGCGCTCCCTCCGCTTTGTGGCGGCTGCGGGCGGCGCGCTCTCACAGCTCCCTCGACTCCGGGCCGGCTGCGGGCGGCGGCGCATGACACGCATCGTGGCCGGCCTGTACGGGGGCCGGCGCCTCGCTGTGCCGCCCGGCGTCGGCACCCGACCGACGTCGGATCGCGTGCGAGAGGCCCTCTTCAGCGCGTTGGGCTCCCTTGTAGACCTTGAAGGCTCGCGCTTCGCCGACTTGTACGCCGGGTCCGGCGCGGTCGGGCTGGAGGCGCTGTCGCGCGGGGCCGCCCATGCGCTGCTGGTCGAGTCGGACGCGCGGGTCGCCCGGGTGGTCCGCTCCAACATCGCCGCGCTCGGCGCAGGTGGGTCCGCCCGGCTGGTCTCGGGCCCCGTATCCGCGGTCCTGGCGGCCGGGCCGGAAGGAGGGGCATACGACGTCGTGTTCGCCGACCCGCCGTACGCGGTACCCGAAAAGGACGTCACCGCGATGCTGTCGGCGCTGGTCGGCGGCGGCTGGCTGGCGGCGGACGCCGTGGTCGTGGTCGAGCGGTCCAGCCGCACCGGACCGGTGGCGTGGGTGCCGGGAATCACCGAGCAGCACAGTCGCCGATACGGAGAGACAACTCTTTGGTACGGTCGCCGTTCGTGAGACGTGCGGTGTGTCCCGGCTCGTTCGACCCGGTGACCAACGGCCACCTCGACATCATCGGCAGAGCCAGCCGGCTCTTCGACGAGGTGATCGTCGGAGTGCTCATCAACCAGTCGAAGACCGGGCTCTTCAGCGAAGACGAGCGCATCGGCCTGCTCCGTGAGGTCGTCCAGGGGTACGAGAACGTCCGGGTGCTCAGCTTCCGTGGCCTGCTCGTCGACTTCTGCCGTGCCCAGGAGGCGACCGTGGTGGTCAAGGGGCTGCGTGCCGTCAGCGACTTCGACTACGAGCTTCAGATGGCGCAGATGAACATCGGGCTGGCCGGCGTGGAGACGCTCTTCATGCCGACCAATCCCCTCTACTCGTTCCTCTCCTCGAGCCTTGTCAAAGAGGTCGCGAAGTGGGGTGGCGACGTGTCGCCGCACGTGCCCGACCTGGTCGCCGCCCGGCTGCGCGAGCGCTTTGGCCCGCCACCGTCCTAGGCGCGACGCGCCACGGACCGGCGGGTGGAGCGCGGCGGCCACTTGCGGACCGCATCATGAGGTGAGCACCATCCTGGCCGGACCCACCAACACGGGGCGGCCGTAGAACGACAGGAGTGAGGCCCGTGGACCCGCTCGACCGCATCGACGAGATCATCGCGATCGTGGAGACCGCCCGATCGGTCCCGATGTCGCGCAACAACTGCATGGTCGACCGCGGCGAGATGATCGGCGCGCTCGATCAGCTCCGGGCCGAGCTCCCCAGTGAGCTGCGGCGGGCCGCCGCGCTCCTGGACGAACGCGACAAGATCATCGACGCCGGCAAGCACGAGGCCGAACGGATCATCAGTGAGGGAGAGGCCGAGCACGCCCGCCTGGTGTCGGTGAACGAGATCACCGTCTCCGCCGAGCACGAGGGCGCCCGGATCATCGCCGAGGCGCGGGCAGAGGCGCAGCGGCTGCGCGAAGAGGTCGACGACTACGTCGACACCGCCCTGGCGAACTTCGAACAGTTCCTGACCAGGGCGCTAGCCTCGATCGAGCGGGGGCGCGACAAGATGCACGCTCTCCGCGAGATCGGCACGTTCGTCGGCGAAGACAACGAGCGCCCCCTGCCCTTCTAGCTGAGCTGGCTGGCGCTCGCTCCGTGCGCGGGCCCTCGGGCCCAAGGCGCGGGGCCGAGGCCGGTTCGACTGTGCCGGCGGTCCTCGGGTAGCCTAGACCGTCGGCCTCTACCAGGCCGGAGTCTCATGATGCCCAAACACTCGCAGACCCACCTCAACCCCAGGTCGCCGCTGGTCCTCGACACGAGGGAGCTACCGCGCCGACCTGGCTCGATGCGTACGGTCAATCGGGTGGCACCGGCGCCACGAGACCTCGGGCTGGAGTTGATCGGTGTGCCGGAAGGCGCCGACCTCACCCTCGATCTGAGGACGGAGTCGGTGTCGGAGGGCGTGCTCGTCTCCGGGACGGTGAGCGGTGCCGTCACGGGTGAGTGCGGCCGCTGCCTGCGCCCGATCGACGACTCGGTGACCGTCACGATCCAGGAGCTGTATGCCTACGAGCACAGCACCACGGACGAGACGGCCGGCGAGGACGAGGTCGGCCGGCTACAGGGCGACCTGGTCGACCTGGAGCCGGTGCTGCGGGACGCGGTGGTGCTGGCGCTGCCGACCAACCCGCTGTGCCGAGCCGACTGTCCAGGGCTCTGCCCCGAGTGTGGGGCGCCGTGGGACGAGCTGCCGGCTGACCACAGCCACCAGCAGGTCGACCCCAGGTGGGCGGCCCTGTCGCAATTGACCCGGAAAGAGGAGTAAGAACGTGGCCGTCCCCAAGCGCAAGATGTCGCGCAGCAACACCCGGTCCCGCCGCGCGCAGTGGAAGACCACTCCTGTCGCCACCGTGGCGTGCCCGCAGTGCCGTTCGCCGAAGCTGCCGCACGCGGCGTGCACGGTCTGCGGCACCTACAACGGCCGCCAGGTCATCGAGGTCTGACACTGTTCCGCGCGTGACTCGCCCGACGTCGGGGCGGGCATCACCGGCACCGAAAGGTCCGGATATCGCGCGGATCGCCGTCGACCTCCTCGGCGGGGACGGGGCACCCGCCGTCGTGGTTGACGGCGCTCTGCGCGCCTGTGATGCCGATCCCGACCTCCGCCTGCTGCTCGTCGGCCCCTCCGAGGTGGCCGGCGAGATCGTTGGTGCCCTCCCCGCGGTCGACCGCGAACGGGTGACCGTGCGCCCCATCAGCGGCGCCGTCGGCATGGCCGACGCCGCGAGCGGGGCCAAGCGGCCCGACACGACCGTCCGGGCAGCCGTAGCCGCCGTCGCGGAGGGCGCCGTCGACGGCGCCGTCTCCGCCGGGCCGAGCGGCGCCACTGTCACGGCCGCCGTGCTCGGGCTTGGCCGCTGGCCAGGGGTACGCCGTCCGGCGCTCGCCACGACGCTGCCAGCCGTCGCCGGGCCGGTCGTCCTCCTCGACGTAGGCGCGTCCGTGGAGGCTCGGCCCGGCACGCTCGCGCGGAACGCCGCCCTCGGCGCCGCGTACGCCGCCGTCGTGAACGGCGTCGACAAGCCGCGCGTGGGGCTCCTCTCCATCGGCACCGAGCCGGGCAAGGGCGACCGCGCCCGTCGCGCCGCCGATCCTTATCTCGCTGGGCAGCAGCTGCCGTCCGGCGCCCGCTACATCGGGTTCGTCGAGGGGTACGAGGCTTGCCTCGGCGAGCGCGCCGACGTCGTCGTCACCGACGGGTTCACCGGCAACGTGCTTCTCAAAGGCGTCGAGGGCGCGTACATGATGCTCGGCGGGCCAACGCAGAGCGTGCCGCGGGCCGCGGCGCTGCTCGGCGTCTCCGGCACCGTGGTGGTCTGCCACGGCGCCGCCGCCGGCGCCGACGTGGCCTCCGGCATCGCCCTCGCCGCGCACCTGCACCGCCGCGCCGCGGCTACTGAGATCTCCACACTTCTAGGGGTGATCCATGGATAAACGCAAGCGGCCGCCGGTCGCGCATCTGGAGGCGGCGTTCGGCGTCGCCTTCGACCCGGACCTGCTCGACCGGGCGTTGACGCACCGCTCGTACGCGTACGAGAACGGCGGCCTGCCCACCAACGAGCGGCTGGAGTTCCTCGGCGACTCCGTGCTCGGGGTGGTGATCACCACGGCGCTCTTCCACAACCATCCCGACCTCCCGGAGGGACAGCTCGCCAAGCTGCGTGCCAGCGTCGTCAACATGCGGGCGCTCGCCGACGTGGCGCGAGGGCTCGGCCCTCAGGGGCTCGGGACGTACCTCCTGCTCGGCAAGGGGGAGGAGACCACCGGCGGGCGGGACAAGGCGAGCATTCTCGCCGACACGCTGGAGGCGCTGCTGGGGGCGATCTACCTCCAGCACGGGCTGGAGATCGCCTCGAAGGTGATCCACCGGCTCTTCGACCCCCTGATGATCGAGTCAGCGGGGCGGGGCGCCGGGCTGGACTGGAAGACGAGCCTGCAGGAGCTGACCGCCTCGCTGGGGCTGGGCGTGCCCGAGTACCGGATCGACGAGGCCGGTCCCGACCACGCCAAGACGTTCACGGCCTGGGTGGTGGTGGCGGGTGACCGGTACGGCGGTGCCGAGGGGCGCAGCAAGAAGGAGGCCGAGCAGCGGGCGGCCGAGGCGGCGTACCGGACGCTGTCGGCGAAGTTCGGCGAGCCGCCGGCTTCGGACAACGAGGCGACCGTTGCCTGAGCTTCCCGAGGTCGAGACGGTCCGGCAGGGGCTGGCCAAATGGGTCGCTGGCCGCCGGATCACCAGTGTCGAGGTGCACCACCCGCGGGCGGTGCGCCGGCACCTGCCCGGTGCGGCGCACTTCGCGGCGGCGCTGGCCGGGCGCACCGTGGTCGACGTGTGCCGGCGGGGCAAGTACCTGTGGCTGCCGCTCGACTCGGGCGACGCGATCCTCGGTCACCTCGGCATGTCGGGGCAACTGCTCGTACAACCCCCGGACGCGCCGGACGAGGCACACCTAAGGGTCCGGTTCCGGTTCGCGGACGGCGGCTCGGAGCTGCGCTTTGTCGACCAGCGCACGTTCGGCGGCCTGTCGTACTCCGAGGGCGGCGCCGAGCTGCCCGCCGAGATCGCGCACATCGCGCGCGACCCCGTGGACCCGCTGTTCTCCGACGCGGGATTCGTGGCTGGGCTGCGGCGTAAGCGCACCGAGGTGAAGCGCGCGCTGCTCGACCAGACCCTCATCTCCGGGGTCGGCAACATCTACGCCGACGAGGCACTTTGGCGGTCACGCCTGCACGGACTGCGGCCCACCGACGCGCTGACGAAGCCGGCCGCCACGCGGCTGCTCGCGCACGTGCGCGAGGTGCTCGGCGAGGCGCTCGTCGCGGGTGGCACGAGCTTCGACGCCCTCTACGTCAACGTGAACGGGGAGAGCGGCTACTTCGACCGCTCGCTCAACGTGTACGGGCGGGAGGGTGAGCCCTGCCGTCGCTGCGGCGCCCCGATCCGGCGAGAGCCGTTCATGAACCGCTCGTCGTACAGCTGCCCCCGGTGCCAGCCCCGGCCGCGTCGGGGTTATTCCCCCGGTACCAGATCCGGGGCCTAGGCGGGTCGATCCCCGATGTAGCGGCGCTCCGCGATCCCTAGCGTCAGTCCCTGACACAGGACGTTGACGGAGGGGGAGCCCGAGATGGGCAAGCGACCGATGACCGTGCGGGTCGCGAGATGGAGCGCCGAACATCCGTGGCGAGCCATCGCGTTGTGGGTGGTCTTCGTGGCCGTGTGTTTCGTGGGGGGCAGCGCGGCCGGCCTCAAGGAGGCGACCGACGAAGACGAGGCGATCGGCGAGGCGGGACGCGCGTCTGTCATCGAGATCGCCGGCAACTTCGACGAGTACGCCACCGAGAACGTGCTCATCACCGCCCCCAGTGGACAGTTGGACAGGGCCGCCGCGGACGCGGCCGCCGCGGACGCGGTGACCAGGATGCGGGCGACCGAAGGCGTCGCAAGCGTCGCGGATCCGGTGCTGGCACGTGACGGTTCGGCGGTGCTGGTGGCGATCACCATGACCGGCGACGCCGACACCGCGTCCGACCGGTTGGCACCGTTGCAAGCGACGACCACCTCGCTTCAGCAGGCGCACCCTGACGTCCGCGTGGAGGAGGTCGGCGGACCGTCCATCGACAAGGCGCTCGACGACACGCTCGGCGACGACTTCAAGCGGGCTGAGCTGCTGAGCCTGCCGGTGACGCTGCTCATCCTCATCGTGGCGTTCGGCGCGCTCATCGCTGCCGGCGTACCGGTGCTGCTGGCGATGTCGTCCGTGTTCGCGGCGATGGGTCTGTCCACACTGGCCTCACACCTGCTGCCCTCGACGGACACCACGAACAGCGTGATCCTGCTGATCGGCCTCGCGGTCGGCGTGGACTACTCCCTGTTCTACATCCGCCGCGAACGCGAGGAACGCGCCAAGGGGCGCGGCCATCTCGACGCGGTGGAGATCGCCGCGGAGACGTCCGGGCACGCGGTGGTGGTCTCCGGTATCGCCGTGATGATCGCGATGGCCGGCCTCTTCCTGGCCACGGACGTGGTGTTCTCGTCGCTCGCCGTCGGGTCGATCCTCGTGGTCGCCGTGTCGGTGATCGGCTCGCTGACGGTGCTGCCGGCGATCCTCGCCAAGCTGGGCCGCTGGGTCGACCGGCCGCGCGTGCCGCTGCTGTGGCGCCTGTCCGCACGCCGCTCGGGCGCACCGAAGTTCTGGCCCGCCGTACTGCGTCCGGCGCTGCGCCACCCGCTGATGACCCTGCTCGTCTCGGTTGGACTGCTGCTCGCGCTCGCCGTGCCGGCGCTCGGAATGAAGATGAAGTTCCCCGGCATGGAAGACCTGCCGCGCACCACACCGGCGATGCAGGCGTACGACCGGTTGACCGCCGCGTTCCCGAGCAACGGCACCGTCCACTTCGTAGCCGTCCAGGCGCCGGCGTCCAAGGCGGACGATGTCAAGGCGGCACTGACCGACCTCGCGTCGCGTGCCGGCGGCGATCCGCTGTTCGCACCGGTCGAGGCGGGCGGACCGGAGATCCAGGTGTCCGCTGATCGCACGGTCAGCACGCTGGAGGTCGCCACCCCGTACGCCAGCCGTGCCGACGAGGCCCGCGAGTCGCTCGACAAGCTGCGTGACCAGCTGATCCCGTCGGCGCTCGGCACACTGTCCGGAGTGGAGTACGCCGTCGGTGGCGACGTCGCCGGCAGCGTCGACTACGCGGAGCACATCCGCGGCAAGCTCCCGCTGGTCATGGGCTTCGTGATGCTGCTGACCTTCCTGGTGATGGCGCTGACGTTCCGTTCGGTGGTGGTCGCGCTGACCTCCATCCTGCTGAATCTGCTGTCGGTCGCGGCGTCGTACGGCCTGCTGGTCCTGGTCTTCCAGGGCACCTGGGCGGAGGGCCTGCTGGGCTTCACGTCGATGGAGTCGATCGTGACGTGGCTGCCGCTATTCCTCTTCGTCGTCCTCTTCGGACTGTCCATGGACTACCACGTCTTCGTGGTCAGCCGGATCCGCGAGGCGGTACGCCGCGGCGTACCGAACAAGGAGGCCGTCGCGTACGGCATCACCAGCTCGGCGGGCGTGGTGACCAGTGCGGCGATCGTGATGGTAGCGGTGTTCTCGATCTTCGCGACGCTGAGCACGATCGACATGAAGCAGCTCGGCATCGGGCTCGCCGCCGCGATCCTGCTCGACGCGACCATCATCCGCGCGGTGGTGCTGCCGTCGGCGATGACGCTGCTCGGCAAGGCGAACTGGTGGGCGCCGAAGTTCCTGCGGGAGCGCCCGGCACCCCGCCACGCGGACACCTCTGAGGAACCCCGCGAGTTGGTAGGAGTTCGCTAGGCCCTGAACCCACACCATGATCAGGGCGTCCTTCAAGTTGCTCCGGCGACCTGAATGACGCCCTGATCACGGAGGTGACCGGCGGTTACGAAGGCGAGGCCGGCCCGGCGTAAGGCGAGCAGGCGGTGGGCGGCCGGTTGTTGGGCTGGCGGGACGCCGTACACCAGGTGGCCGTCACCGGGCTGCGAACCCTCACCCGACCAGCGCTGATACCGCGCCCAGTCACCCTCGAACGTGCAGATCTCGGCGTCCAGGTCGCGATAGCGCGGGTCGACGGGGCGGCCGGGGTTCAGCACGACCTGCGCGAAGCCGAGCCGGCGGGCCAGCCGCACGGCCAGCGCGACCGCGCCGAGCCCGGCCAGGTCGGCCGGCGCCTGGTCCAGGAAGAGCCCATCGATGAGGCGGCTGGCCCACAGGTCCACCTCGTCGAGCACGTCGGCGAGAGGGCGGTCACCGTGGTTGAGGTCGATCAGGCCGGTCAAGAAGGGTTCGGTCACTGGTACTCGTCCGGGTCGAATGTGGAGTGTGCGGCGACGACGAGGCCGAGCAGGTACGCGACGCCGATCGCCACCACCACGCCAGGTAGGACGGCAAATCCGGGTACCGCCGCGTGAAGGAGCCACGCCACCACCGCGGCCCCGGCCAGCGGTGCGGCGGCCACCACCGCGGCGGCGAGAGTGCGCCCGCGCGCGCACAGCAGTCCGGTCACCGCGAGCAGCCCGCCGAGGAGCATCGCCGCCGCCATGCCGAGCACCAGGTCGCGGGCCTGCGGATGGGCGGAGAGCCGGTAGGGCAGGCGGTACGCGGCCGCGCCGAGGGCCGCGCCGGCCACGAGCGGGGGCACGAGGGCGCCGACGGTGACCGCGGCCAGCCCGCGCACCTCGCGGCGGAACGCGCGCAGGTCCTCGTATCCGTCGAGGCCGGCGGTCGCGCGGCTGCGGTGCCACGCCACCAGGATCTCGGCCAGCGGCACGGCCACCAGAAGCGGTTGCAGGGTCGGTGCGGTCCACCACACCAGTGCGATGGCGGCCGCCTCGACCAGGCCCACGAGCCCGCGCGCCGCCCGCCCGCGAGCGCGGCGTGCGGAGGAGGTGTCGGTGTGCAGCCCTCGCCATCCCGGAGCGAGGGGCCACCTGGACGAGACGCCGCCGGCACGGGTGGGCTCGACGGGAGCGAGGTCATTGGCGGACCTGTAAGGAGCGCGGGACCGCGCCAGGCCCGACGGCGTCAGCGCCCGCACGAGCGGGAAGAGCACCAGGGCGGCCAGCACCGGAGCCCTGTCACTGAGAAGGACGAGCGGCAGCAGCGCGCACACCAGAAGCGCGGCCCGGCCGAGCGCCCCGGCCAGGTACGGCGGCGGGCGGTGGTCTGCCCGCCACGGCGTGGGCTGCCGGCGCAGGTGCCCCAGCACCTGCTCGCCGAGCGCGAAGACCGATGGTGCGCCGTACCGCCGCGCCGCCTCGCGGTCGTTGATGCCGGTCGCTTCCAGGGCCGCGACCAGCTCGTCGACGTCGACCACGGGCCCCTGGAAACGCTGAGCCAGCTCGGCCACGGATCCACTCATGCGGCGGTCACCTCTCGGTACAGGTGGGTATAGGCCCGCCGCACCGTGTCGACGGTGTAGAGGCGCAGGGCGCGAGCCCGGCCGGCGGCACCGAGGCGACGGCGGCGCGCCGGGTCGGCGAGCAGGTCGACGCAGGCGCCGGCCAGGGCAACGGGATCGCCGGGCGGCACGATCACGCCGGTGTCGCCGACGACCTCGGCGACCGCCCCGACGTCCGTGCTGACGGTGGGGCGGCCGCACATCATGGCCTCCACGACGGGGTACGGCATATCTTCGGCGACGCTCGACAGCGCCACCAGGTGCCCGGCCGCGAACGCCTGGCGGCTGGACTGGACCGGATCGTCAAACCGCACCACGCCGCCGAGGCTCAACCGGTCGACGAGGCGGCGGCAGCTGGCGACGTACGCGAGATCGTCCTGCGGGCCGACCAGCCGCAGGCCGGCGTGCGGCACCGCGTCGCGCACCCGCCGGAACGCCCGGATCAGGGTGTGCAGGTCCTTGCGCGGCACCATCCTGCCCACCCAGACCACGGTCGGCACGAGCGGTTCGTTGGGCAGGACGGGGTAGCGCAGCGGCTCCACGCCGCCCGGGACGACGACCACCTTGGCGGGATCGGCACCGTGCCGCAGCTCCCACCGCTGGTTGAAGCGGCTCACCGGTGCGATCAGCGCCGCCTCGGCGTACCCGAGCCTGGTGAGCGCCCGGTAGAAGCGGAGCAAAGCGGACCGCACGGCAGCGCTCGCTCCGCTGACGCTTCCGTCGACGGAGCGCAGGTACGTGCCGTGCTCGCTCAGCATGAACGGGGTACCCGATCGCCATTTGGCCGCCAGCGCGACCAGTAGCGGCAGTCCGGACGCGACCGGGTGGCACAGGTCGACGGGCGGCAACCGGACGGCGAGCGGACGTAAGGCGTACTCGATCGACTCAGCGGCGGACCGCGCCTCGCGGACGGACATCCGCGGGCTGTCCGGCTGGCGGCTTGCCTGCCAGGCGTCGAGCAGCACGTCGGCGAGCGGCACCCCGTGCAGCGGGTGTGCGCCGACCGCGAGGTCCGCGAGCCGGCGCAGGCCGTCGGTGAACATGCCGGTTTCCTCGCTGAGGAAACCCCGGCACAGGATGACCGCCGCCGCGGTCGCCGCCGGCCTGTTCCGGTGCCGCACCGGTCGCCCATTGACGGGGTACGCGGACACGGCCGACACGTTGGAAGGGATCGGGTACGCCGGCTCCGGCACCTGACCACCCGAGATCAACGCGACCAGGTGGAAAGTGTGCTGATCCAGCCCGTGCAGCAGCTGTTGGCACCAGGTTGCGGCGCCTCGCCGGACGTACGGGTAGGTGTTCTCGCTGATGAGCGCGACCCGCATGATGGGCGCAACGAGTCAGCGACGACCCGTGTGGGTTGGTTGTCGACTAGGCGACAGACCCGAACATCTGCGTCCAGTAAGGCGTGCCGTCGCTCGCGTAGGCCAGCCCGACGCCGATCGCCTTGGCGTCGCAGTTTTCGATGTTGGCCCGGTGGCCCTGGCTGTTCATCCAGCCGTCCATGACGGCGGCGGGCGTGCGGTATCCGGCGGCGACGTTCTCGCCGATCGCGTTGTTGTACCCGGCCCGCTTCGAGCGGTCCCATGGCGAGCTGCCATCGCTGCCGGTGTGCGACATGTTGTTGTGGTCGGCCTGGTCCTTGCTGTGTGCCCCGGCGGCGCTGGCGAGCTTGGCGTTGACCGTGACGCGGCCGCAGCCGGCGGCGGCGCGTTCCCGGTTGGTGATCTCGACGACCTCGTTCTCGTCGGCGGACTGCGCGGTGCTGCCGCCGCCGGTGGCCGACCTGGTGGTGGTCTTCGGTTTTGTCGTCGTCCGCTTGGGCGCCGGGGTGGTGGCCTTGGGGGTGGGCGTGCTCTTCGGGGTGGCGCTGGGCGTGGCGGCCGGGGTCGGCGTGGTGCCGGGCGCTTCGGTGCCGGCGATGGAGTTGGCGCCGAAGCCGCCCACGCCGCCGTTGTCGTCGGCGGCGGTGTTGACCCGGGGGTCGACGTCGTCCGCGAGGCTGGGGCGCAGGAGCGCCGCGCCGCCGCCGAAGGTCAACAGGAGGATGCCGACGATGAGTGCTAGGCCGAGCGGACCGGGAACCCGGCTGGCGTTGCGGTGCCGCCCGGCGCCTCTGGTGGGCGGCTCAGAACGGTCTTGATCGCTTCGCCCGGGCACGGTGATGCCTCCGGTCCTTGAGGTGTTCGGCCGGGTGTGACCGTATGTGCCCTGGTCAGAGCAGGCAATCGGGCTAAGGAAGATCTAAGGACCAGCCAAGGATGCGACCATGTCCGGAGATTAGAGTGACGAAAGCCGCATGTGAGCTACTACTGCGTAACTTGACGAAGAGCGAGTATCGGCGGAGTATAGGGGTGTCGCCAGTCGCGCCCAATCATGCCCGCGCGTGCCCGTGGGCTGATAGTCGCGGGGATTTTTGCTGGGCGCGCGTTGGCCGGCCACTCCGGCAGCGCATTACAAGGAGACGATATGGCGAAGGCCCTCTACGGCCACGTAGGTGCGGCGCCCGATCGGCGTCTGCTCGACGAGGTCACCCGACTGCGTGCCAGGGTTGAGGCACTGGAGTTCGAGGTCACGAGGTTGCGTGCCGAAAACGATCGGCTCGCAGCGGCAGCCGCCGAAGCAGGCGACCTGCTGCGGATCCCGGAACCGGCTCTGACCTGATCACCGGCGGGCGCCGGCACCACCGGCGCCCAGTGTCCAACTCCACACGCACCACAGAAAAAGCGCGCCGACACAGCAGTGGCGGCGCGCAGTTTTTTGCCTTCGTTCTGCTACCCCAATGCGGAGGCGCGCGGCGTGTCGGGCCGGCGCTCAGCGTCCGGGTTACCCTGCGGGGAAGCATCCACCAGCGAGCGCCCGAGGTCGCAGCGGGCGAGGATTGAAAGACGTGCATCTCAAGAGCCTGACGGTCAAGGGCTTCAAGTCCTTCGCCTCCGCTACGACGTTGCGGCTGGAGCCGGGCATCACCTGCGTGGTGGGCCCCAACGGCTCCGGCAAGTCCAACGTCGTCGACGCCATCGCCTGGGTGCTCGGCGAGCAGGGCGCCAAGGCGCTCCGCGGCGGCAAGATGGAAGACGTCATCTTCGCCGGCACCGCCGGCCGCGCGCCGCTCGGGCGCGCCGAGGTCACGCTGACGATCGACAACACCGACGGCGCCCTCCCCATCGACTACACCGAGGTGTCGATCACCCGCCGGATGTTCCGGTCGGGTGAGAGCGAGTACGAGATCAACGGCAACTCGTGCCGGCTGCTCGACATCCAGGAACTGCTCTCCGACTCCGGCATCGGCCGCGAGATGCACGTCATCGTCGGGCAGGGGCAGCTCGACGCCGTACTGCACGCCAAGCCGGAAGACCGCCGGGCGTTCATCGAAGAGGCGGCCGGCGTCCTCAAGCACCGCAAGCGCAAAGAGAAGGCGCTGCGCAAGCTCGACGCGATGCAGGCCAACCTCAACCGGCTCACCGACCTGACCGCCGAGCTGCGCCGCCAGCTCAAGCCGCTCGGCAAGCAGGCCGAGGTGGCCCGGCGCGCCGCGGGCATCCAGGCCGACCTGCGCGACGCCCGGCTCCGGCTGCTGGCCGACGACCTCGCCACCCTGCGGTCCACCCTCGACAAGGAGATCGCCGACGAGACCGCCCTGCGCGAGCGGCGCGAGCAGGTCGAGGTCGACTTCGAGCAGGTACAGCGACGGATGGCCGGCCTGGAGGCCGCGCTCGCCGAAGACGCTCCGCTGCTGACGGCCGCGCAGGACACCTGGTACAAGCTGTCCGCGCTCCAGGAGCGGTTCCGCTCGACCGAGCAGCTCGCGAGCGAGCGGCTGCGCCACCTGTCCGCGACCCCCGACGACGAGCGACCTGGGCGCGACCCCGACCAGTTGGCCGCCGAGGCCGAGAAGGTGCGGGCCCAGGAAGACGAGCTGCGCGCCGCGCTCCAGGCCGACCAGGCGCACCTGGCGGAGGCGGTGGAGCGGCGCCAGGAGCTCGAACGGCAGCTCGCCGACGCCGAACGCGCGCTGCGTGCCGCCGCCAAGGCGATTGCCGACCGCCGCGAAGGGCTCGCCAAGCTGACCGGCCAGGTCAACGCGGCGCGTGCCCGCACCACCAGTTCCGCCGAGGAGATCTCGCGGCTGGCCGCCGCCCATGCCGACGCGCAGGGCCGGGCGGAGAAGGCGCAGGCCGACGTCGACGCGGTCGCCGAGCTGTCCACCGAGGCCGACCGTGACAACGCCGACCTGGACGCCCGGCACGCCGAGGCGGTGGCGGCCCACGAGGCGGCGAGCGCGACGGTGCGAGCCCTGTCCGACGCCGAGCGCAAGGCGGAGAAGGACGCCGCGACCTGGAAGGCGCGCGAGGAAGCCCTGGCGATGGGCCTGCGCCGCAAGGACGGCGCCGGTGCCCTGCTGGCCCGGGCCGACCAGGTGCCGGGGCTGATCGGCAGCCTGGCCGGGATGCTGTCCGTCGAACCGGGGCACGAGGCCGCCCTGGCCGCCGCCCTGGAGGCACTGGCCGACGCGGTGGTGGTGGCCGGTGTCGACGAGGCCGCCGAGGCGATGCGGCTGCTCAAGATCCAAGATGCCGGCCGGGCCAGCCTGCTGGTCGGCGGTGCCGCGGCGCCCGGCATGATCGGCTCGCTGGACTCGCTGCGCCCCGCCCTGCCCGACGGGGCGAAGTGGGGGCCCGACGTGGTCCGCTGCCCCGAACGCATCCGGCCAGCGGTGCACCGGGCGCTGCGCGACGTGGTACTCGTGCCAGACCTCGAAGCCGCGAGCCAGCTCGTGACCGCTAACCCGGAGCTGCGCGCCGTCACACCCGACGGTGACGTGGTCGGCGCGTACGCGGCAGCCGGCGGCTCCGCGAAGGCGCCCAGCTTCATCGAGGTTCAGGCGGCGGTCGAGGAGGCCCGCACCAAGCGCACCGAGGCCGACGCCGCGGCGGCGGAGGCGCGCACCAGCCTCGAAGAGGCGCGCGCCGAGGTCGCCGAGCACAAGGAAGCGGTAAACGTCGCCGCGGCCGCCAAGCGCGAGGCCGAGGGGCAGCGCAACGCCGCCGCGCGCCGGCTGGCCGAGCTGGGCGCCGCCGCGCGCTCCGCCAAGGCCGAGGCAGAGCGCCTGGCCGCCTCCCGCACCAAGGCCGAGGAGGCCCGCGAGCGCGACCTGGTGGCGCTGGAAGACCTCGAAGAGCGACTGCGGATGGCCGAGGACACCGCGATCGACGACGACCCGGACACCGACGAGCGCGACCAGATCGCCGCCGCGGTGCCGCAGGCCCGCCAGAACGAGATGGAGATCCGCCTGGCGGTGCGCACCGCCGAGGAGCGGGTCGCCTCCATCGCCGGCCGGGCCGACTCGCTGGCCCGCCAGGCCGCCGCCGAGCGCGCCGCCCGCGAGCGGGCCGCCGCCCGCCGTG
>NZ_JBAKHX010000111.1:0-20104 GCF_036906915.1 Micromonospora sp. CPCC 206061
GAGCGACTGGCGGCTACAGGGAGGCACAAAAGGCGCATGACCCGCGCGAGCGGAGCGAGCGCCGGTTAGCTCGGCCATGACGTGAGTCTATGGCTTCGTGCCGGGGCATGTGCCCAACATGTCGGACAACGCCGCCTTCTCCGCCGCCGTCACGGTGAGTCGCCAGAAGGCTTTCACCGAGATCCAGTCCTGGGCGTACGTGCACCAGAAGTCACGGTTCGACGGTGTCCACTTTGAAGGGTCCTGGTCGCCCTTGGACCGGTTCGAGCTTGCCGACACGGCGATCAGCTGGGGCCGGGTCAGGTCGTTGGCGAACTCGCCGCGACGCTGGTCGTCCCACTGGTTGGCGCCGGAACGCCAGGCCTCCGCCAGCGGCACCATGTGATCGATGTCCACATCGGAGGGATCGGAGAGGGTGCGTTTGTCGTATTCGCTGTACCACTTGCCGGCGACCACGTTGCAGCCGCTCAGCCGCACATTCTGGCCGTCCCGTTCGAGCACGGTGTCGCGCACGTCGCAGTTCTTGCCGGTGTCTCGCCAATGTGGAAAGCGTTCGCGGCTGTAGCCGCGCATCGAGCCGGACTTGGCCTCGGTGAGCTGGCCGAGCAGCCGCGCGGAGTCGGTGGCGGCGGACGGCGTGGCCGTCGCCTGGTCGGTGATGGTGTCGGGCGGTACACAGCCGGAGAGGGCGAGCGCCAGGGCGCACAAGGTAAGGAGGGACCGCACCCCACAAGCTTGCGGTCCCGGAGCGACGCCCGCCAGCGCGCCACGCCCGACAAGATCGTGGCGCGCTGGCGGCAGCGTCAGATGGCGCGGTTGACCGCGCTGGTCACGGCCTTTATGGAGGCGGTGACGATGTTGGGGTCGAGGCCGATGCCCCACACGGTGCGACCGTCCACGTCACACTCGATGTACGCGGCGGCCTGGGCGTCACCACCGGCGGACATGGCGTGCTCGTGGTAGTCCAGCAGCCGTACCTGCACGCCAATCGACTGGAGCGCGTTGATGTACGCGTCGATGGGGCCGTTGCCGACCGCGACGACCGACTTCGGCGAGCCGTCGAAGTGGATATCGGCGGTGATCTCAACCTTGCCCTCGACGGTGGACACCCGATAGTCGGTCATGGTGACCCGCCCGGCACCGAGGTACTCGGCCGAGAAGATGTCGAACATCCGGCCCGGCTCGACCTCGCCGCCCTCGTTGTCGGTGTACTGCTGCACCAGGCCGGAGAATTCGATCTGCAGCCGCCGCGGCAGGTCGAGGTGGTGCTCCTCCTTCATGATGTACGCCACGCCGCCCTTGCCGGACTGCGAGTTGACCCGGATGACGGCCTCGTAGCTACGGCCCAGATCCTTCGGGTCGATCGGCAGGTAGGGCACTGCCCAGTCGTGCTTGTCGATCGACACTCCGGCGGTCGCCGCGTCGGCGGCCAGCGCGTCGAAGCCCTTCTTGATGGCGTCCTGGTGGGAGCCGGAGAAGGCGGTGTAGACCAGGTCACCGGCGTACGGGTGGCGCTCGTGAACTGGCAGCTGGTTGCAGTACTCGACGGTGCGCTTGATCTCGTCGATGTCGCTGAAGTCGATCTGTGGGTCGATGCCCTGCGAGAACAGGTTCAGGCCCAGCGTCACCAGGTCGACGTTGCCGGTGCGCTCGCCGTTGCCGAACAGGCAGCCCTCGACGCGGTCGGCGCCGGCCAGCATGCCGAGCTCGGCGGCGGCGACTCCGGTGCCGCGGTCGTTGTGCGGGTGCAGCGACAGCACGACGGAGGAGCGGCGCGGCAGGTGCCGGTGCATCCACTCGATCGAGTCCGCGTACACGTTGGGGCTGGCCATCTCGACGGTGGCTGGCAGGTTGACGATCAGCGGGCGGTCGGGCGTGGGGTCCACCACGTCGATGACCGCGCCGCAGATCTCCAGCGCGTAGTCCAGCTCGGTGCCGGTGTACGACTCCGGGGAGTACTCGTAGAAGATGTCGGTGTCCGGCGTGTGGATCTCGGCGTACTTCTGGCAGAGCCGCGCTGCGGACGTGGCGATGTCGGTGATTCCGTCGCGGTCCAGGCCGAAGACGACGCGGCGCTGGAGCGCCGAGGTCGAGTTGTAGAAGTGCACGATCGCCCGCCGCGCCCCGCGCAGCGACTCGAAGGTGCGGTCGATCAGGTGTTCCCGGCACTGCACCAGAACCTGGATGGTGACGTCGTCGGGGATCAGGTCCTGCTCGATGAGCTGGCGTACGAAGTCGAAGTCGGTCTGGCTCGCGGACGGGAAGCCGACCTCGATCTCCTTGTAGCCCATCTGCACCAGCAGGTTGAACATGCGGCGCTTGCGCTCGGGTGACATCGGGTCGATCAGGGCCTGGTTGCCATCGCGCAGGTCTACGGCGCACCAGCGTGGCGCAACCTCTACTCGGCGGGTTGGCCACTGGCGGTCGGGCAGGTCGATGGCGAACTGCTGGTGGTATGGCTGGTAGCGCTGGAAGGGCATGCGGCTCGGGCTCTGCCGAGCAATGGGATCAGCGCCGGCTACTTCTGACACGGAGGGCTCCTCTAGAGGTCATGTGGCGAACAAGACCGGCGCGCGCGCCAAACTCCGCGACGAGGTGCCGGCCTTAGAGGGCCTCGTCGCGGCGGCGAAGAAGGAGCGCCTGCCACATGACAAACGACACTCTAGGTGATCGCAGCGCCGATTACCAACTCGGACCGTGGACGACGGCGACGCAGCGTGATTTCGAGAGTGCGCAGATCGGGCGGGAGCGACGCCGGGTCACCGAGCCGGCCAACCGCGAGAACGACCTTGGGAAGCAGGTCGTCGGACAGGTCGAGATCGGCGCGCAGGCCGGCGCGGTCGATGCCCGTGATCTGGTGGACGTGCAGGCGGAGCGCCGTCGCCTGGACTGAGATATGCGCCACAGCCTGCCCCAGGTCGTACGCCGCGTGGGGCGTGCCAGGGTCTACGACATACCCGGCGACGATCAGCGCGGACGCACTGCCGGCCCACCGCTGGCTCGCGGCACCGAGGTTGATGAAGATCCGTTTGTGTGTCTCGGTGTGGCGCCGGCCCACCAGGAACCGCCAGGGCTGGCTGTTTCCCACCGATGGCGCCCAACGGGCGGCCTCCAGTAGCGAGGTGATGTCATCGTCGGCCAGCTGGGCGGCCGGGTCGAACGCACGCGGACTCCACCGAGTCGCGAGCAAGGGGTGTAGCTCGGACATGGCGCCGAGTGTGCCCCAATGGGCGGTCCGTCTCCACCCTGGGGTCACCCGGCGTGTCCGGAAGCCGACGAGACGTGACCGCATTCACCCGTTAGGGGATGGACTTGACGAGGCACTCGCGGACGCCGAAACGGTGGGTGTCGGTGGCGCCGCCATGCCAAGCGCCTCGCCATTGACGACCGGGCCGGCGAGCGTGACGGTGGCCGGCGGCGCGGCCGGCGGATTCGTCAGCTTCAGCGTGCCGTACGCCAACCGGGCCGCGGTCAGCGTGCCGTCACTGTCGTAGCAGTAGATGCCGACGTCGAGGGGCGCCTTCAACGAGGTGGTGGTCGACTCGACGGAGAAGCAGGTGCCCTGGGCGCCGGAGATCGGCTTCGTGACCGACACCGCGAGCGGCGCCGCGCGGTCGATGAGCACCTCTCGCGAGTCGGTGAAGGGATGCCACACGCGTGGGTCGACCTTGGCGTCCACGCGGCCACCTGGCCCCGCGACCCGGACGCAGGTGGGCTGCACCGGCCGGGAGGGCGACGGCAGCGCGCACTGGTAGATGCCCTCGCCGTTCTGCGCCATCGACACGTCGACGGTGCCGCCGAGAGCGGCCTCCGGGATGTCGACCCGCCAGCTTCCGTCCGTGGCGCTCGTCACCACCACGGTCCGGTCCGGCCGGCCGGAGACCGAGAGCGTGTAGGTCGCGGTGAGCTTGCGGTCCTTCGCCGCGGCGGCGAGCGCCGCCAGCTGCTGGCGCGCGTCGCCGGGGCCTGTCGCCGCAGGTGGGGCCGGGTCTGTCGCCGCTGGTGCCGGATCACCCTGCCCGCAGGCGGTCAGCGTGATCAGCCCAGCGACCACGCCTGCGCCGAGGGGTCCGCGGAAGATGGCGGAGCGCACACTCACGTTCATATTCTCGGCTCGGATCCCGCGGCGGCTCGTTGACACGCCGGAAGCGACGCTGGTTACGGGCCGGATGCTGGGATCGCGTGGTCGCATGGTCACTGCGCGCCGGTACCCTGGGGTCGACTTACTCGGCGCCGCCGGCCAGCCCGGCGGCGTCCGCACGTACGGAAGGACGGGCTGCCGTGGCGCTGGTGGTGCAGAAGTACGGCGGTTCCTCGGTCGCGGACGCTGAACGCATCAAGCGGGTCGCCGAGCGCATCGTCGGCGCGCGCAAGGCCGGTGACGACGTGGTCGTCGTGGTCTCGGCGATGGGCGACACCACCGATGAGCTGCTCGACCTGGCCCATCAGGTCAGTCCGCTGCCCGCCGGGCGCGAGCTCGACATGCTCCTCACCGCGGGCGAGCGGATCTCGATGGCGCTGCTCGCGATGGCGATAAACAACCTCGGGTACGAGGCACGGTCGTACACCGGCTCGCAGGCGGGTGTGATCACCACGTCGGTGCACGGGCGGGCCCGGATCATCGACGTGACGCCTGGTCGGCTGCGCAGTGCGCTCGACGAGGGCGCGATCGCGATCGTGGCCGGCTTCCAGGGCGTCTCCCAGGACACCAAGGACATCACGACGCTGGGCCGCGGCGGCTCCGACACCACGGCCGTAGCGCTCGCCGCCGCCCTCCACGCGGACGTCTGCGAGATCTATACGGACGTTGATGGCGTCTTCACCGCAGATCCCCGGATCGTGTCCAATGCGCGCCATATCCGGCAGATCACGTACGAAGAGATGCTGGAGCTAGCGGCGTGCGGCGCAAAGGTGTTGCACTTGCGCAGCGTGGAATATGCGCGCCGGGCGGGCCTGCCGATCCACGTCCGCTCGTCGTACACGTACAACACCGGCACCATGGTCACCGGAGCGATGGAGGACCTTCCGTTGGAGCAGGCACTGATCACCGGCGTCGCCCACGACCGCAGCGAGGCGAAGATCACCATCGTGGCGGTACCGGACGAGCCGGGTGCGGCCGCGCGGATCTTCGAGACGGTCGCCAACGCGGAGATCAACCTCGACATGATCGTGCAGAACGTCTCCACCGAGGGAACCGGGCGCACCGACATCTCGTTCACGCTCCCCAAGGCCGACGGGCCGACGGCGATGGCAGCGCTCAGCAAGATCCAGGAACCGGTGAAGTTCAAGGGCCTCCTTTACGACGACCATGTCGGTAAGGTGTCGCTGATCGGAGCGGGCATGCGGTCGCATCCCGGCGTCGCGGCGAAGTTCTTCGCGGCACTCGGCGAGGCCGGCGTCAACATCGAGATGATCTCCACCTCGGAGATCCGGGTGTCTGTCGTCTGCCGCGACACCGACCTGGACGCGGCCGTGAGCGCCGTTCACGAAGCTTTTGACCTCGGTGGTACGGAGGAAGCGGTCGTATACGCCGGGACGGGGAGGTAAAGCCCCTATGGCCGGACCCACGCTCGCCGTCGTCGGAGCGACCGGAGCCGTCGGCACCGTCATGTGCGAGCTGCTGTCGGCACGCCGGAACGTCTGGGGCGAGATTCGCCTGGTGGCATCGGCGCGTTCGGCTGGCAAGACGATCATGTGCCGGGGCGAGGAGCTGACCGTTCAGGCGCTCACGCCCGAGGTGTTCGACGGCGTAGACGTGGCGATGTTCGACGTGCCCGACGAGGTGTCCGTCGAGTGGGCGCCGGTCGCGACGGCGCGTGGCGCGGTGGTGGTCGACAACTCCGGCGCGTTCCGCATGGACAGGGACGTGCCGCTCGTCGTCCCCGAGATCAACCCGGAGCAGGTGCGCAACAGGCCCAAGGGCATCATCGCCAACGCCAACTGCACCACCCTCGCCATGATCGTGGCGGTGGCGCCGCTGCACCGCGAGTACGGCCTGCGCGAGCTGGTGCTCGCCTCGTACCAGGCGGTTTCCGGTGCCGGCCAGGTCGGCGTCGACACGCTGCACGACCAGCTCGCGAAGATCGCCGGTGATCGGGTGCTCGGCTCCCGTCCCGGCAACGTCCGGCAGGCCGTCGGCGATGATCTCGGGCCGTTCCCGGCGCCGCTCGCGCTCAACGTCGTGCCGTGGGCCGGCTCGCTCAAGGACGCCGGCTGGTCGTCCGAGGAGCTCAAGCTCCGCAACGAGTCGCGCAAGATCCTCGGGCTGCCCGACCTGAAGGTGTCGGCCACCTGCGTGCGTGTACCGGTGGTGACCGGTCACTCGGTGGCCGTCCACGCGGTCTTCGGCACCGAGGTCGACAGCGAGGGCGCGCGTGAGGCGCTGCGCAACGCGCCCGGCGTGATCCTGGTCGACGACCCGGCGGCCGGGGAGTTCCCGATGCCGATCGACGCGGTCGGCACCGACCCCTCGTGGGTGGGCCGGCTGCGGCGCTCGATGGACGACCCGCGCGCGCTCGACCTCTTCGTCACTGGCGACAACCTGCGCAAGGGCGCGGCCCTCAACACCGCCCAGATCGCCGAACTGCTCGCGGCGGAGCTGAGCTAACTGGCCCTCGGGCGGCTCGCGTCCGCGAGCCGCCCTATAGATCGCAGTCGCTGCGCTCCCTGCGCTTTGTGCGATCTGCGGGCGGCAGCGCGCTCACGCGCTAACCGCCCGCCAAGCGGACGCCGTCGCGGCCCTCACGCTTGACGTCGTAGAGAGCGGCATCGGCCCGTCGCAGGGTCAGCTCGGGGGCCTCGCCAGAGCGCCGCAGGGCGACACCGACGCTGATGGTACGGCCGATCGTGCGGGCAGCCGCCGCGAGGCGCTCGCCGATGCCCGTCGCCTCGTCGGGACGCGCCACGTCGACCACCGCCACGAACTCGTCGCCGCCGATCCGGTACAGCTCGTCGCCCTGCCGCAGCGCGCTCTGTAGCGCCCGAGCCATCTCGACCAGCACCTGGTCGCCGGCCTGGTGGCCGTACGTGTCGTTGATGTTCTTGAACTGGTCGACGTCGATCGCGAGCAGCGCGGTGCGGTCCGGGGTGGCCCTGGCGATCCGCTCGCCGAACGAGCCCTGGTGCCGCAGGCCAGTCAGCGGGTCGGACGTGGCGCGCTCACGCAGGTGCTCCAGCGTCGTGAGGCGGTCGAGACAGGTCCACGCCTGGGTCGCCAGCAGCTCGACGAGGTTGACGGTCTCGGGGGCGGGTGTCACCATACCCTCGTCGACGATCAACAGGACGGCACCGATGTCGACCGGGCCGACCGGTACCGCGATCATGGACCGGACACCCGCTTCCACCAGCTCCTCGAACCCGTGCGCGTCCAACCGGGCGGGGTCGCCGATCGTGTACGAGGTGCCGTGCTGCCGCGCCCGCGCCACCGTGCGCGCGCTGAGCCGGACCCGAAGGCGCTCGCCGAGCGGCCCGTCCACCCCGTACAACCGGGCGCCGACCCGGGTGGGCACCGCCAGCACGGGCGTGGATAGCCCGGACACGTCGCGCGCCGCCTCGACGACGGTCGACAGCAGTTCACGGTCGCTCCCGGCGGCGGTCAGTGCCATGGCGTGCCGCAGCAACCGCTCGCCGCGGCTTTCCGCGGGTGGGCCGCCAAGCTGTGCGATCCGCTCACCCAGCAGCTCCGCGACCTGCTCGGCGAGGCCGCGCCACAGGTCGAGGTCGACGGGGTAGGTCCACTCGATGTTGAGCGCGCCGACCGACCGGCCGGACAGGTCGAGGATCGGGGTGCAGACCTCCGCGGCGACGTCCGGACCCAGCGAGATGTAGTCGGGGTCGGTCTCGACCGCGGACACCACCTGGGTCTTGCCCGACGTGAACGCGCGGCCGGCCACCCCGTCCTCCGGGCGGATGGACGAGTACACCTGCCACGAGCCAGCCGCGGCGACGCACCGGAGGCGGTCGTGTACATGGAGCAACGTAGCGATCATGGCGGGCGTGTGGCGGCTGATGGCACTCACAGCGACCGCACACGCCTCTTGGACGGTCGTCGCCGTCGTCAGGCGCGCCGTGACTTCGGAAAGCAGCAGTTCAGGAGGCACGAGGGCGTCAAGAATACTCACCGTGCCTGGGTGGGAACTGTGGAGTGACCCAGTTCACCGCACGAAGGTGAACAGGCGTTCGCCGGGCGTGAAAGGGGTCGGCGGGTCCACCAAGGTGTGCACGCCCATGCCATACGGCTCGGAGGGATCAGACAGAAACCGGAGCGCGAAGCCGCCCGCCGCGAACCAGTCGCACGCGGTCGGTACGAGGTCGGGCGCCTCGCGGGTGCGGGTCCAGATCACCGTGGCACCTGGGGCGCAGAGCCTGGGCAGGAAGCCAATCGTGTGCCGGATGTCGGAGTCGGTGATGTTGCCGAAGACGCCGCAGACCAGTACCAGATCTGCTGGCACGGCTCCCGCGTAGCTGTCGCTCTGGCCCGCGTCGGCGACGCGCACCGAAAGGCCCGTCAGCCCGGCAGCGCGAGCGGACGCCTCGGCGTCCGCCGCCAGCCGCGGGTCGAACTCGACCAGCCGGCCAGTGACGTCGTGCCGGCGGGGGTGGCCGGCCAGCACGCCGATCAGATCACGCCCCTGGCCAGCACACATGCTGATCACGCGTACTGAGTCTGACGCCCTCGCTTCGCTCGGGTCGTTCGCGTGCTCGGATGCCGCCCTGTAGACCGGGCGGCGTGCGCTCACCGACCCAGGCGGCCGTTCGTCGAGGTACGAGCGGATTTGGTGCTGGACGGCGGCGAGGCGCTGGGACATGGCCGAGGCGGGATCCTTGTACGCCTCGTGCCACTGAACCCAGTCGCTCTCGCTCACCGTCAGCGCTGGTCCGGCCGGTTGCCGGGGATCCCGGCGGGGCCGCCCGGTGCCGGGGTCACCGGCGCGGGCAGCACGTCGGTCAGCACGCCGTCGCTGGTGCGGGCCGGCGCGCGGTTCTGGGCCGGGGAGGGGCTGGCGGGACCGCCACCGGTGCGGTGCGCGCCGCCGCTGGCGGCCCGGCGGCCGAACATGAACGCGAAGATCACCAGGAGCAGGCCGCCGACGGCGAGGCCGAGCGGCACCCACATGCTGATCAGGTTGAGCCGGGCCCGGTTGGAACCGGCGCGGTCCGCGGCGTCGGCGATCGTGTCCGGGGTGTACTCGAAGTCGGCGTCCAGCAGGACAGTCGACGCCCCGGTCGCCGGCACCAGCTCCTTGTGCTGCTGCTCGCGCACCTTGATGTACATGCCGGTGGTCGGCTCGACCCACAAGGTGCGGGTGTTGCTGTACATGACCTGACCGCTGGTGGCCTCCGGGGCGAAGCGGCCGAGGAGCGTCGACATGCTCTCGTCGCTGACGTTCTTGGCCGGCTGCTCCTCGACGACCTGCTCGAAGCGGTAGACCTCGACGCCCTCGATCGTCTCGGTGCCCTTGAACTCGGCCGGAAGCGACGTGCGCAGGTCGCGGTCCCACACCTGGTATGTCCGCTTCTGCGTGCCGAAGGGGAACTTGTAGATCTGCCCGGCGAACTTCACGTTGCCAGGCTCGTCCGCGTCGACCGCCTCAGCCAGCCACTGGCCGTCCCAGTCGGCGGGCGCGCCGGAGACCCGGTTGAGGGCCAGCTCCGCCGAGTACTTGCTGATCTCGTACTGGTCGTCGGTGCGGATCACGTTCTGGTAGGCGTCCCAGACGACCACGTTGCCCTTGAGGTCCTCGGGCAGCTTCTCGGTCTCCATCGGGTCCGGGATGATCTCGATGGTCGACCGCAGCGTCGCCTGCTTGACCTCGATCTGGCCGGGCTTCAGCTCCAGGAAGGTGGCGTTCGGCGCCTCGGCGATAGAGGTCGACGGGTCGAGGTCATAGGGCAGCTGCTTGAGTGAGGGAGCGATCACGAAAGCCAAGGCGGCGGCTGCCACCAGCAGAAACACGCCGGCGCCGAAGACCACGGCCCCTATGACGCGGATCTTCATAAGTCCACTCCACTCGTATGTTCTCGTCTGTCGCACCCAGCGTCGACTCCGTAGTATGGCCGGGAGGTTACTACCCAGTCACATTCAGCGCGACCCCTGGGAAGTCACAAATGTCGCCCGACCTTCAGACGACCGCCCCGAGCCGCCTGCCCGCGCTTGATGCCCTGCGCGCGGTGGGCGCCGCGGCGGTGGTCGGCACGCACGTCGGCTTCGCGACCGGGGCCATCGGAGATCCTACGTGGGGCGGTTGGCTCGCCCGGCTCGACGTTGGCGTGGCCCTCTTCTTCGTCCTATCTGGATTCCTCCTCTTCCGGCCGTACGTCCACGCGCTCGCCACCGGCGGTGACCGGCCCGGCGCCCGGCGGTACCTCTGGCGGCGGTCGGTGCGGATCCTGCCCGCGTACTGGCTGACCGTCGCCGTCAGCCTGGCCGTACTGCCGGGCAACGAGAAGGCCTCCGACGCCGACTGGCTCCGGCACGCCACGCTCGCCCAGATCTACGAGCCAGGGCGGTTACGTGACGGGCTCGGCCACACCTGGAGCCTCGCGACCGAGGTCGCCTTCTACGTACTGCTCCCGTTGATCGCCATCACCCCGCTGGTGGGCCGCAAATGGCGGCCGGTGTGGACGGTCAGCGCGATGTGCGGGCTGGGCGTCGTGGTCACCGGAGGCTGGCTCGCCGCCATGGGGTTCGGCCTGCTCGACCTGGGCCTGCACACCATGTGGTTGCCCTCGCACATGGCCTGGTTCGCCGCGGGCATGGCGCTTGCGACCATCCACGTCGCGCTCGCCACCGGCACCGGGCCGGCCCGCTGGCGGTTCCTCGAAGAGCTGGGCAGGGCGCCGCTGGCGTGCTGGGCAATCGCGGTCGGGCTCTTCGCGGTGGCGGCCACTCCGCTCACCGGGCCGCGCGACCTGACCGAGCCGACCGCGTGGCAGTTCGGCGCGAAGCAGGCGCTTTTCCTGGGCGTCGCGGTGATGGTGCTGCTGCCACTGGCATTCGGCCCGCGTACGCGCAGCCGCGCCGTCCTCGAGAGCCGCCCGGCGCGCTGGCTCGGCACCGTCTCGTATGGGCTGTTCCTCTGGCACCCGTTCGTGCTGGAGCTGATCTACTGGGCCGGTGGTCGCGACGCCTTCTCGGGCGACCTGCTGTCGGTGTACCTGCTGACGCTCGGCGGCGGCCTGCTCCTCGCGGCGTTGAGCTGGTATCTCGTGGAGCGCCCGATTCAGTGGCTGGGCTCGCGGTGGCCGCGGCGGAAGGTGCGCACCGCGAACGAGAGCCACAAGGCGCTCGCGGCGGCCAACGCCACCACCTGAGGCGCCGCCGACCAGTGCGGGTCCTCCGACGCCAGCGACAGGACACCCGCGATCGCGAAGAGGACCACCGGCAGCCAGCGCCAGAACAGCTGCGCCCCTCGGTGCAGGTACTTCTGGTCGTAGCGGGACAGGTTCGGCATCAACGCCCGGTAGACCAGCAGCCCGGCGCCGCCGAGGGCGGCCAGGCCGGCGAGCGGGAGGCCACCGACCGACACCAGCGCCACACCGCCCACGACGGTCACGAGCACGGGCCGCCGGTACCGGTGGTGGGTCACCCGCTCGGTCTGGAGTGGACGGCGGCGGGGCAGCAGCGCGACGAGGAGCATGACCAGCGCGAGCGCCGCGCCGCCCACCAGGCCCCACTGGTACGCCCGGTCGGGCCCAAAGCGGAGCGTCACGTCTCCGGCGACCCCCGCGGGCAGGATCCAGCCCTGCTGCCAGCCGTCGATCGTGATGGGGCGCAGCGTCTTGCCCGCGACCGTGGCGACCCAGCCCGGGTTCGCGTTCTCGCGCAGCACCAGCACTCGGTCCTTCGACGAGGAGTCCACCGACAGGCGGCGCTCGCTCGCCGACCAGTCGCTGACGCCGACGTGCGAGCCGTCCGTCTCGGGAGTGTCCGATGTGGTCAGTGCCAGACGGGTCGGCGTCGCCAGCGTCGTGCCGGCCGCCACCACGCGCGACTCGCCGACCGGCAGCTCCACCTCTTTCGACTTGCAGACGGTGGCCCACACCTCGCGCAGCTCCAGCAGTTGCTTGCGGGTGGCGCGGATGGAGGTGGCGAACGTCGTACCGGCGATGTTGAGCACCGGGCCGCTGCCGCACGGCAGCCGCACGACGGCGTTCTCGTCGACCGGCAGCCGACCCTTGTCTGGCAGCGCGGTCAGCTCCGCCACCGCCACGGGCAGCGGGTCGAACTTGTTGCGGTACGGGTCGTACGACCGGGCCGGCGTGGTGTCGGAGAGCAGGACGGTGATCTCGTTGGTGTTCATCGGACGGTCGAACTCGATCGTGCCGTCGGCCGACAGCACACCGCCGCGCACGCCCCCGTCGCCCAGCACGGTGACCGCCCACGGATGCGACGCCGCGATCTCCTCGTGCAGCGTCACCCTGAGGCCGGTGACCTCGCGCGCCTTGGGCCAGGTCAGCCGGAGCCACGGTTGCTTGTCGTCGTCGGCGGCGTACCAGACGGTGGTCGGGTTGCCGTCCGCCACGACACCCGGTCGGGCGGCCGGATCCGGCATCCCGCTCGACGAGGCCGCGACGGACGGTATGTCGTACTCGGAGTCGAGCAGCGCGGACAGCTCCGGTCCCGCCTTCGGCACCGCCCAGACGGCTGGCCGGTACGAGTCGGCGGCACCGAGCCGCACCGTCCGGTCGATCACCCGGTTGTCTTCCGAGGCTCGGGCGACGGCGGGGGAGCAGTAGGTGCGGTTGTCGAGGAAGTAGCACGACGGGACCGACGGCGCGGCGCTCAGGACGATGGACGAGGCGGCTTTGTCATCGATGCTCTCCGGCACGACCGGCGTGACCAGAGTCCGCCCTGTGCGCACGTCCGGGATCGTCAGCTCGGTGATGCCCACACCGCCGAACCCGGTGCGGATGCCGAATACGTCGTTGACGGTGACGCGCAGCCGTTCCGTGAGGAACCGCCCCGGCAGGCGTACCACCGCGGTGGCGCCGGTGACCTCGGTGGTGACCCGCTCCGGCCCCGCGGTGACCGTGATGCGGGTCGGTATCGAGTCGGCGCCGGTGTCGAACGAGATCCGTACCTCGACGACGACCCGGGGCGTGGTCAGCTCCACCTCCAGCCACTGGCCGATCGATCGGGTGCCCGGGGCCGACCGCCACGAGGTGGTCGTGTCCGCGTCGAGCGCCGCGTACGGCTGGTGTGCGGGGCGGCCACCGGACAGGGCCAGCGCCTGCGACATCGAGCTCGACGCGCTGACCCCGCTGAACCCGAGGTACCGGACGGTCGTCTGATCCTTCGTGGTGACCCAGGACGGCAGGTAGTCGTGTTGGGGAGTGTCCAGCCGCCACGGTTCGAGGCTGGTGAGCGTATTGGACGCGTTGTCCTGCGCCCGCCCGAACGCGATCTCGCGCCGGCGCAGCCCGTCGGTCACCGCGACCGATCCGGTCTCCACACCGGCGGGCAGGTCGCCGGCGAGCACCGTCGGCGCGGATGGCAGCAGCCCGGACTCGCCCAGTTCCAGCAATGACTCGGGCCCGCCGACGAGGGTGGTGACCGAGTCCAGGTCGTACGCGACGACCTGGTCGACCGGTCGCTGTACCCGGAACACCTCCAGCGCGCGGACCGGCACGTCGAGCCCGCGGTCGGCGTAGTTGCCCGGCAGGTGTCCACCGCCCACCGTCGGGCCGAACCCGGCGGCCAGCGTCAAGCCCGGCGACCGGGCGAGCGCCTGCCGCACCACGAGCGGCCGGGCGGCGTCGCTGCCGCCGTAGTCCAGATCGGATCTGATCAGCACGTAGCGAACGCCCGACCGGGCCAGCACGTCCGCCAGAGCCGTGGATCCGGCACCGGTGGCCATCGTGGACTCGATGGCGTCCAGCAGCCGGATGGTCGTGGGCGGCGCGAGCGGGATCGAGCTGCGCACCGCCCACGCGCTGTCGAGCAGCGGCTGGAGGATCTCGTCGCTCGGGCTGCCCCAGAGGTACCGCGGGAAGCGGGCCGCCGGCGCGACCAGTACGCGTTCCTTGCCCAGGTTGGAGTCGAGCCAGGCTGACGCCTGCTTCCAGTACCCGGGTACCGCGTCGAAGCTGCCCTTGGCCGGCAGGCCGCCGACCAGCGCGGGCGCCGCCACCGCGGCGATCGCGACCAGGCTCGCACCGGTGACCGCGGCGGCGCGCAGGCCACGCGGATGCCAGCGCGGGGCGCCTGCTGCGGCGCGGCTCAGCACACCGACCAGGTGTGCGAGGCCGAGTATCAGCGGCAACCGGAGCACGACGTCGAACTTGTGCACGTTGCGCAGCGGCGCGCCGGACCCGTCCAGGAAGGCTCGCTGGAGCTCGGCGAGGCCGCCGCTGGCCGACGCCACGTGCCCGAAACCGACGAGCGCGACGCCGACGAGCAGCCCGGTGACGAGGAACCGGCGGTGCGGCATTCCACGCCGGGCCAGCCCGGCGAGGCCGAGGCCGGCCACCACCAGGGTCGCCGCGATGAGCACCGGTTCGGTGCCCAGCCGCCAGCCGGCCGTCCAGGTCGGACCGTGCGGCCCACCCAGATACGCCAGCCAATGGGAGGCGCCCCGCATGGTGGTGACGAGGTCCGTGGTACGCGTGGTGACTTCGGCGGTCTCGATGTAGTCCAGGAACGGAGGGCTGTACCGGCCGAGCAGGAGCAGCGGCACCACCCACCACGCGGTCGCGAACGCCACGGCCACGCACCACCCGGCGAGCGCGGCAAGTCGGCGCCGCAACGGCCGCACCGTCGCGAGCCACAGCACCGCCAGCGGTACGACCGCGAGCACCGCCGTCGCGTTCACCCCGCCCGCGCACGCGACGGCGACCGCCGACCAGGCCACCGACCGGCGGATCGACGCTCCCTTGGCGATGCCGACGAGCGGTACGAGCACCCACGGCGCGACGGCCGTGGGCCACGCCTCGACGGACACCGGGCCGAGCTCGGTGACGATTCGCGGGCAGAGGGCGAACGCGATGCCGGCGATGAGGCGGCTCGCGGGTGTGCCGATGCCGAGCCGGTCAGCCAGCTTCACGACGCCGGTGAAGGCGACGCACATCAGCAGCGCCCACCACAGCCGCTGTATCGCCCAGCCGGGGATCGCGAGCAACCAGCCGCCCGCGAAGAACGGGCCCATCGGCCAGAGGTAGCCGTACGCCTGGTTCTGGAGTTGCCCGAAGGTGCCCGCGGGCTCCCACACGTGCAACGCCCGCTCGAGCCAGGCGATCGGCGTGACGGCCAGGTCCACCTTGGTGTCGATGACCAGCGTGCCCGGTGCTTGAAAAAACGCTAACGCGGTGAGAAGGACGCATACCGCCACGGTCCGGAGCCGCCACACGATACCCGTGGCCCGTGGCCGCGGATCATCCGGTGCCGTGCCGTTGCCAGTGGGCGTGGATTGCCCATATGGTGGCCCGATCGCGAAAACTACTCGTGAGTAGGAGCTGCCGTGGGCACCCGGCACGTCCTCATCCTCAACTGGCGGGACACCCTCAACCCGGAAGGCGGCGGCTCCGAGGTCTACCTTGAGCGCGTCGCTGGCGAGCTCGCCGCTCGCGGACACCGCGTCACGCTGCTCTGCGCCGCTCACGGGAACGCTCCCGCCGACGAGACCACCCTGGCTGGCGTCCGCGTCATCCGGCGCGGAGGACGGCACACCGTTTACCTTCGGGCCGCGCTGATCTACCTCGCCGGGCTTGTCGGGCTCGGACCGTTGTCGCGGAATGCCCTCGGCAGGCCGGACGTCATCGTCGACGTCTGCAACGGCCTGCCGTTCCTGTCGCCGCTCTACGCCCGCCGCCCGGTCATCGCGCTCGTGCACCACGTGCACCGGGAGCAGTGGCCGGTCGTGCTCGGTCGCTGGGGGGCGAGGCTGGGCTGGTGGATCGAGTCCCGGCTCGCGCCGTGGGTTTACCGGCATTGCAGGTACGTCACGGTTTCCCAGGCCACGCGGGCCGAGCTGGCCGTGCTCGGCGTCGATGCCGCGCGCGTCGTCGTCGTCCACAATGGCACTCCTGAGGTGGCGTCGGAGCCGGCGCCCCGTGCCGCGCACCCATCACTGATCGTCCTGGGCCGCCTCGTGCCCCACAAGCGGGTGGAAATCGCGCTCCAGGCCGTGGCCGCGCTCGCCGACGAGATGCCGACGCTGGAACTGGTCGTCGCCGGCCAGGGCTGGTGGGAGCAGCCGTTGCGCGAGTACGCCGAATCGCTCCACATCGAGGACCGCGTCCGGTTCACCGGGTTCGTAACCGAACAGCAGAAGCACGAGCTGCTGTGCTCCGCCTGGGTCGCGCTCACCCCGTCGCTCAAGGAGGGCTGGGGGCTCACGATCGTCGAGGCGGCCTCGCGCGGCACCCCGACCGTCGCGTTCCACGGCGCTGGCGGTGTCGCCGAAGCGCTCGTCGACGGCGAGACCGGACTGCTCGCGTACGACGCCGACGACTTCGTCGCGAAGACCGGGACGCTCCTGCGGGACGGCGTCCGGAGGACCGCGATGGGCGAGGCGGCCCGGCGCCACGCCGCCTCGTTCACCTGGGAGGCGTCCGGAGAGCGCTTCGCCGAACTGGTCATGTGCCGCCTCCCGCAGCCGCCACAAAGCGGAGGGAGCGCAGCGACTGTAGCGACTGGTGGCTACAGGGAGGCGTGAAGGGCGCATGACCCGCGTGAGCGGAGCGAGCGCCAACCCACGTGGTCATGTGCCGCCTCCCGCAGCCGCCACAAAGCGGAGGGAGCGCAGCGACTGTAGCGACTGGTGGCTACAGGGAGGCGTGAAGGGCGCATGACCCGCGTGAGCGCAGTGAGCGCCAACCCACTCAGTCATGCGGTCGTCAACCCGCGCGGTGGAACGTCAGCGCGATCACTACCTGGTGCCGTAGGACGCCGGCTGCCGCTCGTCGGTCGACGGGTCGCCGCCCTTCTTCTCGATCTCGCTGGACACCTTGTCGACGGCCTCCTGCGGGGTGACAACCAACGCGGAGGCGAGCGCGTACGCACCCGTCACCGCCAGCACAGCGGCGATCACTCCGGCCAGCAGCAGGCTGCTCAGGGTCTTCATGCCTCTATCTCCCTCACGGCATCCAAGTGCGGGCACGTTACCACGCGGTAGCTAGTCATGGGAGGGTCCGCTTTTGCGGATCACCGAGGCGGCCGCGGCCACCGTCACCGCTGCCGCCAGTAGGTGGCCGACCAGGGGCAGTGGCCAGCGCGGTTCGGGCGCCGTCGTGGGCGCATTTGGATTTTCGTACAGGGAGAGGGTGGGGCCGGCGTACACCAAATCGAGACCCGCGAGGGCGCTCGCCGGCACCTCGCCGCCCGCGCCGTGCTGCACCAGCACCCACCGGAATCCCGGTACGGGCTCGCCGGCTTCGAGCCGGTCGCGGATCTCGGCCGTCCTCTCGCTCTCGCCGGCGACACTCAGGTCTCCGACCAGCAGGGTGTCGTCGACGATCACCGGCGCCTTCAGATAGCGCGGGGCGGGATCCAGGACCACCGTGTCGCGGTTCCATGGATATGCGCGGTATGCCGTGAACGGCAGCGACAGCACCTCGCCGCCCTCGACCCGCCCCGCCACGACCGCCCAGTCGCGGGGGTAGTCGACCGGCCGCAGCCGCCCCGCCCCGCCGAACGCCAGATCCGGCATCACGACTACCGGCAGCAGGGCCGCGCCGACGAGCACAGGGGTGCGGCCGAGCCGCTCCGCGCCGAGGGCCGCGCAGGTGACAAGGAGGAGCGCGTACGGCATCAGGAACTTCTGACCGTCCCGGAGCAGCCCGGCGCCCGGCACGTGGGCGACGATCCACTCCAGGGCGGGCGCGGCTGGGCCAGTACCAAGAAGGGCCAGGACGAAGCCGACCAGAGCGACCACCGACAGTCGCGTCGCCGCGCTCCAGCGGCGGCGCAGCACCGGATAGCCCGCCGCCGCCAGCGCGAGCAGGAGCACGGTCGCCAGCGGCGCGAGGGCCGAGCCGCGGCTGTCGGGCGTGGTCTGCGCGTTCCAGATGCCGCCTGTGCCGAGGAGCGCGCCCAGTGGACCGCTCCAGTTCTCGCCCCGGGCGGCGAAGGCCGCAACTCCGGCCGCGTCGGAGCGCCCGCCCGCCGTCGTCACCAGCGCGGCCAGCACCCACGGCGCGTTCAGGGCCGCGGCGGCCAGCCTCGCCTTCCAAGGAACGGAGAGCGCGCACACCATGACGAACGCGATGACACCGCCGGTCGGCGTCAGTGACGCGACGGCGGCCGCGATGACGATTATGCCGGTACGCCGTGCGAGCGCCGCCTTGACCAACCAGGGCAGGGCGGCATAGCAGAGCAGCAACCCCCACTGTCCAATGAGGAGCCTCTCGGCGAGGAACGGTGTCCACGCGTACCCGATCGCCGCCACGATCCTGGTGAGTACCCGCTCGGTCGGCACGAGGCGGCCCGCGCCCAGCGCGGCGGCGTAGACGATCCCCGCGAGCGCGATCCTCTGTACCAGCCACCCGGGAACGAGCTGCGTTGTGAGCGAGACGGCGGCGTCCAGCGGCACCGCCCTCGGGAGCGCGTCGACCGGGGCGAGAAAGTCCCAGCGCAGCGGCTGCCGCGGCACGAAGACCATGTCGTAGGCGAGCACGTAGCCGGGAGCGGCGAGTGGGGCCAAAATAGCCACCGTGACCAGGGCGGCCGTGGCGTGGAGCATCAACCGTTCGCGCACGGTTGACCTCCTCACTACGCTGACCGGGTCACTCTACGGTGGCGATCTCTGGAGGGTTTCGTGGCTTCTTTGGGTGCCCGCGCTGGCGCGGCCTCGCTCGGCCGCGCCGGAGCGGCGGTCACCGCGGCGAACGTCGTGGTCAACCTCGCCGCGTACCTCGTGCCGCTCCTCGGTGCCCGCTACCTGACCTCCGACGACCTCGGCGCGCTCGCCACCGCGATGGCCCTCTTCGCCATCGCCACCGTGCCCGGCATGGGCCTGCAGACCGCGATCGCGGTATCGGTCGCCCGGGGTGAGGAGCCCGCCAACCTCGGCCGGACCTCGGTCATGACCGCTCTGCTCTGCGGTGCCCCGCTGCTGCTCGCGACCCCCCTCCTGGTGGCCGTGCTCGACCTGCCGGTGATGGTGCCACCACTGATCGCCGCGATGACCGTGCCGATCGTGCTGGCCTGCCGTTCCCTCGGCGAACTCCAGGGGAGGTCGCGGTTCTCCAAGCTCGCGGTCGGCCTGGCGGTGATAGCCCTCGGCCGGTACGCCGGCGTCGTGGTCGGCCTGGCAGCCGGCCTCGGACTGGTCGGCTCGCTGGTGGTGGGTGTAGCGGCCGCCTGGCTCGCGTTCCCGGTCCTCGCGCGCCTTGGCCACTCTCTTGTGATCGCTTCGGGACGGTTGCGGGGCGGGGCGGTCTTCACCGCAGCCAGCGCGACGCTCGCGATGCTGGTCGCCTCGTACGCCGACCTGATCCTCGCCCGGACGGTCCTCCCCGCGGCCGCCTCCGGCGCGTACGCCGTCGGCGCGGTGCTCACCCGCGGCGCGATCTGGGCCCCGCAGGTGATCACGATGTTGGCTCTGCCCCGGCTCGCCCAGGGCCACCGGCGGACCCTGATGACCGGCTTGTGCCTTGTGGCGGGGGCGGGGCTGGCGCTGGTCGGCCTGACGGCGGTGGCGTCCGAGCTGGCGGTACGCGTCGTAGGCGGCTCCGACTACCTGTACCTGACCGTGGACGCGCCGTGGTTCGCCGCGCTGGGCGCCGTGTACGCGGTCATCTTCTTCCTGCTGAACGCCCAGATCGCCGCGTCCGCCCGATGGCCGTCAGCCCCGTTGTGGCTGGGTGTGGTCACCCTGCCCCCGGCGATCCTGGTCCTGGGCCGCCCATCAATCGGCTCCGTCCTAGCGTGCGCCCTGTTGGTGGCCGTGGCAGCGGCGACAGCAATGCTGATCCGCGTCCTCCGTACGGCACCCCCACCCGCTACGCCGCCTTCCGCAGCACTCTCTTCCGCCGATCAAGGGCAAATGCACGCGCTTTGATCTCCGATCCACGTGCATTCGCCCTCGATCGATGCGAATGCCCTGAGACGAAACTCGGCCCAGCCACGTGTGCGGCAGCGTCCCGGCGGAGCCGGGACTTCGGG
>NZ_JBAKHX010000112.1:0-19464 GCF_036906915.1 Micromonospora sp. CPCC 206061
CCCGCCGCGCCCCCGCCCCGCCGCGCCCCCGCCGCGCCGCGCCCCGCCGCCCCCCTCGCCGTCGATCAAGGGCAAACGCACGTGGTTCGATCTCTTTTCCACGTGCATTCGACCTTGATCGATGTGATCTCCCTTGATCGGCGCACGTCCGGCCGCGTAAGGCAGGCGGCCGGGCCGACGATGGCGCAGCTTCAGGGAAAGTGCGGCTTCGACCCGGCCGTGAGGCTGCAGTATCCCCGAAGTTGCGCGACCTACCCGCGGCCGTCGTCCGGCGAGCCGCCGTTGCGGCCGCGGTTGTCGATCACGATGACCCCGGCGGCGGCCCACTTGCCGTTGCGCCGCTGGACGCGACGGCGCCGCGCCACAGCGTCGGGGTGATCCCGCGCGGGCGGGACATCACGGTTGTCATGCACTTCGTCCATGCGCCCCACACCTCCGTCAGCGACCCGTTACCTTTGGCAACGGACGCGGGACTCAGGGGGATCAATGCGAAAGCCGCGGATAGTCGCAGACGTGGAAGATGCCAGGCTTACCCGCCGCCGGTTGCTGGTCAGCACCGGTTCGGGCGTGTTGGGTATCGCCGTCGTCAACACGATGGTGGGGTGCACGAGCTCAGACGAGCCGACCGGCGGCTCCAGCACGCCCGGTACGCCGGACACGGGCTCTACCGGCTCGGCAGGCGCGGCGGTCGCCGGCGACTGGCGCCGCGTCGACCTGGCGTTCGTCTCCGCATACGTGCTGGTCCGTGGCGGCGAGGTGGCCGTGGTCGACCTGGGCACCGAGGGGTCGGCCGACTCGATCGAGGCCGTGCTCAAGGGCGCCGGCATCGGGTGGGACGCCGTCAAGCACGTCATCCTCACCCACCAGCACGCCGACCACGCCGGTGGCCTGTCCGAGGTGGCGCCGCTGGTCTCCGCGTCCCTGTACGCCGGGGCGGCCGACGTCTCATCCATCACCTCCACGAAGCCGCTGAAGCCGGTCAACGACGGCGACGAGGTCTTCGGGCTGCAGATCGTCGGCACGCCGGGGCACACGGCGGGGCACGTAGCGGTGTTCGACCCGTCGACCGGTGTGCTGGTGGCTGGAGACGCGCTGCGGGCGACGGCCGGGCTCGAAGGCCCCGACGCGCGCTACACCGCCGACATGGCCCAGGCGGCGGCCTCCGTGCGCAAGCTGGCGGCGCTCGACGTGAAGACAATCCTCCCGGGGCACGGCGCCCCCGTGACCACCGGCGCCGCCGACGCGCTGACAAAGCTCGCCGAATCCCTGAAGTAGTCTGCCCCGATGTACGAGAACGTCCACCCGGTCACGACCGTGCGGGTCGGCACCATGACCGCCGAGATCGACCAGATGCTCGCACCCGTCATCGAGGCCACCTGGCGCAACGGCATCCAGACCCTGACCTCGTGCCAGGACGCCGGCGAGAGCAATGTGGACTGGGTGGAGAAGCTGCCGCACATGGCCGACTACGTCGCCACCCACAAGGGCTGGGCGTTCGTCGACTTCACGGTGGATAGCGGGCTGGCGTTCCTCGACGCCGTCGCCCGCGCCGGTGCGCGCGACGCGTTCTACGTACGCATGGTCCACTGGGCCGCGCCCGACGCGTGGCGGGTCAGCGTCAAGCCGTACGACGCGGCCATGTTCGACGAGAAGGCACCGTCCACGTTCGAGCTGCGGTTGATGCAGGTCACGTTTCCGCAGTACGACATCCCGGAGATCGCCCGGCGGCTCGACGCGCACGCCGCTAACCGGATCGTCGAGCCCGCGCCCACCGACTGGAGCACCGTCGGCCGGTAGCGGCACCGCTCCGGGGCTTACGAGCTCCAGGATGCGGGCTATCCGGTCGCAGCCGTCGAGCACCACGCTCCTCCGTTCGGGCCAGCCGCCGTACTCGCAGTAGATCTGCACGACGAGGGCGAGTCGACGACGAGGTAGAAGCGCGCCCACGGTCGTAGCGGTGGCGGATGGCGCTACATTGCCCTGTGAGCGCCGTCACCGAAGCGCGCTGCTCGGCGCGGCGATTAACTCGGTGGTCGCGGCACTGACGTGGCGGAACTCGTCCGGGGGTGTGGGTTTCCGCACCCCCGGTCGGCGGTTGGCCTCATGGTCGCGGCGCTGGCCGGTTCGTACCGTTGTCACATGATCAATTCGTTGACCAGCCAAACCGAGCCGCCGGAGGGTGGCCTGGTCGGCTTCGTGACCGACCTGGTGGAACGGCTCGGCGGCCCCGGCGCCGGCCTGGCGGTGGCGCTGGAGAACCTGTTTCCGCCGATCCCGAGCGAGGTCATCCTGCCGCTGGCCGGTTTCGCCGCCAGCCAGGGCAAGATGAACCTGTTCGGCGCCATCGCCTGGACCACCCTCGGCTCGATCGTCGGCGCCCTGGCGCTGTACTACGTGGGCGTCGCCCTCGGACGCGACAGGGTCCGGGCGATCGCGGCGCGGCTGCCGCTGGTGAAGCTGGCTGACGTCGACCGCACCGAGGCGTGGTTCGCCAGGCACGGTGGCAAGGCGGTCTTCTTCGGACGGATGATTCCCATCTTCCGCAGCCTGATCTCCATCCCGGCCGGCGTGGAGCGGATGCCCCTGGCGAGGTTCCTGCTGTACACCGCGCTGGGCAGCCTGATCTGGAACACCGTGTTCGTCATGGCCGGCTATCTGCTCGGCGACAACTGGCACACCGTCGAGTCCTATGCGGGCACGCTTCAGAAGGTGGTCATCGTCGCCTGTGTCCTCGCTTTCGGGTACTTCGTCGGCTCGCGGCTACTCAAGGCCCACCGCAAGCCGGCCGAGCAACCGGCGGCCCCCGCCCGGAGTGGGCGCGGCACCCTGTACGGCACCCCGCGCCGCCCGGACGACGCCTAGACTGCGGCTCGTGCGCAGACGCGACCGGTCGCGAGCACGGGCGGTCGAGCCACCCGAGCTGCTTGACGTCCGGATGGCGGATCAGCCGTCCCGGGATCAGCTCGCCGCGATGGCGCCGCGGGAGCAGTTCTCCGGTGCCACGCCGACCTGTGGCCTGTTGATGGTCCGGGAGCCCGCGGACACCGCTGATCCGAGCCGGCCGATCGCCGCGTGCCACCGCGACGACACGCTGGCGACGACCAAGTACCTGCTCGACCCCCGCCGTGCTGACGGAGCGGGACATCGCTGGCGTGGCGTGCACCAGGCGCGATGACGGGCGGAGCGGGATGACGCTGTCGCTGACCCGGCCCCGACCTGCGACCGGCTCGGTGGCCGTGGTGCTCGACGGGATCGTGATGGCCACTGTGGACGGGCGGGCGACCGTGGGCGGGCGGGGGTTAGACGGACATGGCGGCCGCGCGGCCGGCGGTGCGGCCGGAGAAGAGGCAGCCGCCGAGGAACGTGCCCTCGAGGGCGTTGTATCCGTGCGCGCCGCCGCCGCCGAATCCAGCCACCTCCCCGGCCGCGTACAGGCCGGGGATCGGCTGCCCGTCGGCGCCGAGTGCCCGCGAGTCCAGATCGGTCTGGATGCCGCCCAGCGTCTTGCGGGTCAGTATGTGCAGCTTCACGCCGATCAGCGGCCCGGCCGCCGGGTCGAGCAGGCGGTGCGGCGCGACGGTGCGGCCGAGCCGGTCGCCGATGTAACGCCGCGCGTTGCGGATGCCCTGGATCTGGGAGTCCTTGCTGTACGGGTTGGCGACCTGCAGGTCGCGCGACTCGATCTGTGCGCGGATCGCCGCGACGTCGAGCAGCGGCTCCTCGGTCAGTTTGTTCATGCTGGCGACCAGTTCGTCGAGGGTGTCGGCGACCACGAAGTCGGCGCCGTGCCGCTTGAACGCCTCGACCGGGGCGGGCGCGCCCTTGCCGAGAAGCCGCTCGCGTAGGAACGCCCGGCGGTCCTTGGCGGTGATGTCGGGGTTCTGCTCGGAGCCGGAGAGCGCGAACTCCTTCTCGATGATCTTCTGCGTCAGGATGAACCAGGAGTGGCTGTACCGCGCGATGTCCGGCGTGGTGCGCAGGTGCTTGAGCGTGCCGAGCGTGTCGTACCCGGGCAGGCACGTGCCGGGCAGCCGGCGGCCGAGCGCGTCGAACCACATCGACGACGGGCCGGGCAGGATGCGGATGCCGTGGCCGGGCCAGATCGGGTTCCAGTTCTGGACGCCCTCGGTGTAGTGCCACATCCGGTCGCGGTTGACCAGCCGCACGCCGGCGCCCGCGGCGATGTCGAGCATCCGTCCGTCCACATAGGCCGGTACGCCCGTCACCATCTCCGCCGGCGGCTGCCCGAGCCGCTCCGGCCAGTAGCGCCGCACGATCTCGTGGTTGGCGCCGATCCCGCCGGTGGTGACGACGACCGCCTGAGCGGTCAGTTCGAACTCCCCCACGGTGTCGCGATTGGACGGTACGCCGCGTGCCGCCTCGTCGGGCGCCAGCACGGTGCCGCGTACGCCGGTCGCGGCACCGCCGGACAGCACCAGCTCGTCGACCCGGTGGCGGTGGTAGAACCGGAGCAGCCCCGCGTCGGCGGCCCGCCGGGCGGACGCCACGAAGGGGGCGACCACGCCGGTGCCGGTGCCCCACGTGACATGGAAGCGCGGCACGGAGTTGCCGTGCCCGTCCGCCCGCAGCGCGCCGCGCTCGGCCCAGCCCACCGTCGGCAGGAACGTCACGCCGTGGCCGAGCAGCCACGAGCGCTTCTCCCCCGCGGCGAACTCGACGTACGCGCGCGCCCATTTGACCGCCCACGCGTCCTCGTCGTCCAGCCGGTCGAACCCGGCGCTGCCCTGCCAGTCCGACCACGCCAGCTCCAGCGAGTCGCGGATCCGCAGGCGGCGCTGCTCGGGCGTGTCGACGAGGAAGAGCCCGCCGAACGACCAGAAGGCCTGCCCGCCGAGGTTGGCGGCGTTCTCCTGGTCGACCAGCGCGACGGTCCGCCCGGCGGCGGTCAGCTCGTGTGCGGCGACCAGCCCGGCCAGCCCCGCCCCCACGACGATCACATCAGCGTCCACGCCGGCAGCCTAGCGCCACGCGATCAAGGTCCACGCCGCGCTGGGCAAAAGGGCACGGGACGCGTGGGTCGGTGTGGGGTGGCAGGCTGGCAGGCATGGAGGGCACGAGCCGGATGCGCAGGCTGAGCACGCCCGCCCTGATCACCCTGGCGGTCGCGGCGGCGTACGCGCTCGGCTCGGGCTGCTCCTGGCTGCTCTTCCGCGCCTCCGAGGCCGGCGCGGTGTTCTTCCCGCCCGCCGGGGTCACGCTGGGCGCGCTGCTCCTGGTCCGGCGCCGGCACTGGCCGTTGGTACTGCTCGCGGCAGGCACCGTGGAGCTCACCGTCGACCTGTGGCAGGGGCTCACGCCGGCCGCGACCGCCGGTTTCGTGCTCACCAACCTGGCCGAGCCGCTGGTCGGCGCGGCCCTGTTCCGGCGGTTCGTGCCGGGGCACGTCGACCTGACCCGGCGCCGCGACGCGGTCGCGTTCCTCACCTGCGCGGTGGGCGCCGGCCCGGTCGTGGGCGCGCTCATCGGTGCCACCACCAGCGTGTTGACCGAAGGCGACGGCTGGTGGGCGGCCTTCGGGCGGTTCTGGGCGGGTGACGGCCTGGCCGTCCTGACGCTCGGCGCCGCCGTGGTCGGGCTGGGATCGCTGCGCGGTGGGGCACGGCTGCGGCGCCTGGCGCGCGCCGCCGCCGTCCTGGGAGCCGCCGGGGTACTGACGGTGGTCGGCTTCTGGCCGCGCGAGGTGCCGCTGATTTACCTTCCGGTACCGCTGCTGCTGGCCCTCGCGTTCTGGGGGCGCGTGCCGACCGTCGGCGCGGCCGGGTTCGTGATGGCGTTCGCGGCCAACCTCCAGAGCGCCGCCGGGCGAGGACCGTGGGCGGCCGTGCCCGGCGAGCCGACCATGGAGCCCGCCTCCCTTCAGGTGTATCTGGCGTTCGTGGTGCTCGGCGGATACGTGCTGGCCATCGCGGTGGCCGAGCGCGACCGGGCGCGCGCCCAGTCGCGGCGGGAGGTGGAGGCCCGGCAGCGCCTTCAGTCGCTGCAGGCCGTGACGGCCGGTCTCGCGACCGCCGCGACCTCCGAGCAGGTGATCCGGGTACTGGTCGACCAGGGGGTCGGCATCGTGGCCGACCACGGCGGCGTGGCCCTTGCCGACCCGGGCGGCGAGCACGTGCGGATGTGGCCGACGGGTGTGGTGCCGACGACGGTGGTGGGGCGGTACGTCGAGGTCCGGCTCGACGCGGACGAGCCGCTGCCCGTCGTCGACGTCGTGCGCACCGGTGAGCCGATCGCACTGGCGTCGCTCGCCGAGATATCCGTGCGGTACCCGCAGCTCATCGCTGACGGTGCGGCCAGCGCGGGCAGCGATGCCGATGGCACCCGCAGCCTGTTGGTGGTGCCGGTCCGGGTGGGCCAGCGCAACACCGCCGCGCTGGCGTTCGGGTTCAACCGCGAGGGTGCGATCAGCCCGGAGGTGGCCTCGGTCGCGCAGACCCTCGCCGAGCTGGCCGGCCAGGCCATCGAGCGGGCGGCGCGGTACGAGGCCGAGCACGAGACGGCGCATCAACTCCAGCGGTCGCTGCTGCCCGACATCGCGCCGCACCTGCCCGGCGTCTCGGCCGCGGTCCGCTACCGTCCGGCCGAGCGCGGTCGGGACGTCGGCGGCGACTGGTACGACGTGTTCGAGCTGCCCGGCAACCGCGTGGGCATCGCGGTGGGTGACGTGGTCGGCCACGGGCTGCGGGCCGCAATCTCGATGGGCCGGCTGCAGCAGTCGCTGCGGTCGGCGGCGCTGACCGGCGCCGGCCCGGCCGAGGTGCTGGAGGCGCTCGACACCGCCTCGGCCTCGATCGCCGGTGCCGACTTCGCGACGGTCGGGTACGCCGAGTACAGCCCGATCGAGCGGACGCTGACATACAGCTGCGCCGGCCACCTGCCACCGCTGATGGTGGCCGACGGCACCGCCCAGTACCTGGACGGGGGTCGGTCACAGCCGCTGCGGCTGAGCACCAGGGCACGCCCGCAGTCGCAGGTCGTGGCGCCGCCGTCCGCGATGCTCGTCTGGTACTCGGACGGGCTGATCGAGCGTCGGCACCAGGTGATCGACGTGGGCTTCGACCGGCTCGCCGCCGCCGCGAGCGAGCTGTCCGGCTCCGACCCGCAGGCGTGGTGCGACCAGCTGCTGCGGGCGATGACGCACGGATACACGGTCACCGACGACATCGTGGTCGCCTGCCTGTATCTGGACGGCCCGACCTCGGGCACCGCCGGCTCGGCGCTGCGGCTGCGGCTGTCGTCGCCGGACGACCTGGCACCGACCCGGCGGACGCTGCGGGTGTGGTGCACCCGGCAGGAACTGTCGAACGACGAGACCGACGCGCTCCTGGTGGCCTGCAACGAGGCGCTCAGCAACGCGCTGGAACACGCCTACCGCGGCATGCCGGCGGGCCCGGTGGCCCTAAAGGTGGTCCGGGTCGACCGCCGGCAGGTGCGCGTCGAGGTGACCGACCGGGGGCGGTGGCACGCCAACTCGTACCACGACGCGGATCGGGGCCGGGGCCTCAACCTCGTCAACAAGCTGGCGCGCCGGGTTGTCGTCGACCTGAGCGACAGCGGCACCCGGGTGACGATCACCCTGCCGACAAGCTGACCGCCTCGTCCAGCAGCCGCTCCAGGGCGGCGGGGGTGGGCAGGTGGGCCAGCAGGTGGCGGACGCTGCGGTCCTGGTACCGGCGAATCTCCTCGTCGCGGGCGGTAAGGGCGTAGTCGAGCTGGCCCGACACATAGTTGGCCAGGCTGGTGACCGCGCCGGCGAACATGCCCATGCCGAGCGGCGGCAGCGTGCCCGCCACCGCGCGGTACCCGTCGAGGAGCGCACGGGCCCCGGCGGCGTTGACGCCGCCGTCGGGGTTGATGGTCCAGTGTGTGAGCGCGTCGCCGAGCTCCCAGCTCGGCGGCTGGCCGCCGGCGTGCTCCCAGCCCACGATGACGAGGCGGCCGTCGGCGGCCCGGCGCGCGTTGTTCGGGCCGAGGCTGTTGTGGCACAGCACCGGCGGCGCTGAGTTGGCCGGCCCGATCGAGTCCAGCGCCTCCAGTGTGGACACCGCAGCGGCGAGCGCGGGCGCCCAGGGCGCACCCTTCGCCTGGGCGGTCTGCGCCATCTCGGCCCAGCCGTGCGCGGCGAACCGCATCGTGTGCCAGGGGCTGACCCGGTCGACCGGCAACGCCAGCCCGTGCACGGTGGCGAGGATGCGTCCCAGTTCGCGGGTGACCGCCGCGCTCGCGGGCGCCGACAGCGGCGGCCCCGAGTGCAGCCACTGGTTCACCCGCCAGCCGTGCTCGCCGATCGACTCCACGATCGCTCCGGAGCGGCTGCGCACCGGGGCCGGCAGCAGTACGCCCGCGCCCGCCGCCGCCTCCTGGAGCGCGACCTCCGTCTCGGCGTCGACAATCGGTATCCAGGTGTCGGTCGTGCGGACCGCCCACCGGCCGCGGTCGGTCTCGAGCGACCATCGGCGGCCGATCTCGTCGGCCCGCGCCACCGACCGCATCGGGCTGGTGACCTCGCCGAGGTCGTACCGTTCGGCGATCGCGCGCGCCAGCGCCGGGTCGGCGACGTCTGCCCGGCCCTGCTGTCGGTCGACCTCGGCCTTGAGCTCGGTCCAGCCGGCGAAGCCGTACTGCTCGGCCAGTGACGCCTGCGCGTCGGCGAGCGAGGTCGTCGGGTCGGAGTCGCGGAGACCGGCCAGCAGATCTTTGGCCTGCTGGCGCAGGTGGTCGAGGTTGGGATGGTCAGGGAGCGTCTTCACGGAAGCACCTTTCACCCATAGTCCGTGGACAAGGGTTGGCTTCGAGCCTTCCGGCGGATCGCGGCGCGCTCCCCAACGCGCTCTTCGCAGCCTAACGCACGACCTCGATCACCGTCATGCCCGGCATCGTGGCAGCGGACGGTGATCGAGGCCGTTGTTCACGTGCCTACTTGGCGGCCCTACTTGGCGGCCCTACTTGGCGGCCCTACTTGGCGGCCTTGCCGAGTGCGGCCCAGAACTGGTCGAGCGTCTGCGGCGCGCCCCAGGCGGAGGACATCTCCGCCCGCTCGGCGTGCACGCCGACCATCGCCTTGTCGGCTGCGCCCTGCAGCCACAGGCCGTCCGGGAAGGCCAGGTACAGCGGGTCACCCGCGGCCACGCCCTTCGGCCGGACGACGGTGACGCCCTTCGCCGGCGTCCAGCCGCTGATGTCGTCGAGCACCGCGACCACCTTCAGGTTCTGCGCGGCCTTGGCCAGCTGCGCGGCGTCGGCGGAGGAGCTGATGTTGAGCTGCGCGTAGACCGTGCTCCCCGCAGCCGCCGTGCCCTTCAGCACCGAGTCGACCTTGATCACCAGGGTCACGTACGGTACGGAGCGGCCGGCCTGGCCCGCCTTGCTGTAGCTGATGCCGTCGGTGACGCCGACCAGCGTGCCGCGGACGATGAGTTCGCTGGCGGCGACGGCCGCCGCCGGGCTGGCGAGCTTGTCGTAGTCGAGTTCCAGACCGCGGGCGGCTGCGGAGGCGAGTTGGGTGGCCGAGGCGGTATCAGCCTGGGCCTCGGAGGCGGTCCCCGTGGTGGCGGACCGGTCACCGGCGCAGCCAGTAAGTGCGAAGAAGGCGGCCGCCGCGGCGGCGGTCATTGCGATCACGTATCGCTTGAACATTTTCTCACTCCTTTCTGGTGCGACCGGTCAGAACTGCGCGTTGATGTGGGAGATGTCGTGCGCGTGGTACCGGCGCCACTGGATGTCGAGGCTGGGGATCTCGCCGGAAATCATGGCGCAGTTGTGCTCCCCGGGGGAATGGTGGCCGAGGCCGATGGTGTGTCCGATCTCGTGCACGGATGTCTTGTCGCGGTCGGCGATGTCGTTGTCGCCGATGTCGATCTGGGCGAAGTCGATCCTGACGTCAGCCGAGTCACACACGGATCCCGACCAGAAGATGCATTCCGCCTGGCCGCGAATGGTGCCGGCCAGGTCGAGCGACCACCACCAGACGTCGGTGGTGTTGGCCGAACACGCGCCCAGGTTGGAAATGGTCATGTCGGTCGTGCTGTCCAGGATGTTCATGGCATACGTGCCCGTGCCCGGGTCGATACTGCTGGAGAATCCCCCCGTGAAGCAGTACGTGTGGAGCCCGCTGTCTGGCAGCCAGGTCTCCGGATATACAGTCGCACTCGCCTGTCCCGGCAGAAACAGGCTTCCCGCCGCGGCGGCGATGATCGCGATTAGCGCGATCCTGAATCGACGCATTTGGCCCTCCCCCTTTGATGCATTCAGCCGAATGACTGCAGTGCACGATGACACCACAGGGGAAGAGATCGACATTCATAAGTCCTCGATCCGACGATTTAACGATGGCCATTCATCTCATCGAGGTTGACACATCAGCATAAACGCCCCGTTTTCTGATCAGCCCTTCCCATCGATGTAAATAGATTTACCCGCATAACTGCCTTTAATAGGCTGTGGTCGAGGGTTGCGTGGCCGATCCTGGACATGTACTGTCCAGATATGCGGATGAGCGAGGGCGTGGAGTGGGCACTGCACAGCTGCCTCAACCTGACCTGGCTGCCACCCGGGCAGGCCGTCCCGACGGCGAAGCTGGCGCAGTTCTACGAGCTACCTGCGGCATACCTGAACAAGCAGCTCCAGGCCCTCGCCCGCGCGGGCATCGTGTCCTCGACACCCGGCCCGCGCGGAGGCTTCCGGCTCGCGCGCAGCCCGGAGACGATCACACTGCTCGACGTGGTCGTCGCCATCGAGGGCGCTGACGAGGCCTTCCGCTGCGAACAGCTGCTCAAGCGGGGGCCGGGCGCCGACCCCGAGGTCGACTACCGGCAGGCTTGCCTCGTCTCGCGGGCCATGCGCCGCGCAGACCTGGCCTGGCGCCGGGAGCTGGCCGGCCAGACGCTGGCCGACCTGAAGGCCGAGGTCGAACGCCACTACCCCAGCACGCCGAACAACACCGTGAACAGGTTCGCGGCCTTGCGCGCCTGACCGCCCAGTCAAAGCCCTTCCTGTGGGAGGGCTTTCCTTCGGAAGGAATTCTAGATGCCGAATATCCAGAACTATCTGAAGTCCGCCGTACGCGGCCAGGTCTGGCTGCCCGGTGAGCCCGGGTTCGACACCGCCCGGCGCCCGTGGAACCTCGCCGTCGAACAGCCCGTCGCGGCCGTGGTCGAGGCCGCCGACGCCGACGACGTGGCCGCGCTCGTCTGCCACGCACGCGCCGCCGGGCTCGGCGTCACCACGCAACCGAACGGGCACGGCGCCACCGGCGGCACGGAGGGCACGATCCTGCTGCGCACCGGCCGCCTGGACACGCTGGAGGTCGACCCGGTCAAGCGCCGCGCCCGCGTCGGTGCCGGGGCACCGTCAGGCCGGCTCCAGGCCGCCACCGCGGCGCACGGCCTCACCGGACTGCCCGGCAGCTCCCCGGTCGTCAGCGTCACGGGTGTCGCCCTCGGCGGTGGGCTGAGCTGGTTCGGCCGCGCCCATGGCTGGGTCGCCGACAGCGTCACCGCGTACGAGATCGTCGACGCCGCCGGCCAGCGGCGGCGCGTGACCGCCGAGACCGAGGCCGACCTGTTCTGGGCCATGCGCGGCGCCGGCGGCGACTTCGCCGTCGTCACCGCCCTCGAACTCGACCTGCATCCCGCACCCCACCTCTACGGTGGCCGGACACTGTGGACGGTCGAGCACGCCCCCGCCGCAATCGCCGCCTACCGGCAGATCACCTCGCAGGCGCCGAACCAGCTGACCGTGTGGCTGGACCTGCTGCACTTCCCCGGCGCGGACCCGATGGTCGCCATCGACGCCACGTATCTGGGCGAGGAGAACGAGGCGCGCCACCTACTGGCCCCGATCGACCGCGTACCGGGGCCGCTCGCCGACACCCGGCGCGTGATGTCGGTCGCCGAACTCGGATCCATCACCGCCGAACCGACCGACCCCAGCCCTGGCCTGTCACACGCCGAACTACTGACCGACCTGGACGACACCGCCGTGCAAACCCTGCTGGCGAACCCGATCGCGCCGCTGCTCAGCGTCCAGATCCGCCATCTCGAAGGCGCGTTCGCGCACGCGTCGGACAGCCCACACGGGCCGCTGACCGAGCGGCACGCGCTGTATCTGTTCGGCATTCCCACCGACCCGGCGACCGCGCAATCCGTCACCGCCAAGCAACGCGCCCTCGCCAGCGCGCTGCCCACCAGCGGCCGCAAGCCCTTTACCTTCCTCAACCCCGGCGAGACCGTCGCCGACGCCTTCACCCCGGACGTCGTCACCCGGCTGCGCGACGTCAAGCACCATCACGACCCGGACAACGTCTTCCGCTCCAACTTCCCGGTGCGAGGCTGACCGGAGGCAGCTCGGAGCCGGCGCGTCATCACACCCAGGACTCGTCATGACAGGTGTCAGATCCAGCCGTACCCGCGAGCGACCCGGACGGCCTCGTGGCGGTTGGTGGCACCGAGCTTGCCGACGGCGGACGAGAGGTAGTTGCGCACGGTGCCCGGCGACAGCGACGCCCGGTGGGCGATCTCCTCCACCGGCGAGCCGTCTGCGGCCAGCTCCAGCACCTGCGCCTCTCGTGCGGTCAGCGGGCTGTCTCCCACGCTGATCGCCTCGGCGGCCAGCTGCGGGTCGACATAGCGGCCACCACTGTGGACGGTGCGGACCACGGTGGCCAGAACCTCCGCGGAGACCGTCTTGGGCAGGAACCCGCGCACGCCGGCGGTGAGCGCCCGTTTGAGATGACCTGGCAGGCCGTGACTGGTGACGATCATGGTGCGGCACGGCGGCACGTCGGCCTGGAGCGCCTTGGCCACCTGCACGCCGTCGAGGTCCGGCAGCTGGAGGTCGAGGATGGCCACGTCCGGGCGCAGCGCCCGGGCCATCGACAGCGCCTCGGTACCGGTGGCTGCCTGCGCCACCACCGTCAGGTCGTCTTCCAGGCCCAGCAGCGCCGCCAGCGCGCCCCGGATCAGGTGCTCGTCGTCGGCGAGCAGGATCCGGATCCCTTGTGGACTCACGCTGGGCCCTCCTCGGCAGCCGCCACAGCCCGGGTTGGCAACTCGACCGTGAGGCGGAAACGCTCCCGGAGACGGTCAGCGGCGACAGTGCCGCCGAGGCCCGCGGCCCGTTCCGCCAGACCGACCAGGCCGCCGCCGAAGCGGACACGGCCGCCGTCGGGCGCGGGCTCGCCGCGCACGCCGTCGTTCTCGATGGTGAGAGTGACGGTACCGCTGGCGCCCGGCCGAAGAGCGATGGTGCAGTTTCGCGCGTCGCTGTGCCGCAGCACGTTGGTCACTCCCTCCCGCACCGCCCAGCCCAGCGGTGTCCGCACCGGCTCGGGCAGCCCACCGCTCTCCCCGATCATGCGGCATTCGATGCCTGCCGAGGCCAACAGCGAGCGGGCACCGGCCAGCTCGACGTCCAGATTCGCCGAACGGTATCCGCCTACCACCGCGCGCAGCTCGGTCATCGACTCCTGCGCGACCCGGCGCACTTCGAGCATCTCGTCGATGGCAGTGTCCTGGCCGCGCCGGGCCAGCTGCGCGGCCAGCTCCGCCTTCAGCGCGATGGTCGACAGGGTCCGCCCGACGACGTCGTGCAGGTCGCGGGCGAAGCGGAACCGCTCCTCGGCGACCGCCAGGCTGGCCTGGACCTCACGCGCCCGGTCCAGCTCCCAGACCAGGCCGAGCATCCACGCTGAGACGCGTCCGGCCAACGCCACCACGGTGAGCAGCATTCCGAACGCGACGACCGCGTCGGGGACCGGGGCGCCCTGGAGGGCCGACAGCGTGTACGCCGCCGCGCACGCGGCCGCCGCCGCGAGCGCGGTGACGCGTGGCCGCACCGCCGTGGCGAGCGCGGCCACGAAGCAGCCGTTCAGGATGAGCAGGATGCCGTTGGCCGGCCCATCCGGGTGGCCGGGCGTCACCTCTGGGTACGCGAGGTAGCCACCGGCCGTCCCCGCGGCCGTCAGCGCGGCGGTGGCGGCGATGAGCGCCGTCGGTCGCGGTCCTCGGCCAAGGTAGTTGTCGAGGCCGGCGCGCACTAGCTGGACGCACAGCAGCACGTGGACCCCGATGAGCGCGAGCACGAGCCACACCGCCGCGCCGAGCTCCGGCGCGAGGCCGACGGCCACCAGGAATGGAACGAACGCGAAGTTCAGGTAGAACGACCACCTGACGCTCAGGTCGAACCGGGCCGCGTGGCTGCGCCGGCGCCACCACCCCAGCACAACCATCACCCGCTCTCGTCCGGCTGCCACACCAACATCGGATCGCCACCGTACCGGGGACGCGTCACGCTACCGCCGCGGCTCCCACCGGAACCAGTACCGGATCGCCACCGCACCGAGCACCATCCACGCCACGAGCACCGCCGCCGGCACGGCGGCCGGGCCGAACGCCCCGGCGAAGTCTTCCGGCGCGCGCTCGCCGGCAGTACCCACCCAGCCCAGGCGCATCAGCTCCACTACCGGGCTCAGTGGAAGCGCCCGCAGCGCGGACGCCACCGGGTCGGGCAACTCCTCCAAGGGCACCATCAACCCGGACCCGAACAGGCATCCCAGCAGGATGGGCAGGGTGGTGATCTGTGCCAGCTCCGTCGTACGGGTGAACACGGACGAGGCCGCGGCGAGCAGGACGAACACGACGACACCACCCGCCACACCGAACAGCAGCAGCGGGGCGTTGACCGGTGCGGGCAGCCCGAGAAACACCGCACCGGCCACCACGGACAGCAACGACTGGGCCAAGGCGACGGCGACGGCGGGGCTCGCGACACCGGCGAGGATCTCCGCGTCGGTGAGCTCCCCGGCGCGCAGCCGCTTCAGCACCAGCTCCTCGCGCCGGGCCACGTACGCCGTCACCAGGTTGTAGTACACGGCGGCGAGCAGGACGAAGCCGAGCATCGCGGTGAGGAGGAAGGCCATTGTGGACAGGGCACCCCGGTCGGCGGATACGCCGGCCAGCGGCCCGACCAGCGTCACGGGCAGGACGATCGCGCTGAACAGCGCCGCCCGGTTGCGCAGCAGCAGCGTGAGTTCCGCCCGGCCGAGTGACCGGATCCGTCGCGCGGCGCTCATCGGGAGCCCCCGTCCGCCGCGATCGCCAGGAACGCCTCCTCCAGCGACGCCGGCCTGGCGTCCAGGTCACCAAGGGCGACGCCGCGCTCGGCTGCCCAGCACAGCAGCGCCGTCAACGCCTGCTGTGGCGCGTTGGTGTGGACGGTGAGGCGCGGGCCGTCCCGCTCCGGTGGTCTGGAGTCGGGCAGGGATGGCAGGTCACCCGCGTACACGTTGTCCGGCAGCGTGAACCGGATCCGCGCCGGGTACGCGGCGATGACCTCGCTCGGTGAGCCCGCCGCCATGACCCTGCCGCGGTGCATGATGGCGAGGCGGTCGGCCAGCTCCTGCGCCTCCTCCAGGTAGTGCGTGGTGAGCAGCACGGTGACGCCGTCGCGCAGCAGGCCGCGCACCAGGCGCCAGGTGTCGCGCCGGCTCTCCGGGTCGAGCCCGGTGGTCGGTTCGTCGAGAAACAGCACATCGGGCCTGCCGAGTATCGCCAGTGCCAGGTCGAGGCGGCGGCGCTCGCCACCGGACAGCTGCTTCACCCGCACCCCAGCCCGGTGCTCCATCCCGGCCATCGCGAGCGCCTCCGCGACCGGGCGAGGCTTGGTGAGCGTGCCGCCCCACATCGTGGCGGTCTCCGCGACGGTCAGCTCAGGCGGAAAACCGCCCTCCTGCAGCATCACGCCGACGCGTGGCCGCAGCCTCGCCCGCTGGGTGTACGGGTCGTGCCCGAGCACACGCACCGTGCCGCCGCTCGGCCGTCCGAGCCCTTCCACCAGTTCCAGTGTGGATGTCTTGCCCGCGCCGTTCGTGCCGAGCAGCGCGAACAGCTCGCCCCGCTCGACCTGAAAGGAGACGCCACGCACCGCCTCGTACCCCTCGTAGCGGCGGCGGACCTCGCACGCCTCGACCACGCTGCCGGAATTCGTCATGCACCGAGTGTTCGGCACGGGCTGGGGCGGCTGTAGTGCCGCGCTACACCGATCGGCGTGCGCGGTGCCCGGCGGCGCGATGACAGATGTCACGCCGCCGGGCTCCGGTCAGGTGTGTGCGTAGATCGTCGGGCCACACGTGCCCGCGATGTTGGTGCCGTTGTTAGAGATACAGACGTAGAACCGGAAGCTCAGGTTCTCCGCGTAGTCGAGGTTCCAGTGGGCGAGGGGCTCGTCGCTGCCTTTGGAATTGGTTCGTTGCTGCCAGCCACCCTTGTTGACGGAGAAGTAGACCCGGACCCCAGCGTGATCACTGGCATTGTCGTAGATGTACAGGTGCTCGCCATACGAGTCGAAGAAGGCCGAACCGGCCGCGGTCTTGTACGGCGCGTCAGCCTTGGTGTCCGTCCACCAGCAGGGGTAAGGGCAGTCGTCGGCCCGTGCCGGGGCCGCCGTCACGAGCAGCGCGGCCACGATGACCGCGACCGCCATAAATCCTCGGACAAGAATCCTCATGGTGACGCAGTCTCCCGTGGCCGCCGGCGGATAGGCCGCGGCCGCCCGGCGTCTTGAGGAAATCTTGAACGGCTACGCGCCGGCCGTGACCCACTCGTAGGCGCGTGGACCGGTCGTTTGCAGGGTCGCGAAGTTGCTGTTGACCCGAGTGGCCTCCTGCGCGTTGGGGAACGCGTTGGTGCACGAGATCGCCGCGCTGCTGCCGGACATCAGGTCGGCACACAACCCAGTGCGCCGGTCGGGCAGGCCGAGCAGATGGCCGAACTCGTGCGCGGCGATGCGTGGCGGGTGGTAGCCCTGGTTGACCGCCTGGCGACCCATGTACCAGTACCCGTTGCCGAGCGACTGGGTGTATGCGCGCGGCCACCCGTTGTCGACGTACACGGTGATGTTGGCGCGCCGGCCCGCCGGCACCGGCTCCAGGCGCACGTTGGTGACGCGGTTGTTCCAGTTCTGCGCGCCCTGGTGGACGACGGCGACGAACTCCGCGGCGCGACTGGCGTCGTAGTACAGCACCCGAGGTGCCGCCTGTGCCGGCGCGGCGCCGGCGAGCTGCACCGCCGCGAGCGCCACGGCGCCGAGCGCCGCGGCCAGGATTCTTCGTGCGAGCATCGGATGGCCTCCCCTATCCATAGAGCCAGATATTTCAATATAGGCGCTGTGTGCCGGGCTCGACTGAACTGCGACGACGCGAGATCCGTATTGGTTGGCATCGACAACCGCGCACGGCGCGGACCGGCGCGCGAGGTGTTCACCGAGTCCGGAAACTTCATCCGCAGCCGCCTGCGCGGCGACTGACCCGGGTCACGCCTCGACGAGCAGCGCGTCGAGGATGTGCCGCGCCCCGGCGAGCGAGCCGCGGAGGCTGACGGACCGGAGCTCCCGGCCCAGGATGACGGCCGCGTCTCGCACCCGCCGGTCGGAGCCGGCCTCGCCGGCGGCCAAGGCGGCCTCCACGCGTGTCCACAGCCGCCACTGATCGTCGTCGAGCAGCCGCCGGGCCGCCCGGTCGAGCGCGGCGCAGGTGATGTCGACGGCGGCGACCTCGCCGAGGTCGGCGACCCAGGCAAGCTCGTCCGCGGCGGGCACCAGGGCGGGCGCCTCGTGTGCGAGCACGGCGTAGAGCATGGCCAGCGTGGTCTGGTGGCCGTCACCGTCGTACCGCGCACCGACTCCGGAGCGCCACGGCGGGAACCGCTCGGTCAGGTGCGCCGCCCGGCCGAGCGGTAGGTCGGCGGCGAGCCGGCAGTCGCGGACCCGGGCGTGGAACGGTCGGTGTTCGCGCAGGGCGAACATCGACGCGCGGTGCTCGTCTCCACCGGCGGGAAAGCCGAGCCGCTGGTCCGCTAGCAGGCGTGCGGCGACCAGATACGGCACGCCAAGCCGCGCGGCCAGGGCGCGGACCGCGCGCCTGCGGGCCCGGTCGGGAACCGGTCGTCGCTGCCTCGTGCCCGTCATCGTTGTAATCTAGAACAGCAGCCGCGCCTGCACGAGCGTTGCGAGGCTCCCCACGCGGGCCCCGCGCCGACGCCAAGAGGCTCTGACTCAGCGCACGCCACCTTCTCCGTTCACCGTGCGCACGCGTGCGTCCGTCGGGTGGGGTGCGTGGGGCCTCGCCGCGAAGGCGTGAGTGCTGTGTTCGAACGCTTCACTGACCGTTCCCGTCGGGTCATCGTCCTGGCTCAAGAAGAAGCCCGGATGCTCAACCACAACTACATCGGCTCCGAGCACATCCTGCTCGGTCTCATCCATGAGGGTGAGGGCGTTGCGGCCAAGGCCCTGGAGAGCCTCGGTATCTCCTTGGAGGGCGTCCGCCAGCAGGTCGAGGAGATTATCGGTCAGGGTCAGCAGGCGCCGAGCGGGCACATTCCGTTCACGCCGCGGGCCAAGAAGGTGCTGGAGCTGTCGCTGCGCGAGGCGTTGCAGCTTGGGCATAACTACATCGGCACCGAGCACATCCTGCTGGGGCTGATCCGTGAGGGCGAGGGCGTCGCGGCCCAGGTGCTGGTCAAGCTCGGCGCCGACCGGGGCCGGGTCCGTCAGCAGGTCATCCAGCTGCTCTCCGGCCACCCGTCGACCGCGCCGGTCGAGCCGCGCACCGGTGAGGCGGTGCCCGCGGCTTCGACGGTCCTCGACCAGTACGGCGAAAACCTCACCCAGGCGGCGCGCGACGGCAAGCTCGCGCCCGTCATCGGGCGCGACCGCGAGATCCAGCGCGTGACGGTCGTGCTCTCGTGCCTGACAAAGAACAATCCGGTACTGGTAGGCGAGCCCGGTGTCGGCAAGACGGCCGTCGTCGAAGGGCTGTGCCAGCGGATCGCGCAGGGCACCGTGCCCGAGCCACTCAAGCACAAGCAGGTATACACATTGGACCTCGCCGGTCTTGTGGCGGGTTCCCGCTACCGGGGCGACTTCGAGGAGCGGCTGCGGAAGGTCGTGAAGGAGTGCCGCAACCGGGGCGACATCGTGCTGTTCATCGACGAGATCCACACCCTGGTCGGCGCTGGCGCCGCCGAGGGTGCGATCGACGCGGCGGGCATCCTCAAGCCGATGCTGGCCCGCGGCGATCTGCAGACGATCGGCGCGACGACACTCGACGAGTACCGCAGGTACTTCGAGAAGGACGGCGCCCTCGCCCGGCGCTTTCAACCGATCCAGGTCGAGGAGCCCACCCGTGCCCAGGCCATCGAGATGCTCAAGGGCCTGCGCGACCGGTACGAGAAGCACCACAGGGTGTCCATCTCGGACTCGGCGGTCGCGGCGGCGGTGAGTCTGGCGGACCGGTACGTCTCCGACCGGCACCTGCCTGACAAGGCGATCGACCTGATCGACCAGGCGGGCGCGTGGATGCGGATCCGGCAGCTGACGGAGGTCGACGATGAGCAGATCGCTGAGGTGTTGGCGAACTGGACCGGTATTCCGGTGTACAAGCTGACCGAGGAG
>NZ_JBAKHX010000113.1:0-19001 GCF_036906915.1 Micromonospora sp. CPCC 206061
CAACCGCCGCCCCCACGATCTCATCAAGGCCGTGACCAGCGCATCTAGAACGCAATAGCCCTGCCGACGAGGGCGCCACCGGGCTGGCGATCGTGATCGAGGCACAGCTACGCATCGACGCGCGCAAGCGACTTAGTTGGCCGGCATACGTTGCGACCTTGCACGCGCGGCTCGGCTGCCCGGTCGTGCTGTTCGTGGTATGTCCCGTTCAGGCCGTTGCCGATTGGTGCACACCCGCAATCGTGATCGGTCCTCCCGGATCGATGCTGACGCCGGTTGCACTCGGTCCAGCTCAGGTTCCTGTGATCACCGACCAGAAGACCGCCCGGCGCGTTCCCGAGCTTGCCGTGCTCTCGGCACTGGCGCACGGCGACAGCCCCAACCCCACACCGATATTCGACGCCCTGCTCAGCGCGCTCGACGTTATCGATCATGACCATGCCAACCTGTACACTGATCTCATACTCGCGGTGCTGCCGGCGGCGGCCCGGGATTGCCTGGAGGAGCTCATGACCACCACGAGCCACCGGTATCAGAGCGACTTCGCCCGTCGATACTTCAGCGAAGGCGAGGCACGGGGCGAGGCTAACGCGGTGCTCGCGGTCCTCGCAGCGCGCGGCATCGAAGTTCCTGACCGGATCCGCACCACCATCGCGAGCTGCACCGATCTCGACCGGCTCGCCCTCTGGATCCGTCGCGCCGCCACCGCCAACAAGATCGAAGACGTGGACGCGGATCTCGTCCGATAGCCCCGCGGGCCTCATGTCCCGCCGTAGGCTCATGACATGGGTCGGCGGCTCGCAGACATACCGGGTTTTGGCATCGACCGCGTCGCAGCCGCCGCGGGAGCGGATCCCGCGATACTCCGGCTGGAGAATCTCGACACCGATGTGCCCCCGCATCCCCACGTCGTCGACGTGACCCGCGCCGCCGTCGGCCGCGACGACGCCAACTCCTACCTGCCCTTCTCCGGGCTCGAGGCGATGAAAGAGGCGGTCGCCACGTTCATCCGGCGCCGGGGTGGCCCGTCCTACGACCCCCATAATGAGGTCGTCATCACCCAGGGCGAGGGCGACAACATGCTCGATGCCCTACTGGCGCTCACCGATCCCGGCGACGAGGTGATCGTCACCGATCCGACGTACGCCGGGATGATTCAGCGAGTACGCCTGGTCGGCGCTGTGCCGAGGTTTGTGCCGCTGCGCGGTGACGCGGACGGTTGGCGGCTGGACACCGACGCCCTACGAGCGGCGGTCACGGAGAGCACACGCGTGCTCTTCATCGCTCCCTCGATCCCGACCGGGTGGGTCCCCAGCCAGCAGGAGTGGGAGGCGATCGCCGATATCTGTCGCGAGCGGCGGATCATGCTCTTGTACTGGCAGGGCATGGAGGGGATCGTCTTTGGCGGCCGGCCCGTCATTACCCCGTCGGCGCTGCCCGGAATGCGCGATCTGACGGTCACCTGCGGAGGGACGGCGTTTGAGCAGCGGCTGATCGGCTGGCGGGTGGGCTGGATCGCCGCCAGCGCCGAGCTCGCGCCGCAGCTCGCCATGGTGCACATCTACAACGGCATCGTCGCCAGCGGTTTCGCGCAGATCGGCGCGGCCGCCGCGCTCGGGCTGGGCGATGACGACGTCCGCCCAGCGGTGGCCGAGTGGGAATGGCGCCACCATGAGCTGGTGCACCAGTGTGCGGGACTGCCGCTGGTCCCCGCGCACGGCGGTTGGTCGGCGCTCATCGATGCCGAGGCGTGCGGTCTGGATGCCCCGGAGCTGTCGCGGCGCTTGCTGGAGCAAAAGGTCGCGGCGACCCCGATGACGGCGTGGGGTGAGACGGTGGCGCCTCGGCACGTGCGCCTAGTGTTCAGCAACGAACCGGTCGAGCGCCTCGCCCTCCTCGGCAAGCGGCTGCGCGCAGCTCTTCCCTGACCCGCCGCCGGCGTCGACGGCCAGCCAGCAGGCTGACCATCGACGCCGACAGTCTTGTATCAAAGGCCGGAGAGGCTCTCCCAGTGAACATACGGCAATATGCTCAAAAAAGACGCCACAAGCACAATCGCCTCCTATGTGGACGCCAGGGTCACAGCACTCGCGATCTTGGCGTAGATGTGAAAACCGGCACAGGTTAGCAGGCCATCACCAAAAGCCCCGTACTACTTAAGAAGCGCATAAGAGACAAGCGCTTTCTTAACCCTCTGTGATGATTTGATCGCCTACCGACTGCCAGACCATGCCGTTGTGGGTGGCGGTCATCTGGACGCCGGACACCGGCGCTGACCCCGACGCCGGGCGCTCCACCGTGACGGGCATGCTCCCGCTCGCCAGCCGCCGCCCCAGCGCCACAATCTCCGCCCCGGGCCGCACATTCGCGGTCTGCCACATGCGCTCACTCGCCTGCGCCACGAACTCCGGGATCAGCGCCTGGTGCCCCGCAGACGCGAGCCCGCGCATGGCGAGCACCAGCACCCGCTCGGTCGGGAAGTCGTGCGCGAGCTGCCGTGCCTGGGCCGCCACGACGGCGTACTCCCCCAACTGGAGCCGCAGGTCGAGCAGCGCGCAGACCGCGTTGAGCTGTTCGGTCCGCATGGCTTGGCGGCGGGCGTCGGCCCAGTCGCCGGCCACACCCTCCAGGGGCTCGCCGCGCCATAGGCCGAGCGCGCGCTCGTACCCGGCGGCGGCTGCCGAAACGCCACCAAGAGAAGCCGCATCGGCTACGCCGAGCCGGAAGCGGTGGTAGTCCACCCAGGACGGGTCGATGTGCAGGGCGTACGCGCGCGGACGGTGGTTGCGGATCAACTGGCGGTCGCCGCCGGCCTGGGCAAGCAGCCGCCGCACGGCCCGCACGTGGGTGGCGACCGTCTCGTCGGCCTTCGGTGGCGGCCAGTCACCCCAGATGTTGTCGGTGAGGGTGTCGACCCGCACCGGCCGACCGGCGTTGAAGGCGAGGGTGGCGAGCACGCAACGCTCGGCGGACCGGGTGGGGGCAAAAATCGATCCACCGGATTCGATCTCGACGTTTCCCAGGAGTCGAAGGTCCATACGCAGCCTCCCGCAGCCTTCAGTGTCGCATGGCCGACGTGTCCGGGTTCGTGTCCGGATTTCTGTCCGCACAGGCACCGCACGCTGTCGGCATGGAATGGCTACGAGTACCGGTAGGGCCGGACGCGGCGGCGTGGCGGACGGTGGCGACAGAACGCACCGTGCTGGCTGTGGTGCACACTCCCGCGTGTCTGGGGTACGTGCTCGACGCGGTCGAGCTGCTGGAACCGGATCAGCGCGTCCAGGTGGTCTTCGCACAGGCGCCGGACCTGTTCGCCAACGGTGTACGCGAGCGCCTCGACGCCTTGGGCGCCGTCAGGATCGGCTGGCACCAGGCGACGCATACCGAATTCGGCCTTGTGCTCGCGGCCGACTCGGCCGGTGTGCACCAGCTCCGCGGCCCGCTGCTCGCGCTCGGCCACGGGGTGCCGAACAACAAGCTGGCGCCGCCAGCACTGGGCGGAGCGGACAGCGGACTGGTCGTCGGTCTCAGTCCTCCCTGGCTCACATGGTACGGACGGCTGGTGCCGGCGGCGGTCGCGTTGCCGCATCGTGACCTGCTGCCGGTGCTCGCGCGGCACTGTCCACAAGCGACGCCGGTTGGTGTGGTCACCGGCGACCTGTGCCTGGACCGGCTGTGCGCCAGCCGCCCGCGGCAGGACCGGTACCGGGACGCACTCGGCGTGGAACGTCCGCTGGCGGCGGTCAGCTCGACGTGGGGGCCGGAGTCCCTCTTCGCGCGCGGCTGGAGCCTCGTCTCCGAGCTGCTGCGCGCCAATGAGTACGCCGTCGCCGCGGTACTGCACCCGGCGGCCTGGTACGGGCATGGCTCGCGGCAGATCCTCGGCTGGCTGCGGGAGCAGCGGCGCGCCGGGCTGCTGGTGGTGGAGCCGGCGAGCTGGCGAGGACTGGTCGCGGCGGCGGACGTGCTGATCGGCGACCACGGCTCGGCTACCGCGTACGCGGCCGGGGCTGGCGTGCCGGTGCTGCGGGCCGGTGAGCCGGCGGCACACACCGCACCCGGGTCGCCGATCCCGCTTATCCCGGCACTGGCACCGGACCTGCCCCTCGCTGACCAGGTCCGCGCGGCCAGACCGGCGGTACACGTCGCGGAGGCGCTCACCTCGGAGCCCGGCCGGGCCGCCCGGCTGCTGCGCGCCCACATGTACGGCCTCATGGGCCTTCCAGAGCCCGAATCGGCCTGCTCCGCCGCCCCTGTACCGCCGCCGATCCTCGTCAAGGAGTGAGACGTCATGGCCAGTCGCATCGTTGTCGCCGGGGTGTCGAGCCTCGCCGTGCACCTGCCGGTCTCCGGGTTCCCCGTCACGTACGAGCCGGTCGTCAGCCCGCCGTGGGTCGACACCGGCGCGGGTGGGGCCGGTGCACAGATCGCCACGATCCTCCGGACGCTCGGCGACGACGTCGAGCTGTGCACGGTCGTCGGCGAGGACCCTGTGGGGGCTGTCCTACGTGGACAGTTGCGCTCCGCCGGCCTCGACGGGCCGTCGGTGGTGGAGGGGCCGGCTTCGTCGCAGTGCGTCATCCTGGTCGCGCCGGATGGCCGGCGGATGGTGTACCCGCACCTCAGCGTCGTCAACGCCGTCCAGTACCCGGAGGAGCGCTTCGTCGAGGCGCTGGCGGGCGCGGATCTGGCGGTGCTCACGAACACCGACTTCGTCCGGGCACTCCTGCCACCGGCGGTGCTGCTCGGCGTGCCGGTGGCAGTCGACGTCAACGTGATCGCCGACCTCGACGAGGCGTACTACCAGCCCTGGCTGGACGTCGCCGACATCATCTTCTGCAGTCACGAGCGCCTACCCTGCCCGCCTCGGGAATGGATCGCCGAGGTGCTGACCCGCCACCCGGGCGCCGCGATGGCGGGAGTGGGCTGCGGCCCACGCGGAAGCGTGCTCGGGCTGCGGGATGGGCGGCTGGTCACCGCGGGTGCGGTCGCGCCGCTGGGGGTACGGAACACATCGAGTGCCGGGGACTCGCTGTTCGCGGCGTTCCTGCACGGCTGGCTGGCGACCGGCAACCCAGTCGAGGCGCTGAGCGACGCGGTGGTCTTCGCCGGCTGGCGGATCGGGCACCGGCAGCCGACGTCGGTGACGCTCGGCGCGGACGACCTGGCCCGGCTGCGGTCACGGCACCCGGTCCGGGTCAGCCTCGGCTGGTGGGATGGTGGCGAGTAGTCGCCGCACCGGCTCGGCCTCGGCATCGCCGAGGTGTTCGTAGAGGCGCTGCGCCTCGGCCAGGTGCGCACGGGCCTCGGCGAGCCGGGACGGGTCGGACAGTGCCAGCTCGCCGAGGCGCCACAGCGCGCTGGCGACTCCGCGCGGCGAGCCGAGCCGGCGCATCTCGTTGAGCGCGTTGGTCAGCTCGGTACGAGCCGCCGCGCTCTCGCCGAGGCCGACCTGCGCCCGACCGGCCTCGATGCCGATCAAAGCCGCGTTGAAGGGGTCCGCGGTGGGCAGGCCGGCGAACACGCCTGCCGCCTCGCGCAGGCGCCCCAGCGCCGGGCGGTACTCGCCGAGTTCGTTGTGGACGATGCCCAGGTACTGGAGCGCCATTCCGGCACGGCGGTGCTCGCCGATGTCGCGGCACAGCCGGACCTGCCGGCCGAAGTGGGCTGCCGCGTCGGCGTACCGGTGCTGCACGAGCGCCACCAGCCCCACCCCTTCGAGCGCCGCCACCGCGCCGTACCGGTCGCCGATGTCGTGGCAGAGCCGCTCGCTGCGCTCGAACAGTGCCCGGGCCTCGTCCACGCGCCCGGCGTCGACGTGCGCGTGCGCCCACCGCCGCAGCATCCGCGCCTCGCGGTCGGGGTCGTCGAGCCGGCGCGCGCACTCCACTGCGATCCGGTCGACGACCATCCGGTCGTGATGGAGGCGGCGGTAGCGGAAGAGCGCCCACATGGCGTCGGCGAGCCGCCAGGCCAGCAGCGGCTCGTCGCGGGCGGCGTACTGGACCCCGGCGACCAGGTTGGCGCGCTCGGCTTCCAGCCACTCCAGGGCCGCCTGATGGCCGGTGTGGCGGACGGCGCCCGCGTCCAGGTGCGTGAACGGGTCGGCCGGGTCGCGGCGGCGATGCGGTGTCAGCAGTACGTCGGCGGCCATGACACCGGCCAGGTACCACTCCAGGGTGCGCCGCTCGATCACCGGCGCCTCCGGGTCCGCCTCCGCCCGCTGCCGGGCGTGCAGCCGCACCAGATCGTGCAGCCGGTACCGCTCGCCCGCGACCTCCGCCACCAGGTTCGCCTCGACGAGGATGTCGAGCAGGTCACCCGCTTCCATCTCGTCGACGCCGAGCGTCGCGGCCACCACCGGCAGGCCGAACTCGGCACCGGGGTGCACGCCGACCGCCCGATAGCAGCGCGCCACCGGATCGGAGAGCGCCGCATACGACATGTCGAAGACGCCGTGCAGGCCACGGAGGCGCCGGTGCTCCTGCGCCAGCTCGTCCGCGACCCGCTTGACGGGCCAGCCGGGCCGGGTGGCCAGGCGTGCGCAAGCGACGGTCAGCGCGATGGGCAGACCGGCGCAGAGGCGCACTAGCGCCGCGGTGGCGGCCGCGTCGCTGGCCGCCCGGTCGGGCCCGATCGCGCGGACGAGCAGTTCGGTGGCCGCGGCTGCCGGAAGCGGCTCGACAGTGAGGAACCCGGCGCCGTCACTCAGCAGGCCGCCGAGGCGCCAGCGCGCGGTCAGGAGTACTACACAGGATGCCGACGCCGGCAGCAGCGGCCGCACCTGCGCCGCCGAAACGGCGTTGTCGAGCACGATCAGCAGCCGCTTGCCGGTGGTGACGGTGCGGAAAAGTGCGCTCAGGTCGGCGGTGCCTGCCGGCAGCCGCTCGCCGGGCACGCCCAGCGACCGCAACGCCTGCCCGAGGACCGCGCCCGGATTCGCCGGACCGCCCGGGTCGAACGCACCGAGGTCGACGTACAGGTCACCGTCCGGGTACCGGTCGCGTGCCTCGTGCGCCCAGCGAAGGGCGAGTGCGGACTTGCCGATGCCGCCGACGCCGCTGACGACCACCAGTGCGGGACCGGCGCGTGCCCGCCCGACCAGCTCGTCGATCTGCGCCAGTTCGGGCTCGCGCCCGACGAAGTGGGGCGGCTGCGCCGGAAGTTGGTGCGGCACAGGGGCGTCCGCCGAGGCGCCGTGCAGATGGACTCCACCGTGGACAGTGCCGGCCTGCACGACCGGGCCGCCCGCGTCGCCGTCGATGATGTTGCCGGTCATGGCCCCGGCGCGCCGCCGAACCTGATGTCACCGTGCACGTCGCGGGCCTGAACGACGGGCCCATGCACGGATCCGGAGATCGTGTTGGCGACGCCGCCGTCGCGCGTGGCCGTCCACAGGCGAGCGAGCTCGTCGCGGAACGCGCGGTCGCGGGCGCACGCCTCGTCGAGCGCGATGGCCAGCCACTCGACGATGGCGGCATTGTCCGGCTGGGCCTGCGCCGCTTCTAGTGCTACCGCACCTTTTGGATCCCCACGCATCTTGTCGCGGACGAATCGAGATAGTGAGGCGAGCGCCGTACGCCCCGCGTCCGAGATCCCCTCGGCTAGTTTTCCTGCGACCGCCGTGGCGACGGCGACCATTAACGGATCAGGCATACGGCACCCCCAGTTCCCCGCGAAACCAGTAGTACGCCGATTCTCCATGGCGCCCCGACCCCACAGGAGATCAACGTGAATGAATGGAGAATAACGCGGTCAGATAGGCGGCAGCGGCGAACCAGTATCGATTCCCTCTCGTACCGTAATCAGTAACTCACTCTGCGCTCAAGAGGTGGTCTCTGTGATCGTGACAACGCTGTCCACAAACGATCGCCCCGCCGCCGCCCACCGGCCACACTTACGCGGGCGACCGTGATGACCACCGCCGACCGGAATCTTCAGGCGCGCAGCAGCGACCGCGTCTACCAGGCGGCTGGCAACCAGTACATCATCGATCGGATGCCCCGCGCCGCGGACGCCGGCACGATTGGAAACACGCTGCCGCGCGACACCGCCGCCTTCACCGGTCGCGAGCGCGAGCTGCGCGGCCTCTTCGACAGCGTCCGGCAGCACACCGAGTCCGGCGGGACGATCCCCCTGTACGCGATCGACGGCATGCCCGGCGTCGGCAAGACCGTGCTGGCCGTCCACGCTGGACACCGTCTCGCCGACCAGTTCCCGGACGGGCAGTTCTTCCTCGACCTGCACGCGTACACCGCCGGTCGCCGGGACCGCCCACCCGCCGGCGCGCTCTTCGACCTGCTGCTCGCGAGCGGCGCCCGGCCGTCGCAGATCCCGACGGAGCTCGACGCCCGGACGGCCTTGTGGCGCAAGCGGATGGCGGGCCGGAAGGCCCTCCTCATTCTCGATAACGCGGCCGGGCGGGCGCAGGTCCAGCCCTTGCTGCCGGGCGCCGGCAGCTGCCTGGTCATCGTCACCAGCCGGCGCCGGCTGCTCGGTCTCGGCACCAGCCAGGCCGCGGTACCCCTAGCGCTGGGCACGCTGCCGCCTCAAGACGCGGTCGCGCTCTTCGCCGCCACGGCCAGGCGGGACCACGACCCCGACGAGGCCGACGCCGTCGCCGACCTGGTCCGGCTGGCCGGGTACCTGCCGCTGGCGATCTGCCTGCTGGCTGCCCGCATGGGACCGGAGCAGGGTTGGCGGGTCGGCGACCTCGTCTCCGACCTGGCCCGCGCCGCCCGCCGCCTAGACCACCTGCGCGCGGAGGACGTCGCGGTCGGCGCGGCGTTCGACCTGTCGTACCGCCGGCTGCCGCCCGCCCGAAGGCGTTTCTTCCGCCGGCTTGGCCTGCACCCCGGCCTCGATCTCGACCGGTACGCCGCTGCCGCGCTCGGCGGCACGACGCCAGACGACGCGTGGCGCCACCTGGAGGCGCTGTACCACGACCGGTTGCTGGACCAGCCGGTGTACGGCCGCTACCGCATGCACGACCTCATCGGCCAGTACGCCCGCGCCTTGACCGACCACCTGAGCGCCGACGCCAAGGCCGAGCGGGAATCGGCCCTCGACCGGCTGGCCGCCCACTACCAGCAGGCCGCGCAGGCCGCCGACCGCCGCCTCGCCCGCGACAGCGGCTCTCCGGCGCACGCCCGCCAGCAAGCGCTGGACTGGATGCGCACCGAGTCCGCGAACGTCTTCGCCTGCGCCGACGCGCTGCCGGTCTCCGCCGGGCGCCGGTTGACCGCGCTGGCGGCCGCCATGACCGGGTATCTGCGCGTCGCCGGCCCGTGGGACCAGGCAACCAAGCTGCACCAGGCCGCGGTGCTGGCCGCCGATCGGGCCGAGGACCGGGGAGCCCAGGCGAGGGCACTGCTAGACCTGGGTGAGGTGTATCGGCTGACCGGGCGGTATCTCTCCGCCGAACACTCGCTGCGGCAGGCGCTCGACCTCTTCGAACGCGCCGAGGACCGGCGTGGCGTGGCCGACACGCTGACCCAGATGGCGCACGTCCAGCGGCGCACCGGTGACCACCGCGGCGCGGCGGACCGGCTGGCCCAAGCGGTAGCCCGCTACGAGGAGCTGGGCAACCTGCGTGGTCAGGCCGACGCCCTGGACGAGCTGGGTGTGGTGCGATGTCACGTCGGCGACCACCGCGGAGCGCTCGACACGCTGCGGCAGGCGCTCACCATCCACCGCGGCCTCGGCGACCGGTCGGGCGAGGCGACGGCGCTGTACCAGTTCGGCGCCTTCCAGTTGCTCACCGGCGAGTACCCCGCCGCGATCGACGCCTTCGAGCGGGCGCTGGCCGCGCACCGGGAGCTGGGAAACCGGCACGGCCAGGGGTGCGCGCTCAACTACCTGGGAAACGCGCACTGCCACGCGGGTGACTACGCGGCGGCCAACGCCGCCCTGGGCGAGGCTATGACCCTCCATCGCGCGCTCGGTTACCGGCCAGGGCAGGCGAATGGCCTCAATTACCTCGGCGTCGTGGCGTGCCGCACCGGTGACCTGCCGGCCGCCGAGCGGTCGCTGACCGAGGCCCTGGCCCTGTACCGGGACCTGGGCAGTCAGCCGGGGGAGGCGGACGCGCTCAACCAGCTCGGCGTGCTGAGCCGCCTGGCCGGCGAGCCCCACACCGCCGCGCGCCGGCACGAGGAGGCACTGGCGCTTTTCCGCCGCCGCGACGACCGTCTGGGGCAGGCCGAAGCCCTCGCCAACCTGGGTGACGCGCTGCTGACCACCAACGAGGTGGAGGCGGCGTTCGACCGGTACCGGCGTGCGCTGCCGCTCGCGCGACGGGCGGGCAACCCGCGCGCGGAGGCCAACGCGCTGGAAGGGCTGGGCCGGTGCGCCGCCCGCCTCGGCGACCAGAGCAAGGGCGTCGAGCAACTCCGGCGCGCCCGGGCGATTTGGCAACGCGTCGGCGCACCGCACGCCGCGCGGGCGGTCGACGCTCTGCTGGAAAGCCTCAGTACCCCACGCGGAACGTAGCGTCCTGCTTGTCTGTTGTGGACGAGCTATTCGTGATCGGGTCGATTCGCAGCACGTACCCGGCGTGCCGGATGTACCGGTCCGGGAAGTTGTACGACCGGAACGACGCCCAGCCCGCGTCCGCGAACCCGGCCGTCCGGTAGAACGTCGCGTCCGCGCGGAATGTGCTGGTGTTGTCGTTGGTGTTCAGCACGAGCGCGTAGTTGCTGTGCCGCAGATACATATTCGGGGAGTTGACGGACTGGAAGGAGACGCCGGCCGAGTCGGCGAGGCCGGGCACGATTCGCCACTGCTGGTCCTGGTACGGGTCGAACGGGTACGTGTCGATCCGTCCGACGTTGCTGGCGTGCCGCACGTACCGCCCCGGGAAGTTGTAGGACTTGAGCCGGTTCCAGCTCGGGTTGCCCCAGTGGGTGACCAGATTGGACATCTCGGTGGCGGTGATGGGTGTGATGCCGAGGTGCTTGGAGTTGAGCGGCTGCGTGTAGGCGCGGTCGTTGAGCAGGGTCCAGGAGCCGCTGGCGAGGTTGGTGGTCTGCCATGCGAAGAAGCGGCCGTTGGGGCTCCACGTGTCGCCCCACATGTACCAGACGTCCTGGGTCAGAGACTTGACGAGGTGGGACGCCTCGACGCCGCGTCCGGGCGTGATGCCGGTGGTGTACACGGTGAAGCTGCCGGGGTTGAGCGATGTGGACCGCGCACCGGCGAGCGTGCTGTTGGTGCTGTTCTTGAAGTACAGATAGTTGACGCCGTTGTGCGAGATGAGGCTGCCGTCGATGACGGCGTATCCGGGGTCGAAGAAGACCTGCGCGGCGGTCACGGTGACGAAGTCGGTCGTATAGTTCACCATGATCTTGTCGCGCCCGCCGCTGACGGCGGAGTAGATGATGCCGTACTGCCCGCGGGCCGGATCCCAGAAGGCCTCGGGGGCCCAACTGTGCGTGGGCATGGTGTGTAGCCGCAGCCGGTGGTAGTTCGTGAACGTGCGCAGGTCCGGCGAGTCCCAGACGTGGATGTACTCGTTCTGTCGCGTGAAGTCGGTGCCTTTGAGGTCGGTCGCGATGACCGTGAACGTGCCGTCTTGCCGGCGCACGATGAACGGGTCGCGCAGGCCCTGGGTGCCCTGCGTCGGGGTGACGAGGGGGTTGTTCTGGTTGAGCGGTGTCCAGTTGAGGCCGTCGGCGCTGACCGCGATGTGCAGCCCGTAGTCGGCGCCGGTGGTGTTCGGTGACTCGGTGAAGTACGCCATGGCGTAGCCCGCGTAGGTGGCCGCCTCAGCCCGAGCGGCCGGTGACAGCGCGACCACGAGGGCCGCGACCGCCGCGATGGACGTCACTCGTCGACGGACGGACATGGCGACCTCCCAATGTGAACGTTAACACAACACATAAAAGTGCGCCTATGTTATCGGCTGGTCGGCGGCTGTCAAGCAGGCAGAATGGCCGCATGACGACCTTGGGCGCCGTGTTCCTTCCCGACCTCCCACCGGAACGGCTGCGCTCGGTGGCGCGCGCCGCCGATGAAGCCGGCCTGGACGAGCTGTGGCTGTGGGAAGACTGCTTCCTGGAAAGCGGCATCGCCACCGCCGCGGCCGCCCTCGCCTGGACCGAGCGGCTGCGCGTCGGCGTGGGCCTGCTGCCGGTGCCGCTGCGCAACGTCGCGCTCACCGCCATGGAGGCCGCCACGCTGCACCGGCTCTTTCCCGGACGCGTCGACATCGCCGTCGGCCACGGCGTGCAGGACTGGATGGCGCAGGTCGGTGCCCGCGTCGAGTCGCCGATGACGCTGCTGCGCGAATACACCATCGCGCTGCGCGCGCTGCTGCGCGGCGAGGAGGTGTCGACCCAGGGCCGCTACGTCCGGCTCGACAAGGTCGCGCTGGACTGGCCGCCGGACCCGTCACCCGCCGTCTACATGGGCGCGGTAGGACCGCGCACGCTGAGGTTGTCGGGCGAGACCTCCGACGGCACCATCCTGACCGGGGGCACGACAGCTGACGCTGTACGCCGTGCGCGAGCCCTGATCGACGATGGCCGCCCGGACGGCGCGCCGCACCGAGTGGTGGTCTACCTGCACGCTGCCACCGGTCCGGGCGCCGCCGAGCGGATGGCCGCCGAGCGCCGCTGGTGGAAGTACCCGGAAGACGCCGACGTGAGCGTTACCGGCGACGCCGAGACGGTGGCCGTCGCGGTCCGCCGCTGGGCCGAGGCGGGCGCCGACGCCGTGATTCTCCAGCCCACCAAGGACGAACCTGACCCCGAGGCTTTCATCCACTTCGCGGCCCGGGAGGTCCGCCCCCTCATCTAGTGCCGGCCAGGCCGGGTTGGTTGGGCGTGGCGTTGATGCGCTCGACCGCTGTCGCCAGCGCCGCCACGATCCCGGCCAGCTTGTCGCGGTTGCCGCGCCGGATCGTCACGCACACGTCCATGCGCAGGGACCGGCCGTCGTGGCGGATCGGCACCCACTTGAACCGGTCGGCGTGCCGGCCGCCGAACTCCATGCCCTCCTTGAAGGAGAGCGCGACGTCGGAGGGCGCGACGACGACACGGCGGTCGCCGCGACCGCGCCGGCTGTGCTCGTTGCGCAGCCGCATCACGCTGGTGCCGACCTCGTAGGTCTCGCCGGCGACCCGCGCCTCGGGGCCGGGGTCGTCGATCCCCCATTTCGCGATGCTGTCCTCCAGCAGCCGGCGTGATCGCATATCGCCGGGTGGAGCGAGCATCCGGTACTTCGCCACCAGGTCGGTCAGCGGCATCTCATCGCCGGGGAAGTCGCGGTCGACCATCGCCTCCAATTGCCAGTGGTAGAGCGTCGTGGAGTCGTACGTCTTGGTGTCGGCGACGCGCGGCCCAATGATCAATTGGTAGACGTTTTCGCGGAGTCGGGTAACCGCGTACCGGTGAAACTCGCCCTCACCTCGGTGATTCTGCTGGAGGTACTCGACGACGATCTTTTCCGTGCCTTGCGGTGGCGCGTCGAAAAGGATGTTTTCGGCGAGCGCGACGAAGTGCGTGTGGTGCGGCATGCAGGCCAGGATGGGCAGCTTCCGGTCCGGACTCTCGCCGCGCATCACCTGGTACTGGGTGACCACCGCCCGCGCCGCCTCGAGGAACTCCTGGCCGCGCTCGGTCGGGTAGAGCTTACGGTCGGCGTGCCGTTCCAATAGCGTCTCGCCGACCCACGACTCGACCTTCTTGAGGATCTTCTCGACCGACTGGCGCTCGTACCGCCCGCCGCGCAGAGCCTTCAGGCGCTGCGCGGCCGCCTCCGCACCGTGCGTCTCGGCAACCGCGATGAACACTCGGCATTCCCACTCGTCCGGTGCGCGGAAATCGTTGGACACGTGTTCAACCTTGGAGTAGTCGATGTACTACGGAAAGTTGCCTGCCGTGAATCTGACGGTTACCCGCTTGCCCGGAAGTTACTCGCTGGTTCCTCCGCACCGCGACGACTCATCGACATTCCGTAATGAGGTCGCATTGCCCGGAGTAAATTGCTATTGTGACCTACATCACAGGCAATATGCAACCAAAAGCGGACATCGTTGGCACGACTCAGCCCTCGAACGACCGTAGGTGCCCACGCGATCCACCCACAGCATTCTCAGCGCACTCAGCAGTTGCCCGAGGTCGAATTACTTACTGTGACGGCAGACCAGATCACGTACTAAGAATGACGCGGCCCTCCCTCGAACCTGACGCACACGACGTGCGTCGTCCTAGCCGTGGAGACGGATCGGTGACGGACGTCCATCTGCAAGCCGCGATAGCCGAGGTGCACGCCGCCCGGCTGTCGCTGCAGGGTGCGCTCATCGCGCTCGACCAGGCGCGTGAGGCCGACGAGCGGCTGGCGGGCAGCAGCCTCCGGGTCCTCGACGCCGAAGTCCGCGGCGCCACCGAAGAGGCGGCGCTGATCGCCGCCCGGCTGGCCGACGAGATCGCCGGTAGTGTGCTGCCATGTCCGCCGCCACCGAGGCCCTCGACAAGGCCGCAGTCCCGTACCGCGTGATCGACCACGGACCGGTGCGCAGCGTCGCAGAGGCCGCGAGCGCTCGCGGCGTCGATGTGATCGACGTAGTCAAGACCATCGTGGTGCGCCGCGGCGACGGCGACTTCCTCTTCGTCCTCGTACCCGGCGACCGGGTCATCTCGTGGCCAAAGCTGCGCACGCTGCTCGGCGTGAGCCGACTGTCCATGCCGGACGCCGCGACGGCCAAGGAGGCCACCGGCTACGAGCGCGGCACGATCACCCCGTTCGGTTCGACGACGGCCTGGCCCGTCGTCGTCGACGAGCGCTTGCGCGGCCGCGCCGTGACCCTGGGCAGCGGCGCCCACGGCGTAGCCATAGCGGTAGAGGCGGATGCGGCGGCCGAGGCATTGGACGCCACCTACGCCGACGTCACCGACCCTGAGTCGTGACCACCTGGGCGACCTCAGTGCGGGAGGAGACGCCCAGCTTGCGGAGGATGTTCGATACGTGCACGGCGGCTGTCTTCGGCGAGATGTACAGCCGCCGGGCCAGCTCCGCGTTGGTCAGCCCGTCACTGATCAACACCGCTACCTCGCGCTCCCGCGGGGTCAACGCGGCCGGCCCGGTCACCGCGTCAGTGGCGTCCGCCGGGGCCAGGCCCAACTGGGCGCGGACCTGCGCGAGCTGCGCCACCCGCCAGCCGCCCCACCCGGCCAGCAGCGGCTCGGCGGCCGCCACCTGCGCCGCGGCCTCTTCACGGCGGTCGGCCGCCAGCAGGCAGCGGGCCGCCCCGACACGCACAGTGCCCAGTATCGCCGGCGACAACACCGGCGCATCGAGGATCGACAGGTAGCTCTCCAAGGCCGGGCCATGCCGGCCGTACGCCTCGGCGACCTGGGCATCCACCAGCGTCCGGAACGCGTCCCACACGGTCTCGCCGAGCAGTGCCTCGGCGAGCTCGGAAAGGCGCGCGGGTGGCAGGCCCAGCTCCAGCGCGGCGGAGATCAGGTCGTGCGCCGTCGAACCGCTGCGCCAGTCCTGCTTGGCCATCTCGGCCAGGTAGTCCTCCAGCGCAGCCTCGGCGCGTGGCGCGTCGCCGAGGCGGGCGGCGAGGTGGAAGACCAGCCCCGGTTTCGACTGCCCCGGCAGGTTGGGCACCGCGTCCAGGTCGGCCACGAGCTGTTCGACCTTGTCGAGCTCGCCGGCCTCCAGGCACAGCCCGGCCAGGAAGACGACGTGCGGGTCCGCCCAGCGGCCATGCCGCAGGTACCCGCGGTCCTGCTCGCGCCCGTCTTCGAGCGCGTCGATCGCCGCGCGCAGGTCTCCGGCGCGCATCGCCAGCCGGGCACGCCCCTGGAAGTAGGCGACAACAGTCAGCGACTCGAGGCCGGCGCGCTCGGCGTCGACCCGCATGCGTTCCAGGCGCTCGGCGAGAACCTCCGGGGAGTCTTCCGGGTCGTCCTGGAGCAGGTTGTGGAGCGCCCGCGCGGCCAGGACCCACTCGCCTCGCTTCTCCGCCTCGTCGACGAGCCCGGTAAGGATGGCGCGCCCCTCGGCTGCGGTCTGCGGCCGATCGGCGAGCGCCGACCCCTTCTCGACCAGCGCCGCGAGCCGCACCTCCGGCAGGTCGAACTCTTCCGCGAGCGCCGCGGCGCGCGACGTCCAGTCGAGCGTGGCCTCGAACTCGTCGCGCAGCATCGTCGACTGAGCGATCGCGGTCATCGCGCGCGCCTGGGCGCCGCCTCGCGGCAGCTCCTCGATGAGCGTCTCGATCTCGTGCGTGAGATCGGTCATGCGGGCGAACTCGCGGGACTCCCACGCGAGGCGGACCAGCAGGTACAGCGACTCGGCCCGGTCGGTGGCCGAGTCGGCCGCGTCGTGCCAGCGGGTGCCGTACCTCAGCGCGTCGGCGAGCAACCCGGCGAGCCAGGCGGCCCGGGCCGCGCCGGCGAGCAGCGTGGTGTCGTCGGGCGCCTCGTCGAGGCCCATCTCGGCGAGTTGCAGCGCCTGGTACGCCGACCCGATCGACAGGTACAGCGCAGTGCCCCGGCGGGCGGCGGCCAGCATGTCGTCGTACCGCCCGGCCGCGTGGGCGTGGTGCGCAACCATCGCGGGATCGGAGGCGCCGCCCGCGAGCAGTGCGTCGAGGGCAGCCTCGTGCAGCCGGCGGCGCTGGCGGCCGAGCATCTGATCGGTGATCGCCTCGCGCACCAGCGCGTGCCGGAACAGGAACTCGTCCTCGCCGGACTCCACCAGCACGCCCTGGGTGACCAGGTCGCGCAGCACCTGGATCAGCTCGTCCTCACCCGCGCCGCTCACGGCGGCCAGCAGGTCGAACGGCACGCGGTGTCCGAGTACGGCCGCCGCCTCGACGATGCGGTGGGTCACCGGGTCGAGGTCGTCGACCTGCCGGCGCAGCAGCTCGGCGAGGCTCCACGGCAGCGGCTGGTCGGCCAGCACCTCCGGGTCGCAGCCGGGCAGGTCGCGCAGCAGCTCCTCAAGGAAGAACGGGTTGCCGCCGGTGCGGTGGTGCAGCGCGCTCACCGCGCGCAGCGGGGCGGGTGCCCCGGTGGCGGCGGCCAGCATGGCGGCGGTCTGCGCCGGGGTGAGCCGGTCGAGGCGCACGTGGGTCACGGCGTGCCGGCGCTCCAGCCGGCTCAGCAGCCCGGCTACCGGGTGGCGGCGGGTCACCTCGTCGGGCCGGTACGTGCCGATGAGCAGGCGCGGGCCGCGCTGGTCGGCGATCCGCTCGAAGAGCGCGGCGCTCTCCGAGTCGGCCCAGTGCAGGTCTTCGAAGATGAGAACGGCGGGAGCGTCACCGACCAGGTCGGCCACGATCGCGAGGCCGGTGTGCAGCCGCTCGACCGGGCTGCGGGCCGGGTCGGACAGGCCCGCGAGCCGCTGCTCGTCGACCTCGGGCCGCCCGTCGATCGCGTCCAGCAGCACCTCGTACGGCCGGGACAGCGAGCCGGGCTCGGCGTGGCCGACCAGTACGACGGTCTCTTCCGGGAGGGTGTCGAGCAGTTCCTGGACCAGCCGGGTCTTGCCGATGCCGGGCTCGCCGGCCACGACGGCAACGGCCGGCTCACGCGACGCCGCGAGCTGCACCAAGCGGCGCAGCTCGCGGTCGCGTCCGATCATCACCGGGCTGGCACCGCCGCGCGAGGGTCGCACGAGGCCAGGGTACCGGTGGGGGCGCCACGCACCCGCTCCTTGTGCGCCCGCCGCTCCCGGCGTACGCGCAGGGCGAAGGCCAGCAACCGGCCCCGCTCGGCTTCCTCGATCAGCTCGTGCTGCCGGTCGTGCGCCATTGCCAGCATCAGATCTGGGTGAACCATCATCACTACTGTCTCCTTGGTTGCTTACCGCTGATGGATTCAATCCTCGGCTGGTAAGGGCCTGGAGACATCGGACGCCGTTACCTATCTTGAGCGCCCCCAGATCCGTAGATCGGACTAGGTATACCTAGGACCTACCTAGGCGCTACTGAGCAGCGGGTCGAGCGCTGGGTTGTCGATGCCCGCGGCCAGCAGGCGGGCCGCGTTCAGCGCGCCGCCGTCGCCCAGCCGGTACCGGTGAACATGCGCCCGCACGACCAGTTCCCGCAGGTCACAGCGGGCCGCGAGCGACCACAGCGCGTCGGCGAGCCGGCGGGCCCGGTCGTGGTCGCCGCGGGCCAGGGCGGCTGCCGCCGCGGCGTCCAGCACGTACCCGTGCACCCACTGGTACCGGTCGGGCACCCGGCTGCAGCGCTGCGCCGCCTCGTCGAGCCAGGCGCCCGCGGTTGCCGGGTCGCCCCGTCGGGCGTGCAGCAGGGCGAGGCCGCGGCCGGCCATCCCCTCCCAGCACGGGTCGCCGAGCTGGCAGGCCAGCGCCCACGCCTGCTCCAGATGGTCGGCGGCGCCTTCCAGGTCGCCCGCGCGCAGGTCCAGCTCGGCGCGCAGCGTCTGCGGCCACGGCAGGAACGCCATCCACCGCTGCTGGTGCACCAGGTCCATGGAGCGCGCCAGCGCGGCCGCCGCCTGGCTGCGCTCGTCGCGCAGCAGGTGCGAGCGGGCCAGTACACCGGCCGACCACGCCTCCTGCCGCTGGTCACCACAGCCGCGGGCCAGCTCGACCGACTCGCCGAGCTGGGCCAGCGCGGCCGGGTAGTCGGCCGCGTCGGAGGCGCTCATGCCGCGCACCGCGAGCACGGCGGCCAGTTCCGCGTCGTTCTCGGCCAGTTCCTGCGCCTGGCCGAGCCACGCGTTGGCGGTACCCCTGCGGCCAGCCTGGACCTCGACGAAGCCGAGCTCGCGGCGGGCGGTGACCGCCGTCGCGCGGTCGCCGCAGCGCGCGGCGACCTCGACCGCCTCGCGCAGCACGACCGCGCCCTCGTTGTCGCGGCCCCGCACCGCGTGCACGAGCGCCGACCCCAGCGCGGCCAGGGCCCGCGACTGGAGCACGGTGTCGCGGCAGCGCGCCGCCTCGGTGGCCGCGCGGCGCAGGCACTGGATGCCGGCGTCGGCGGCGCCGGCGACGATGGCAAGTCGGAGGCCAAG
>NZ_JBAKHX010000114.1:0-18352 GCF_036906915.1 Micromonospora sp. CPCC 206061
ATCGGACGCGGCAGCGATCGGCGGAGCAGTCCTCGTCCTGCAAAGCGAGCTGACCCTCGCACATTCCCGCCCGGATGACGGGCTGCCGCCGGTGCCCGCCGGCACGGGCGAGGCGCCCTGACCCTGCCTTAGGGTGGCGCGGGTTGAGGATGACCTCCTGGGCCGGTCCGCGCTCGACGACCCGCCCCGGTAGAGGACCAGGATGTCGTCGGCGAAGTGTCGCGCGGCGGCCAGATCTAGGGTGATGTAGAGGACGGCGCAGCGCGCTATGACCTGAGCAGCTCCGATCAGAATCAAGTTGCTCAAGTTTCCCGGCCTACCGCGCGGACTTCGCCGTGGTCGCCGACTACGCCACCACGCCACACTCCTTGCCGGTGCCCGGCCGCTCGACGACTACGCGGCGATCCGGCGAATCGCCGCGCTCACCCTCGCCGACGTCGCGGTGATCGAGACCGTGGCGGAGTGGGTTCTACTCGGTGGTGATCTCACGTATCTCCTCCCCTTGCCCACCCAGACTCCTGTTCCCGCGTCGCACCAAGACGCCGTTCCGATAGCCACCGACGTGTCGGCTGAGCAGGTTGCGGCCAAGAACCTCACGTCGCTTGCCGGCGTGGGGAGATGCGTGCGTGTTTGCTCGGCGCTGGCAACGTAGTCGAGCGCCAGCACCCAGCGGATACCGCAGTTGCCATAGGCGAAGTGGACCTTCAGCCCTTTGCTTGGCTGCCCGAGCAAGCTGCAGGAGGTGGCCGCGTTGACGGACCACGGCGCGACAGGTGAAGGCGACGACGGCCTGCCGACCGTCCACAATGGCTAAACGCCAATGTTCACGGAGTAGAGGTGCAAGCGTCCAGACGCGGGTGCGCGCCTGCGCGCGTGCCGACCTTGGTCATGGCCCGGCCACCAGCCCCGCCGGGCCAACCCAGCCGACAACGCGCTGGTCAGGCCAGTACGGCTTGACCATGGTATTGAGCGATGCGTCGGCTAGACCAGCGCGTTGGCGGGGCGACGCAGAAGGATGGGACCGCCAGGATGAGGCCATTCCGTTGGACGGTGTACAACTCCCATCAACGTCATGCCCGGACCATACTGCGGCCGGGGTCGACCAGCGGACCGCAATGTAAGTCCGGACGCCCAGCGAAGCTCGCGCAAGCCTTGTCGACGGGCGTAACCTCAGGCAGTGCAGTACACCGACTGGGGTGAACGTGCCGCTCGCTGGTCCGGAATTCGCAGCGAGATGGTCGATGTGCACGGCACGGCGGTGCACTACCTGGTAACTCATCGGACGCGGGCGCCGGAAGGGCCGGTTCACCTGCTCGTTCCCAACCCGGCGAACAGCGCCTCGAACTGGCTGGACGTACTCGCGGAACTGCGACCACACGCGCATGCGATAGCGGTGGACCTGCCCGGCACGATCGCCGGCCACACCGCGCTGCCGAACCGGCGCGCGGCGGGCATCGAGGCCAACGTGCTGTTCCTGCGCGATTTCGCTGACGCGCTCGGGCTCGATCGGGTCGTGATGCACGGCTGGTCGGCGGGCGGGATGATCGCGTTGTTGTTCGCCGACCAGGCACCCGAACGGGTCGCCGGGCTCGTGTTGGTGGCCCCGGCACTTCCTCCCCCGCTCAGCGTCGGCGAGGCGCGCCTGTGCCGAACCTTCGGCAGGGCGGGTTTGGCCATCGTCGCACCGGTCGCCCTTGTGCTGCTCCGCGTTTCGGGGCGACGCATCCTCGCTGCTACGACACGGGTACTGGACGATCCCGCGTCGATTGCGGGCAGCAAATGGAATTCCGGCGGTGACTTGACGAGAATGTCGCCGGAGATCGCCGCTGTCATGCGGGACGAGATGTCGGCGGTCGAGCCGACGCGACTGGGACGCGCGGTCACGGTCTATGCCTCGCTGATGTCGCTGATGCTCGTCCGGCGGCGCCCTGTGCTCGACGCGATGCGCCGGGTCGCGTCGCCAACGCTCCTTGTCTGGGGCGATGAGGATCGCCTCGCCGCCCGCGCATCGATCGATGACTGGACTGCGCAGCGGCCGGACTGGAACCTGGTCGTCCTCCACCGCACGGGTCACGCGCCGCCGTTCGAAGTCCCCGCCGATTACGCTCGCACGGTCCTAAGCTGGTGTGGCCCACGGCTTCACGACCGGTAGAGCTACATGTTGGTGTGAGGTCCTGTTCCGGCCCTTCAGTGATGTGGATCGACAGGAGATGCGGGGATCAGGTTCCTCCGATGGTCCTTTCGGTTGCTGGGACTGGGTGTCGGGTTCAGGTGACCGGTCGTGGCAGCGCGGTCAGACGGGCGAAGGCGTCGACCAGGTCCGTTGTCCAGGGCCAGTTTTCGGCGATGCGTAGTCAGGTTCGGCGGCCGCCGTGGGTCAGTCTGGCGGCGGTGTGTAGTAGCCGGTAGCGCAGCCTCTTGGGTTCGGCTTTGGCTAGTTCGCCTTGTAGGAGCAGGGTTTTGGTCCAGGCGAGCAGGTCGATACCGGCCAGGGCGAGTTCGAGCCACGCCTGGTTGACGGCGAAGACCCGGGACGGGAACCGACCGAAGCCGGTGTCCTTACCGCAGCGGATGTTGTCCTCGACGCGGGCGTGAGCACGGTGACGGGCTTCCAGGAACTGCACCGAGCCGTTACCCGGCGGGGTGTCAGTGGCGGTCACTTGGTGACGCTTACCCGCGATGGTGTCGAACAGCGACAGTTGCGCTCCGGGGTGCGGGGTCTCCCGGCGGACGATGAACCGGGTCCCGGACGGGTAGCCGGCGTCCTGGACCAGGCAGGTCAGCCCACAAACCTCGGCTCCGTGCCGCGGCTGACCGTCGGCGTCCACGGCGGGAACCCAGTCGGTAGCTTGCAGGATCGCATGCCGGACGTCCTGGGTGATCGCCACGCCGACGGAGTATCGGGCGTCGAAGCCGTGCTCGCGCAGGCCGCGGATGTGGGCCAGGAGTCCTTGGGTGCAGCCGGCCGAGTCGGAGCGGATCAGGATCGGGGTGCCGTACCGGTGCGCGTCCGGAACCTGTGCCAGGGCGTGGTCCAGCACGGTGATGTGGTCGGCGGTGGTGTTCGACCCGGCATTGCCCGGCCGCAGCAGCCCGGCCAACGCTTCACCGGTGGCGTCGAGGAAGCAGAACAACGGGTGATACCCGTAAGGTCGGCCCGGGGCGCCCTGCAGCGTTGCCGCTGTGGATTTCCCCGGACCGCCTTCCGAACCCGGCGTGCCCATTCCCGAGCACCGGACTCTCCACAAGCCCGTCAGGTCGCACCAACCGATCTCGTCAACCTGTGGTCGGCCACGGGCTGGGGATCCGCGTTCCCCGGTAGCGGTAGCGGATGGTCCGCACTCGTACCGGGTTGAACAGCGTGATCTTGTCCGTTCGTGGCCACCACGTGCTTCACGAGCCGCCTACGGCCCTCGACGCTCAGGGGCGCATTCGCGTGGGGCACTCGTCGTCCTCTCGAAGTCAGACAACGGCAGGCGCGACACCTATCGTGCGCGCCTGCCGCATTGCGGCCTTTCAGTCCTTCGGTGCGACCCGGATACGGTTCCCGTCAGGATCGGCTGCGAGGAAGGTCAGCCCGAACCCCGCATCATGAGGCTCGTGCAGGATCGTGACGCCCTTGGACTGCCACTGCTTGAAGATCGCGTTGACCTCGTCGGGTCGTCCACCGTCGATGGCCAGGCAAACCTCACTGGTACGCGGGACGTCCGGCGACAGATCCTCGAACTGGCCGGACCACAGAGCGAGGTCAGCACCTGGCCCGAGGTCGAAGGTGATGTATCCCGGAGTCTCGAACGAGGGGCTCATGCCGAGGAGGTCGCCGTAGAAACGAGCTGCGGTGGGAGCGTCGTTCACGTAGACGATGGACACGACGGATGTGGTCATGGTTGTTCCTTCTCACAGGTGGTAGGTACGCATCCACCAGCCTGACCGGAATATGCGCCGCATCGTGTCGCAATTCCTGAAAAACTTGGTGTGTGACCCCAGACCGCTTCTTCACCCTGATGCTGCTCCTCGAATCGAGGGATGGCGCGACCACACAGGAACTTGCCTCGGCGCTCGGGGTTTCCCTTCGAACCATCACCCGGGACCTGAACTGGCTCCGCGACGCCGGTCTGCCGGTGACCGCACACCGGGGCCGCCTCGGAGGCGTGACCATGCTGCCCGGGTCCGGGCTCGACCTCACGCGACTCACGCCTGGCGAGCGTGATCATCTGTCGCTCATTGGGCTGGATGAAAAGCAACGCGCGGAGCTCAACGCATCGGTCGAAAGCCAGCGCGCGCTCTCCAAGATCGCCGCTACACAGCCACGTCGAGTTCATGAGCTCCTGCCGCTCACCGACGTAGTGCACGTGGACAGCCGTCCCTGGCTCCAGACACGAGCTTCCGGCACGACTCCGGCTTCGCTGATCGGCTCAGTGCGGCGAGGTCGCCAGCTACGGATCGAGTACGACAGCCCACGCGAGTCATGCCCACGCGACCTGGTCGTGGATCCCTACGGGCTGTTCGCCAAGGCCGGCATCTGGTACCTCGTCGCCGACTGTGCCCGAGTGCCACGGATGTACCGACTCGAACGGATCACGACGTGGAAAGAAGTCGACCAGCCACGACGGATCCGCGAGAACCAGACCCTGGCCACCGTCGCTGCAGCGCTCATTGCTCAGTGGGAACACAACCACGCGATAGAGGTCAGCGCCACCATCGACCAGACCCAGATCGAGCGAGCGCAACGGATCTTTGGCCTACGACTCGTCTGGGACGACCATGAAGAATCCGCAACCGGCCGCAAGGTAACAATCCGCTTCCTGCATCTAGAGGACGTGCGAGCACTACTGCCGTTCGGGAGCGCCATCACTGTGCACGGCCCCACCGAAGCCAGGGCTCACCTTCGCGACCTCGCCACCAATCTTGCCCACCACTATGCGCCGTCACCAACGTCCTGACCCGCAACGGTTAGTGATCCACATCGGATAATCGTGGTTGCGGCGCAACGCCAACGCCCTCACCCGACGTGCCCGCATGCAACGCCGCGAAATGCCCGTTACGCGGGGAACGCCACCGACGCTGAGGGCCCAACGATCGAGCGCAGCCTTACCAGACCCGGCAAACGTTCGGGGTCATGCCGACAAGCCGGAGGCGCACTCACTCTGCACTGGAACCTGTACGCGGTCGTAGGGGACCACGTTGGCCGACGGCATCTTCAGCGCCTCGCGCAGTTCGGCGTTCTCGGCGGTGATTTGATTGATGACGGACCAGCCCTGGGACGTCGGAGCGTAGCCGGGTCAGTTCCTTGTCCTTGTTCGCGACGGTCTTCTTCAGCTTGGCGATCTGCTCCCGCAGCCGGACCTCGACGTCGGGTGTTGCCCGGCGTTCCTGCACCCGCTCATAGAAACTCGTTGCGGAGGTCTGGGTGCCCGCTGGGTGAGCGCGTTGCGGGGCACCCCGGCCTCCTGCGCCAACGCGACGATCGTCAGGGCCCCGGTGGAGCTGCGCGGTTCCGTCGAAGATGCGTTCCATGGCCTCGCGGATGCGGGCTCGTTCATCGGGCATGGCGCTCATCATGTGGGCTCCTGCAAAGTGATGCGGGTGCGGTCGTGATGCTCGGCAAAGGCCCGGAGCTTGGCGGCGTTGCCGCGAAGACGGTCGCCGACCGGGCCGGGCGCGTGGGCGGCACGGAACTCAAGAAGGCCGGCGGGTTCGCGCAGTTGACTGGCGTGGCGGTCGGTGCGCACCACGTTGCCGCACTCCGGGCGGCACCGGTCTAACCGCGGCACGTCGCTGATGCCGTCGCGTTGGCAGAGGGCCCGACGCCGACCGGGCCAGGCGCCGATGAGCCGCCCGAGCCGTTCCCCGGTTCCGGCGGACCCGCACCGTGGACCGCCCGGCCAGGCGGCGGATCCCGCGGTCGCTGGGTCGACGTCGTCGAAGCGGCGCGAGTCGGGCTATCGTGCCCGCCCCGCGCCAGCCGCGGCGGCCGGGCCACCGGAAGCAACCGGGAGGCAGCGGCGGGTGCTGCGCCCCCGTGCTGACCGAGCCGGACACCGCGCCGATGAGCGCCGAACAGCACGAACAGTCCGTCACCACGCTCGCCGCGATGATCGTCGCCTGGTGGCAACGATCCCCGGCTGCGGGCGGCCAGAGCCCTGATCGGACACCGGGCGAGGAGCCCGGTGCCGACGAACGATCAAAGGAGTCCTCATGACCCACGCAACCAGCCCACACCCGCCACAGCACGGCCGGGCCGTCGCCACCCCGATCCGGGTATCGACCTATGTCCACCGCCGCGACGACGCGGTCAGCCGGCAGCAGGACGTCCTGCGCGCCTGGGTCGCCGACCAGCCCGACTGGCAGCTGTGCGGCCAGTACGTCGACGTCCGTCCCGACCGGCAGACGCCGCGGCGGCCTGCGGCAGGCCCTCGCCGCAGCCCGCGCCGGCCGGTACGACATGCTGCTCGTGCATGACCTCAGCCGGCTCACCCGCCGCATGCCCGAGCTGGCCGACATCCTGCGCACCCTGGAGCGGGCGCGGGTCACGCTGCGCTCATCTGACGGGGCGATTGACACCTCCACCTCGACCGGTCGGCTACTGGCCCGCCTGGTCGCGGCATTCGCCGACTTCGACATCGCCGCGCCCCGCCTATCCAGCAGCACACAGGGCCGCTGGCCGCGCACCAGCCGCGAACCCCGCCACCGCAACCGCAGCCGTGACCGGAGCCCGTCCGACGGCCGGGACACGGCGGCCAGCCCGTAACCACCACCGCGCGGGGGTCGGGCCCCAGCCCGGCGGCGCCAGCGAGCCTGTGGCCCCGTGGACAACGTGCTGGCCACTTCGGGCCCGGGGGCGTGAGGTTCGTCGAACGGCGAGAAGCGGCGGGTGCCCGGGTGAGATCACGCCCACGAAGGTTGGCTTCTGGAAGACCCCGGCGCGCACGCTCTGTGTGTAGACACCGGGGCCGTCACTCTCGCTAGGTTGTGGCCGACTGTAGGGTTATTCGGTCGAGGTCGTTTGGCTGGTCGCGAACGTGAATACCGACATAGCACCCCTCCTGGACGTCGAAGTCCACGACGGTGTAGTCGATGGGGTTGCTCGTTCCCGGAGCTCGGTACGGGCCGAAGACCTGCGAGTTCAGGCAGCCAAAGGCCACGGTCACGTAGATGGTGTCGCCGTCGTTACTGGTGTCGTAGACCCAGAGCTTTTCGCCATAGGGGTGGAATTCGATCTTCGCCACCATCGTCACGCCGTCGTGCAGCTGCACCTTCTGCGCCCGGCCGCCGGCGTCCTTTTCGAAGAAGGTTCCGTCGGCCGAATCGCTGAGCGAGCATCCGTTGTCGCCCGCGGTTACCCATAGCTGACCTTCGATTCGACGGCAGTTGTCGGTATCCACCAGGGCATACACGACCGACAACGAGCCGTACGCCGATGCCGGGCCGCTCCAGACGATGGCGGCTGGCGCGAGCACCGCAAGGGCGACGGCGATCCGCGCCGCAAGCCGTGGAAGTCGACGTACTTGCATGTGTTCGCCTCCGTGTGATGGTTCTCCGCTGACCGACCCCGGCGGGATCGGTTGTCCTAGCTCGTGGCCAGAAGCACCTCGCCGTAGAGCAGGTAATGGTCCGAGCAGGGTTCGCCGTCGTCGCCACACGTGCCAATGCCCTGGTTGACTACGGCGCGTCCGACTGGGATATGAAAGTGCCAGTGGTCGGCGAAGATGTAGTCGAGCTTCCTGTCGTGGAACGTGGCAGCTCCGCCTTGAGCCAAGCCGCAAGGGGTGGACGTGAGGCAGGCCCGTTCCTGTTCGATCTCGCCGAAGTCGCCAGAGCCGATCGGCGCTCCGTAGAGTGTGGACAGGGCCGGATCGTGTGGCGGTGTGGAGATGTTGGTGTCGCCGACGAGAATGAACGGCTTCTGTCGCGCCTCCGGCCCGAAGACGCGGGCCAGCTCGCGCGCCTGCTTCCCGGCATCGGGCTTGTCCGGGTAACCCGTTTCCAGGTGCGTTGCGCACACCTTCGCGTCCTCGGCGGTGCCAGAGAAGCGGGCTGTGATGCAGGCGATGGTGCGCCCTGGGGCGCTGTCGTCCTCGACCAGTTCGTTGTCCAGCCAGAAGGCGTAACTCTGCCGGCTCACCACGGGCGCCTTCACGAACAGCGCGTTGCCGACCTCCAAGCTGATGTCGCCGGCGTTGAAACAGGTGGGATTCCCTGCGTCGGTGTACCGGAAGTGGCCCTCCATCTGGTAGCCGGCGTCGGCTAGCCGTGATCGCAGGTGGTTGTACTGGTTCTTGCAGATCTCGTTGAGCGTGAGCACGTCGGGGGAGCGGAGCCGCACCTCGTCCATTAGCCGGTCGATCACGTAGTAGTCGCCCTCGTTCATGGCGGCCCCGGCGATGTTCCAGTGCAGGATCTTGACTGTTCGAACGCCGGTGACCGGCACGTAAGCGACTGCGTCGAAAGCTACCCGTTGGGTGCCGTCGCCGTCGGGGGTCAGCGTGGTGAGTGTGACCTCGGGTGGCCCGTTGAACCGGAAGACGCCAAGCGGCACCCATCGATTGCCGTCACCCTGCTGAGGCACGATACGGACGCGGTCGCCGTAGGCGGTCTTGATGACGTACCGAGCCTGGGTGGCGCCGTTGATCAGCGGAGGTAGGTGGACCATCACCTTCGCCAGCCCGGTGTACGACTGGCTGAATCGCCACCGTCCAGTGACGTCCAGCCGCCCTCCCTCCGCCGTGGCGGCACGGGCGTTGGACATCCAGAAATGGCCACCAAACCCCATACCGAGTTGATGGGTGTCGATCTTCCCTGGGTATTGGCCGGCGTCCGGCCGGTAGCTGAGGGTGAATGTGCCGGCGTTGGTCCATTGTCTGCCGCAGCCGGGCCGGATCGACGGAGTGCCGTCAGGCAGGTTGTCGACGATCCGGGCGCCGGCGGGTAGGCCGGACAGGTCACAGCGTGGCGGGTAGGCGGTGCCGTCCTCCTGGTACGGGTAACCCGGGTCGAACCGCAGCAGCTCGTTGCCGCAACTGTAGTCACAGTCCGGCTTCCACGTGGCCGGCTCGTGATACCAGCACTTGAGGTCGTATCTGCCGGCGGTGTTGCGGTGCGCGCACGGCCCGGCCGGCTCGCCGATGACCTCGGGCGCGTCGGGCAGGTGCTTGGCGCTCCACTCGCAGTTGTTGCTGACGTTGCAGAACTGGTCGTGCGGTGGGGAGACAGTGTGCCGATTGAGGGGGCCCTCAGCGACACCACCGTTCCACCACGCGGCTCGGTAACCGGCGACCAGCACGTCGGGCGCCTCCAGCACCTCCACCGGGTGTCCGGCCCAGCCCATCACCTTCTCCGGGTACGGCCAGTCCTGCGGGTGCGCGGCGTCGGCGTAGTCATCCGTCATGTCGTCCTTCTCGAGAAAGGCGCCGCGGTTGGCCGGGTACCGGGGGTTCGCGGGGTTGTTCGCCCACCCGACGCCCCATGCTCCGCCGTTGGCCGGCGCCTCCGATGGGGGGTAGAACCCGCTGTTGTAGGCCCACACCGCGTAGAACCAGTTTTCGATCTTCGACGGGTCGCCGTTGTTCACTACCAGACCCTCGGCCCGGGTCTGGTTCCACTTCGACTCCAGGATTCGCAGCCCTTCCGCGATGTTGGCGGCAAAGTCCAGCGCGATCGCCCGCTGCTGGTCATACGGCAGCGCCGTCTCCCCGGGCTTCTCCCGTCCGGCCCGCCGCATCCCATCGGTCACCTGCGTCACGCCGTATCCGCAGTCGGCATGCTCCCACCGGATGGCCCAGTCGTCCGTCTCGGTGCCGTTGTAGATATCCAAGCCGTAGTAGTTGCCGATCAACGGGTTCGCCGTCACGCCAGGCACCGCGAACCGAGCCGCCTGCCACAGATTCGACTCCTGCGCCGCGATGCCCAGCATCACCTGCGCCGGCACATGTCCGCCGCCCAGCAGCCCGCGAGGTGGGAACAATCCCTGCGGTGTGTACGCCGGCATGCTCAGGTTCTTCCAGTTCGCCGGCCGCTGCACATTCAGCACATGCCGCACCGCCTGGTCCACCGCCCACTCCACCTGCCGCGGCTTGGGCTGCATCGCCTGGTTCGCCGGATCGTTACGCGGCACCGAGCAGTACCGCTCGGCGAAGTCCGCCGGGTCATCCGGCTCTCCGGCCACCGACGGACCCGCGCCGCCAGCGCGGGTCAGGGCCGGGCTCAACGCCCGACCAGACCCAGCCGCCGCACCGGTCGGCACACCGCCGAAGGTCACCGGCCGGCCGGTAGCCAGCACGGTGCCGCTGATCGTCACCGGTCGCGGCGACGCACCATCGCCAACGGGTATCCGCGGGTCCGCCGGCCCGGAAGACGGCAGCACCGACGTCACCGCCAACCCAGCATCCATCGAAACCTGACTGCCGGCCGGGGCGTCGAGCAGCGACACGCTGGGCACCGGCGTCGCTGCCCTGCCCGCACCGGTGACGTACACCTGACCACCGCGCCCGGACGTCACATCCAGCCCTGTCAACCCACCCTCGGCCAGCGTCGCCGGCGCGGCGTTTCGCCCGCCGGCCACGCCTACCCGCCGTACCGCCGTCCGCCCGGCCCCGGTGCGTTCCACATAGACCACGCCGCCATCGGCGTCCGCGGCCAGCCGGAACGGCACACCGGACGCGCGCGCCAGCAGCTGCCGCGTCCCGTCCGCCGCCACCCGGACCACCGCGCCGGCGTCGGCCGCCACGATCCCCCCGATGGCCGGCACGGCGGAGGTGAGCTGACCAGGCACCTCAATCCTGGCGAGGATTTGGCCGGAAGCGGTGTCGAGCCGCAGCAGCCGGGTCCGGCCGAGGTCCACATCGCCGGCCTGAGTCAACACGGCCGTCTCGCCCGCCCCGCACGAGGGGTTGAAATACGCCAGGCTCGTCCGCGCTGCGAGCTTGCGCACCCGTCCGCCGCCTGCGTCCACGACGGCGGTGAACGCCCCCCGATCAGACAACGTAGGCCGGTTGGTGAATGTGCGCGGCGCATAGACCACAACGATCCGGCTCCCGGACCCTGTCACACATGCGTTGCCGACCCACCGATCCGTCTCGACGCCCGGCTCGGACAGTGTGGCGACAGTACGCCAGGCGTAGCCGTGCGCGGCGTCGGCGACCAGCACGTGCAGCCCGTCAGCGTCACCGGTGACCGCCCAGGCCCGATCCGTCGACCCTCGCCACCCCTTGCCCAATACCGTATTCCGTTCTAGCTCCGGGATTGCGGCGTTGGCGGCCGGCGGCGAAAGTGGCGGCGATCCCACCGCGGGATCGGTGGCGACGGCCGCGGCGAGCAGCGTGGCCGCCACCACCATCGTCAGGAAGCCGGCCACAGCCGTACGGCGATTCGTGCGCCGGACAGGACTTTGCGACGGATTGGTAGGCATGCTTCACCGCCTGAAGATGTCACCGGGTACGGGAAGTTCGGTACTGTGGCGTCCTCTTAAAACAGGCAGCTGCCGGGCGCCCGCCGCAGGAACGTCGCGGCGGCCCACCCCGAGGAGACCTGACGCCAGGTGTACCCGCTGCCGGTTGCGGTGCCGTCCGCTCCGGCGAAGACGGTCGACCCCCTCGCCAGCGTTCCCAGAATGGGGAAGCTCGTCGAGTGATGCGACCTCACGTTGAGGTCGCCGCTGTCCGTGGTCACCCGGTACGGGCACCACGTGGTGACTGTCGGCGTGTGCGCGGCTGCCGGTGCCGCTGTTGCGACGACCGTGCCAGCCACGAGTGTGCCGGCTGCGAGCAGGACGCGGACCGGCAGGCCGGCTCGGATGCGTCCTCGGCGGGCATTTCCAGCGGGCGGCTGCGTCGTTCCCATCGTGCGGCTCCTCTCGTCGGGCGGTTATCGTTCTTGAGGTCTTTTCCGGAATCGTGGCTCCCGTGTGTGCTGCCGGCGCACGACTTCCCCCGCTCACACTCCGACATCGATGCGGCATGACACAGAATCCCGACCGAATCCGAACGCGACGGAATCCTGGGTAGCCGGCCTGGTTGACCGGCGCTACCCTGAACGCGCTGCCACATAGACCCCGGTCAGAGAGTGGGCCAGGTCCTCCATGCGCGAGCCGACCAAGCCGTTCGTAGATCAGCCCGATCCCGGTCAGGCGAAGACGATCGACGATCTCGCGGAGAGTCTGCGGTTGTTGAAGGTCTGGGCCGGCAACCCGTCCTACGAATGGATCAAAAATCGGATCAACGCGGCTTGGACGGCGGCCGGTCGACCGACCAGCGAGCTGGTCGGAAAGACCACTGTTGTCGATTGTTTCCGGTCCGGACGAAGGCGGTTGAACGCCGAACTGGTTTCGGCGATCGTCCAGGCCCTGCATCCGGATGCCGGCTACATGACGCAGTGGCGGCAGGCACTGCAGGTCGTTGGTGGGCAGTTCCAAGCCGCGTCACAGGTACGGGTCCAAGACCGACTACCCGAGGATCTGCCCGGGTTTGTCGGCCGCGCGGCAGTGCTGGATAAGCTCCAGAGGGGGTTGAACCGGGCCCATCGGGCCGGTGGCGCGGCGGTCATAGCCGTTATCGAAGGCATGGCCGGGGTGGGCAAGACGCAGCTCGCGATCCACCTCGGGCACCTGTTGTCGCGGGAGGTGTCGTTCGATCAGGTGCTGTTCGTCAACCTGCGAGGCTTCCACGCTGACCCCACCCAGCCACCCGCCGACCCATCCGCGGTACTCGACGGATTCCTGCGGCTGCTCGGCGTCTCCGGCCACCACATCCCCCACGACCTGTCCGCACGCGTCGCCGCCTACCAAGACCGGCTCGCCGGCACCTCCACACTTGTCCTGCTTGACAACGCAGTGGACGAAGACCAGCTCCGTCCTCTGTTGCCGGAAGTTCCTGGCTGTCTCACCCTGGTCACCAGCCGGCGGAGCATGGCCGGCCTGAAATCGGCGACACATCTGACGCTGGACGTGTTCACCGGCGACGAGGCCCTACAGATCCTGGCCCAGGTCACACCCGGGACTCCACCCGGCGACGACCCCGACGCGCCGGCCCGCATCGGTCGTCGCTGCGGCCACCTACCCTTAGCCCTCGGACTGGTCGCTGGACACATACGCAGCACATCGGGCTGGACCTTGACCGACCACGCCGACCGGCTCGACGAGCGCCACCGACGGCAACGGCTGGACACCGGTGTGGAACTCGCCCTCGACGTGTCGTACCAACACTTGTCCCCGGACCAGCAACGACTGCTGCGCCTCGCAGCCCTACACCCCGGCCCAGACTTCGACGCATACGCCGCAGCCGCCCTCACCGGAGCCGACCTGGCCACCATCAACACCCATCTGGACCGCCTCTACGACGACCACCTGCTCCAGCATGTCGGCACCGGCCGGTACAGCCTGCACGACCTTGTCCGCGCCTACGCGGCGGGCGAGGCCAGTGACAAAGAACCGCCACGAATGCGGCGGGCTGCGATGTGCCGGCTGCTCGACTACCTCCGCCACACCGCATCACTAGCAACGGAAGCCGCATACTCGTACACGCCTGCGCGCCGGTCCCAGGTCCCTCCCGCCACCACGCCCACTCCCGACCCGCTGGACGCGAGCAGGGCGGGTGCCTGGCTCGACACCGAGTTGGCGAACCTCTTGGCCGTCGCTACACATGCCGCCCGTGACGGCTGGCCCGAACACACGCTGCACCTGTCCCGAATCCTTCCGCTGCACCTTCATGCCCGCGGGCGGTACGGCGATCTGGTCAGCCTCCAACAACACGCACGCACCGCCGCCCAGGTGCTTGCGGACCGCGCCAGCGAATGCGATGCGCTCAACGGCTTAGGCTGGGTCCATTGGCTACAGGGCCGTTACCAGCTGGCACTGCGCAACTTCCACCAGGCAATAGAGGCGGCACTTTCCGCCAAACACCGAGAAGGTGAGGCCGAGGCACTGACCGGCCTCGGGTGGAGTAACCAGAAACAGGCCCACTGCGAGAAGGCAGCCAAACAATTCCGTCAAGCGCAACAGATCAGCCGCGATACCGGACTGCGCCGATCCGAGATGGAAGCGCTCCACGGGCTCGGCTGGGTCCACTGGTTCCAGGGCAGGTACGAGCAGGCACTTCACCAGTTCGACACGGCACTGAAGATCGCGCGCACCATCGGGCATCGTGGCGGCGAAATCGACGCCCTGCTCGCCGCCGGCAACACCCACCGGATGATCTCCCACCTCAATGAAGCCCACTCCCACTTCGAACGTGCCCTGGCCCACTCTCGAACCATCGACCACTCCTACGGCGAGATGCACGCGCTGCTCGGCCTCGGCAACATCTACCGGGTGTCGAGCCGGTACGAGCTAGCGTCCGACTACTTCGGGCAGGCACTACAGATCGCGTGCGACACCGGCCAGCGCCAGTCCGAGATGGACGCGCACAACGGCCTCGGCCACGTCGAACGTAGCCAGGGCCGCTACCCGTCCGCCGCGGAACATCACAAGTACGCCCTCGGCCTCGCCACAGACGCCGACGACAGCCACTGGGAGATCGAAGCCCTGTACGGCCTGGGGCATCTCCACCACGACACAGGCGAGCACGATATGGCGCTGGCCAACCTTTGCCGTGCCCTCGACATCGCCACCGAGCTGCGGCAACCCGCCGCTCAGGCCCGGACCCACGACGGAATCGCGCACACCCACCTGGCGCTCGGCCGCACCATCGAGGCCCGCCAGCACTGGCGATACGTGCTACAAATCCTTGCTGACCTCTGCGTTGGTCACATCCCCGGCGAGCAGACCTCCGTCGAAACCGTTCGGGCCCGCATCACACGTCTCGACCCAGCTCAACCCTCCCCCTAGCCCAGCATCTCAGCTCATCAACGGCACCCGCGAGGACGAGTGCCCACGACCCGATCTCCATCTGACAGCTTCGGCCGTGTGCAGGACCGGCGGGCCAGCCACGCCGCTGCCCGCGATGGGCGACTCCTGGCCCGGCACTCCTTCTTCCAGCTCCATGTCACCCGCCAGACCCGGGCCAAGGGCCGCCCGGCACTGCTCCCGCAGCACGACTACGTCGCCATCCTGCGCCGGCCACACTGCCGCCACCTTGCGGGGCAGCGACGATCCTCCGGTCGCCGCACCCCCTCCTGACAGCCACGCGTGAGCAGCGCTGCGTCGAAATGGTCGATGCGATGCCCCGTAGTCGGTCGCGGCTCGCCTCGCATGGGCGACACCGTTCCGGCGATTGCTCGCTGTCTACACCACCAACGTCATCGAAATCGTCTGGATCCGTTCCGCCGCGAGGTCTACCGCGACGGCCGGTACGTCGCGTCGGGCATAGCTGACCGAAACGGCACCGACGCTGACTACATCGCCGCCGGACGATGCGCTGAACCGCACGATCGCGACGACGGTTCGCCGCCGCCTGTGCACCCCGCCCCCGACTGTGGGACGACCTGCCCGCCTAGCCGATTAAGCCCGAGAGCAGGCACAACGAAGGGCTCGCCAGAAAACGGCGAGTCGCGCTCCAGTCCCGCGCCGCCGCACCCACGCGGCAACGCATCGCGGAAGACCACTTAGGCCGATGACAACCACCAGCACCTGGATCCCAACACATATCGCTCCAACGCACTCGCGGGCAGGACGCGATGAGCGAGGTTACGGACACCACCTGGCAGCCCGATCCCCTGCTGACCATCGACCAGGTAGCCCACTGGTTGGGCAAACCCAAGAACACGCTCTACGCCTGACACAGCCGCGGCAAAGGCCCGCGCGCCATCCGCGTCGGCAACACCCTGTGCTACCGACGCAGCGAGGTCGAACGCTGGCTCGACGCCCACACCGACCCGGACCGGTGAGCTGTGGCCCGGCCTGAGCTACCCATCGGCATCTGGGGCAAGATCCGAACCGAGAACTCCGCCCCAACCGGTTCTGCGCCCGAACCCGCTTCCGCGACTATGACGGCAAGACCCGCGACATCGAGGCCACCGACACCACCGGCCCGGCCGCCGTCCGGGCGCTGAAGGTCAAGCTCCGTGACCGCACCACCCCCAACGAGGACGAGATCACCCGCGAGACCCGCATCAGCACCCTCGCCGAGGCGTGGATCGACGAGATCACCGCCGAGGAACGCCTCGCACCGCAGACCATCCACCGGTACCAGACCAGCCTGCGCGCCGCGATCCTGCCCGCCCTAGGCTATCTACGCGTCCGGGAAGCCAGCGTGGGCCGCCTCGACAAGTTCCTACGCGGCATCGCCACGGACCGGCCATCGGCGGCCAAGGGTGCCAAGGTCGTCCTCGGGCAAATGTTCGCCCTGGCCGTCCGCCACGGCGCCATCGGAAATAACCCGGTTCGCGACACCGGCCGGCTACGTAAACCGCGACGCAAGCCGGTCGCCCTCACCGACGAGCACCTCCAAGCCGTCCGCGCACTTCTGGCTTCGCTGGCCCCTGTTGTCGTCCTGGCCCGATGGCACGCTAATGGCCCGCCGAGCGCCCGGCCTTGCTTGCAACGTCGGGCCCACAGCCCGCCGTGTCACGCGGCGCGGTCGGTGCGGGTGGCGTTGTCGTACGAGTCGCGGGCGTCGAGCAGTTCGTTCCAATGCTGCTCGGCCCAGGCGCAGGCGACCGCCATCGGTTCGAGCATGCTGCGGCCCACTGCCGTCAGCTCGTACTCAACATGCGGGGTGGCCTGGGCGTAGACGGTGCGCTTGACCAGGCCATCCCGTTCGAGGGACCGCAGCGACTGGGTGAGGACCTTGGGAGTGACACGGCTCAGCGGCACGCGCAGCTCAGTGAACCGGCGAGGCCCGTGCTCTAGGCAGCGGATGATGAGCGCCGCCCACTTGTCGCCGAATCGGATCGGGTTGAGCGAGGACGGGCACAGCTCGTCGAACATGTCGGCGGGCAGGGGTTTCCTCATGGCCTCACGATAGCCGGTATCCCAGTGGTAACCGCTGCCCCCGATAGCGTCGTCGAACCGGCCGGGCGCACGGGCTCCGGCCCTGGTGAAAGGCGGTTACTCATGAACATCGTGGTTTTCGGCGCGGGCGGCCGGGCCGGGCGGCAGGCCGTCGCCGAGGCGCATCGACGCGGACACCAGGTCACCGCCCTGGTGCGCGACCCCGCAGGCCACGACGACTTGGCCGACGCGCGGGTGGTGGCAGGCGACGTCACGGACGGGGTGAGCATCGAGCATGCGGCCGCCGGGCATGACGCCGCCATCAGTGCCGCCGTGGACCTGTCCGTGCCACCGCAGGACTTCTTCACCGCGTCGTCCCGTGCCCTGACCGCCGGCCTGGCGAAGGCGGGCGTGCGCCGCTTGGTGGTCGTCGGCCTCGCATCGATCATGCCTGGAGCGTCGGGCGCTCCCCTGATGGATGAGCCCGGCTACCCGAACGAGTACCGCTCCTTCTACCTAGGCCACGCGGCGGGCCTTGAGGAGCTTCGGACCTGCGAGCTCGACTGGGCGTACATGGCCCCCGCAGGCGACTTCGACCATGACGGCGCGCGCACCGGCTATTACCGGGTCGCCCATCACGGCGATCCGGCCAGCCGGATCAGCTACGCGGACTTCGCGATCGCGCTGCTTGACCAGATCGAGGCACCCCGCCACCACCGCGCCGCCGTGAGTGTTCGGGAGGCGTGATGCCGAAGGTCCACGACAGCCCGAACGCCTGGGTCGCTGAGCACATCCGCCATTTCGAGGAGACCGGAGGCCGACCACGGCCGGGCGTGAATGACCTGCTCTGACGACCCGAGGCCGGAAAACCGGCGAACTGCGCCGCACCGCACTCGTTTACGAACGCGACGGCGACCGCTACGTGCTGGCAGCCTCCAACCGTGGTTCGGACCACCACCCCGCCTGGTACCTCAACCTTCTCGCCGACCCGTACGTCACGGTGCAGGTCGGTACGGAGACCTTCACCGCACGCGCGCGCCCCACCACTGCGGCAGAGCGTCCACACCTATGGCGCCTCATGGTGTCGGCCAAGCCGGAATACGCGGCCTACCAGCAGCGAATCACCCGGGAGATCCCCGTGGTTCTCCTGGAACGCGTCTAAAACCTGGCGGTGACGCTCTGGGCGACCGCAGCGCCGTTTACGGCGGAAGCTGATCTCCTCGTCGGGCAGTTGCAGACCTTCCACCTCCCCGTCCAGGGTGGCTGGAAGCCCTTGTGGTGCCCGGCGAGGTGATCCGCGGCGGCATCTCTGAGGAGGGCCGGGGTTCGGGGCGGAGCCCCGAGGTCCTCAAATTCTTGTCGTCCCTCAGCATGGCCGGCCGGCCCGGCCGATGCCGGCCGGAGGTGGCCAGCAGGCCGGACCGGCCGCCCGGGTTCCGCAGTTCGTAGTCACACGTGTGCTGGAGTTTAGGGGTTGAGCTGGGCAAACGC
>NZ_JBAKHX010000115.1:0-18163 GCF_036906915.1 Micromonospora sp. CPCC 206061
CGCGCCGCCCGCGCCGCGCCGCCCGCGCCGCGCCGCGCCGCGCGGTGGGCCGCGGCGGCGTTCGGGCGACGCGTCGTCCGTCGTGGGGGCGTGGTTAGGAGGGTGTGGTGGCCAGGTCGTTGAGGGTGGCGGCCAGGGCCGCTGGCTCGCTCAGCATGGGCCAGTGACCGGTGTCGAGGCCGCGTACCTCGCCGTCCTGGAACTCGGCGAAGAACGGGTGACCCTGGGCGATCATCTCGCGCACCTGGTCGATTGGGATCACGCACGCGACCAGCGCATTGCGTACCTTCGCGTGCTGCCTGCGCCGCACCGGTTGCGTCGCGGCGCCCAGCGGGTGCGGGGTGGAACGCGACCGCAGCATCGCGAGTGCCGCCTCGTCGAGGCCGGCGAGGTTGACCGGGTCGGCGGCCGGGTCCCACGGTGGCGGCGGGAGCAGGTGGCTGTCGCCGATCAGTGCGCGCAGTCGTTCCTGCTCAGCCGGCTCGTTGGTGTCAAACTGCGACATACCATCAGGAAGCGGTCCACTGTCCACATAGGTCACTTGGGCGATCCGCTCTGGGATGCGGTCGGCGGCTTGGCTGACCGGCATACCACCACCTGAGTGACCGACCAGTACCACATTGTGCAGGTCGCGCTCCTCGATCAGCCGCACCACGTCGTCGGTGTGGGTATCCAGATCCACTTCCGGCGTGGCGAGGTGCGCGCGCTCGCCAACTCCGGTCAGGGTGAGGGGGTGGACGTCGTGGCCGGCTTCGCGCAATGCCGTCGTCACGTTCTGCCACGCCCACGCCCCGAGCCAGAACCCCGGTACCAGTACGAATGTCGTCATGGGTTCGAGGTTAAGATCAAATCAGGACAGCTTCCGCCCGATTAAGGAGTGTGGCCTGTGTCACATCCTGCGTCACGGGTGCTGGGCATGCTCGAACTCCTGCAGACCCACCACCGGCTCACCGGCGCCGACCTCGGCGCGCGCCTCGGTGTCGACGAGCGCACCGTCCGGCGGTACGCCGGCACGCTGGCCGACCTCGGAATTCCCGTTACCGCGTACCGCGGCCGGTACGGCGGATATCGGCTGGCGCCCGGGTACAAGCTGCCGCCGCTGATGCTCACCGACGAGGAGGCCGTCGCCGTCGTGCTCGGCCTGGTCGCCGCGGAGCACCTTGGCCTCGCCACCGAGGCGCCGGCCACGGGCGTCGCACTTGCCAAGATCCAAAGGGTACTCCCGACGGCGCTCGCCGACCGCCTGACCGCCGTGCAGGACACGCTCGGGTTCACGATGCGGCCGCGCGTCGAAGCGGCCCGGCCAGCCACCGCCACGCTGCTGTCGCTGGGCGCCGCCACCCGCGAACGCCGCCGCGTCACGCTCACGTACCGGTCCTGGCGCGGCGGGGTGTCGCTGCGCGAGCTGGACCCGTACGGCCTGGTCTTCCACGCCGGCCGCTGGTACCTGACCGGGCTCGACCACCGCAGTGACGAGATCCGCACCTTCCGGCTGGACCGCATCGGCGCGATCGACGTCGGCGACGAGACCTTCGAGGTACCGGACGGCTTCGACCCGGTCGGGCACGTGACCCGGTCGCTGGCCGGCGTCCCGTACGCGTGGGACGTCGAGGTGCTGCTGGAGACCGACATGGTGCAGGCGCGCAAGCGGGTGCCGGCGAGCGTGGCCGAGCTGAGCGAGTCGGCCGACGGGGTGCTGATGCGCTGCCGCGCCCAACGCCTCGACGGGATGGCGCAGATGCTGGCCGGACTGGGCTGGCCGTTCACCGTCGTGCGCCCCGACGAGCTGCGCCAGGCGGTCGCCGACTACGCCCAACAACTCACCAAAATGGCCGATCGCAAACCAGCGTGAAGCGGTAGACCGGCATAGGGCATCCCCTAGTGTTCGCACACTCATGGGAGGTACCCGATGAATGGTCCCGCGCCACCGGAGGCCGAAGCCGCCGACGACCTCGCGGTGCTCGCGGCCTCACGCGCCAACCCGGACCGGTTCGTGGCGCTCTTCGACCGCTACTACCCGCAGATCCACCGGTACGCCCGCAGCCGCCTCGGCGCGGAGGTGGCCGACGACGTCGCCTCGGAGACGTTCCTGATCGCGTTCCGCCGGCGGGCCGAGTTCGACCCGGGCGTCGGGGCGGGCCTGGTGCGGTCGTGGCTGTACGGCATCGCCACCAACCTGGTGCACCGCCACCGCCGGACCGAGGAGCGCCGGTACCGGGCCCTCGCCCGCGTACCCGACATGCCCGACGACCCCGGCCACGACGAGCGCGTCGTGGTGCGGCTCAGCGCGGAGCTCATCCGCGGTGAGCTTGCCGCCGCGCTCGCCGCGCTGCCCGCACGGGACCGCGACGTGCTGCTGCTGATGGCCCTCGGCGGGTTGGACCACCACGAGATCGCCGGGACGCTCGACATCCCGTACGGCACTGTCTGCTCCCGCCTCAACCGCGCCCGGCGCAAGCTGCGTGCCGCGCTGGGCGTCGACCCCACCGAAGCTGATTGAGCACAGAGGACATGAATGAGATGGACGACATCAACCTGATCCGGACCGTACTGGTCGAAGAGGTCGACGACGACCACCGGGACGTTGCCCGGGCCAAGCTCCTGGAAGCGGTCGCCATGGATGGCGTACCCGCGAGGCGTCCCCGCAAGAGCACGCTGCGGTGGTCGCTCGTCGGCGCGGGCACCGGGCTCGTCGCGGCGGCAGCCGCGGCCGTTGTCGCGCTCGGCTCCGGGCCGGTGGCTCCGACAGGGCCGCCCTCCGGCCGGCAGGTCGAGGCCGTCGCGCCGGCGAACGCCCAGGAGTTCCTGCTCGCCGCTGCCACCCAGGCGGAGCGCGCCCCCGCCACGAGCGGCAAGTACTGGCACGTCCGCTCCGTGAGGCACTCGGGGCAAGAAACCCTCCCGCCGTTCAGGGCTGGGGAGAAAGAATCCGAACCCGGGATCATGGTGGTCGAGCAGTGGCAGGCCGCCAACGCGCGCCAGCCAAGCTGGTGGGGCGTTGGCGAACTTCGGGACGGGCGTTTCGAGCCGAGGCTGGACAGGGTGAAGCACGTCGGCTACGGCTGGGAGGAGGAGTTCAGCCCGGCGGAGATCCGCAACCTGCCGACCGACCCGGCGGCCCTTCGCGGCGTGCTGGAGGCGAAGAGGAAGAAGAACGCCACCCAACCAGGGCCCACGGGCGATGACTACCTGTTCGCCGCCACCGTCGGGCTGCTGGCCCGCGCGCCGGCCACGCCCGCGCAGACGGCGGCCGCGTACCGGCTGCTGGCCATGCTGCCGAGGGTGGAACTGGCCGGCACAGCCACCGACAGCGAGGGGCGAACCGGGATGCTGGTCCGCCGGCCCGCCCCCGTGCCTACCAGCCCTGCGCCGCCCACCCTTGCGCAGCGCCTAGAAGATGTCGAGCTTATCGTCGACCAGCAGACGTACCAGGTGCTTGCGGTCACCAAGAACCACCGGATGACGGTCGGGGGTAAGCTCGCCCAGACGCTGTGGTCGCAGTCCGTCTACACCCACCGGGAGTGGACCGACCAGGAGCCGACGATGCCTACACCGCCGCCAGGTACTCCGACGAAGTAGTGAACTCCGCGAGGGCGTCCGGCAGCGGGTCCACCCCGATGCCGGCGCCTTCCGGCACGCGCAGGTGCCCATCTTCGAGGACGAACGGTGACGTGACGTCGCGGGCGAAGTACCGGCTCGACGCGGACGTGTCGCCGGGCAGCGTAAAACCGGGCAGCGCGGCCAGGGCCACGTTCGCGGCCCGGCCGATGCCGGTCTCCAGCATCCCGCCGCACCACACCGGTATCCCGTTGGCCCGGCACAGGTCGTGGATGCGCCGCGCCTCCAGGTAGCCGCCCACCCGGCCGGGCTTGATGTTGATGACCCGGGCGGCCCGCAGCGCGATCGCGTCGGCGGCCGCCTCGACCGAGCCGATCGACTCGTCGAGGCACACCGGGGTGCGGATAAGCCGGGCCAGCTCGGCGTGCTGCCGGATGTCGTCTTCGGCGAGCGGCTGCTCGATCAGGAGCAGGTCGAAGTCGTCGAGCCGGGCCAGCGTCGCCGCGTCGGCGAGCGTGTAGGCGGCGTTCGCGTCGACCTGTAGCAGGATGTCGCCGAAACGCTCCCGCACGGCGCGCACCGGCACGACGTCCCAGTCCGGCTCGATCTTCAGCTTGATCCGCAGATACCCCTCGGCCAGGTAGCCGTCGACCGCGTCCAGCAGCTCGGGAATCGAGTCCATGATGCCCACCGACACCCCCGCCGGCACCCGGTCGCGTTCGGCACCCAGGAAGGCGCCGAACGACTCGCCGCGAGCCCTGAGCTGGGCGTCCAGCACCGCCGTCTCCAACGCGGCCTTGGCCATGCGATGCCCGCGCACCGGGGCCAGCCGGGAAGCGACGCGTTCGGCGGTCACGTCGCGTGCGGCCATCAACGTGGGCGCCAGGAACCGCCGGATCACCTCCGCCGCGCCGTCGACGTACTCGGACGAGTACACCGGCTCGGACATCGCGACGCACTCGCCCCAGCCCTCGGCGTCCGGCGTCACCACCCGGACCAGCAGCACGTCCCGCGCGGTCTCCGTGCCGAACGACGTGCGGAACGGCGCGACCAGCGGCATCGCGATGCGCCGCAACTCAACTCCCGTGATGTCCACACCAGCAGTTCTACTAGGCTCAGCTCCGATGGACGACACCACGCGCATACCGGTCGGCGGCGACCGCCCGTACGAGGTCCTGGTCGGCCGCGACCTGCTGGGCGCGCTGCCCGGCCTGGTCGCCGGCGCCGCCCGGGCCGCCGTGCTCTACTCGCCGCCGCTCAAGCCCCACGCAGACGCGGTCGGCGAGACCCTGGCCGCGGCGGGCGTCCGGCCGCTGCTGGTCGACGTGCCCGATGCCGAGGCCGGCAAGAGCATGGACGTCGCCGCGCACTGCTGGGACCAGCTCGGTGCGGCCGGCTTCACGCGTACCGACGTGGTTGTCGGGGTCGGCGGCGGCGCGGTCACCGACCTGGCCGGCTTCGTCGCGGCCTGCTGGCTGCGCGGAGTGCGGTGGGTGCCGGTCTCGACCAGCCTGCTCGGCATGGTCGACGCCGCCGTGGGCGGCAAGACCGGGGTCAACACCGCCGCCGGCAAAAACCTGGTCGGCGCGTTCCATCCACCCGCCGGCGTGCTCTGCGACCTGGCCACGCTCGACAGCCTGCCGCCGACCGACCTGGTCGCGGGGCTGGCCGAGGTGGTCAAGTGCGGGTTCATCGCCGACCCGGCGATCCTCGACCTGGTCGAGCGCGACCCGGCGGCGGCGGCCGACCCCGCGACGCCCGCGCTGCGCGAGCTGGTCGAGCGCGCGATCCGGGTCAAGGCGCAGGTCGTCTCCGCCGACCTGCGAGAGTCCGGGCTGCGGGAGATCCTCAACTACGGGCACACGCTCGCGCACGCGATCGAAAAGGTCGAGGGGTACGCGTGGCGGCACGGCCACGCCGTCTCGGTGGGCCTCGTGTACGCGGCCGCGCTAGGCGCCCTCGCCGGCCGGCTCGACACCGGCACCGCCGCCCGGCACCGCGCCGTGCTGACCGCCCTCGGGCTCCCCACCTCGTACCGTGCGGACGCCTGGCCGGACCTGCTCGCCACGATGCGGGTGGACAAGAAGGCGCGCGGCGCGACGCTGCGCTTCGTCGTGCTCGACGGCCTGGCCGCGCCGTCCATCCTGGACGGTCCGTCGGACGAGCTGTTGCTTTCCGCGTACCAGGAGGTGGCCTCATGAAGGTTTACGTCCTCAATGGACCTAACCTGGGACGGCTTGGCACGCGCCAGGTCGACGTCTACGGCGTGACGTCGTACGCGGATCTGGTCACCATCTGCGAGAGCGCGGGCAAGGAGCTCGGCCTCGACGTCGAGGTGCGCCAGACCGACGCCGAGCACGAGATGCTGGCCTGGCTGCACGCGGCGGCTGACGAGCGGGCACCCGTCGTGCTCAACCCGGGCGCGTGGTCGCACTACTCGTACGCGGTCCGGGACGCGTGCGCCATGCTGCGGGCCCCGCTCGTCGAGGTGCACATCTCCAACATCCACGCGCGCGAGGAGTTCCGGCACCACTCGGTGGTGTCGGCGGTCGCCACCGGCGTGATCGCCGGTCTGGGCGTCGATGGATACCGGCTGGCGCTCGCTCACATCGCGCAACGGCAGGCCCACCAGTAGCCCGAGGCAGACCATCGCGCCGTGCGCCAGGTAGCGCGCGTGACCGGTGGGCGTCCGCCTCCGTCTTCGCACACGCTCGGATGCCAGTAGACTTGCCAGGTCACCCCCACGGACAGATCCCAGACGAAGAACAAGGCAGGCAATGGCCACCACGAACGACCTCAAGAACGGAATGGTCCTCAACCTCGACGGCGAGCTTTGGGCCGTTGTGGAGTTCCAGCACGTCAAGCCGGGCAAGGGCGGGGCGTTCGTGCGCACCACGCTCAAGAACGTGCTGTCGGGCAAGGTGGTCGACAAGACGTTCAACGCGGGCACCAAGGTTGAGACGGCGACCGTCGACAAGCGGACGATGCAGTACCTGTACGCCGACGGCGACGACTACGTGTTCATGGACCTGGAGACCTACGACCAGATCCACGTGTCCGGCGGCACCGTCGGCGAGGCGGCGAACTACCTGCTGCCCGAGGCCGAGGCGATCGTCGCGACCCACGAGAGCGTGCCGTTGTACGTCGAGCTGCCGACCAGCGTGGTGCTCGAGATCACGTACACCGAGCCGGGCCTGCAGGGCGACCGCTCGACCGGCGGCAACAAGCCCGCCACGGTCGAGACCGGTGCGACGGTGCAGGTGCCGCTGTTCATCACCACCGGCGAGAAGATCAAGGTCGACACGCGCGACGGCCGCTACCTCGGCCGTGCCTGAGGCCCCGAAGTCGCAGATGCCCGCCCGCCGCAAGGCGCGTAAGCGGGCACTCGACGTGCTCTTCGAGGCCGACCTGCGCGACATGCCGGTGCCCGATGTGTTGGCGGCATACATCCGGCGGCTGGAGCAGCCCCGCCCCGAGCACCTGGGATACGCGATCGGGCTGATCGAGGGTGTGGCCGCGCACCTCGACCGGATCGACGAGCTGATCGCGAGCTACGCCGAGGGGTGGACGCTCGACCGCATGCCCGTCGTCGACCGCAACCTGGCGCGGATCGCGGTGTACGAGCTGCTGTACGTCGACGAGATCGACGACGCGGTAGCGATCACCGAGGCGGTCGAGCTCGCCCGCCAGATGTCGACGGACGACTCCCCGCGCTTCCTGAACGGCGTCCTGGGCCGCATAGCCGAATACGCCACCCGCTAGCGCACCCGTCCCGCCTTTACCCCCGGCCGGGCCGGCGCTGTCCTCTTCGCTGTCTCCCGCCGATCAAGGGCAAACGCACGTGCGTTTGCCCTTGATCTGTGCCCGGGCCAGTCGACCCACACCGTGCCACGCTGCCGGTGCTTCTGGTGGGTCGCTTGATCGAAGTCCCGAAAGCTACCCGACACGCCGTCGGGCTGGCGTGTCACGGGACTTCGATCGAGGATGCGGCTGCCCCAGCCCCGCGGACGCCTTGATCGGGGCGGGCGAGCTGGTCGGGTCAGCACCGCGGGGCGGGCGGTCCTGCCGCGATGTCTGGTTTGTGTGGTGTTGCGCGAGGTCGCATGGTGCCGGAGCGCGTCGATCAAGGAGAAGGCCGTCGATCGAGGGCGAATGCACGTGGATTCGCGATCGAACGGCGTGCGTTTGCCCTAGATCGGCGAAGGGGGCGGCGTGGCGTGCGGTCGGCGTGGCGGAAGGGGTGCGCGGCGGGGTTGGCGCGACATGCCGGCAACCGCTTGAGGGGCGGCGAGCGGATGGCTAGCGTCTGCCGCCGTGACGCTCCTCGATGACCTGAAGCTGCTGCGTGCGGACGCCTTGGCGTTGGCGCGGCGGGTGGCCGCGGTCCGCGCCGGTGGGCGAGGCGTGGACCCCTCCGGTGCGGTAGAGGTCATGCTCGGCCCCGATGGCTGGCCGGACGGCGTGCGTTTGCGGCCGGAGTGGCGCGGTGCGGTCGGGCCTGGCGGGCTGGCGGGCGCGGTGCGAGAGGCGTGGTCCGCGGCGGCACTCGATCGGCTCGGTGCTTGGGCCGCCGCCGCGACGGACCCCGATGGGGCGGCCTGCACACAGGCCGAAGACGGTGCGCCGAGAGGGCAAGCGGCCCACGAGGGCGTGGATGGGCCATCACCGCTGCCGGCCGCGCTGGTGGGGCAGGCCGCTGGGCGGGATCCGGGAGGTCGGGTGACTGTCGAGGTCAGCGGCGGTGAGCTGGTCGCGCTGTGTGTCGACGAGGGTTGGGCGCGGCTCGCCGACGATAGGGAGATCGGCGCTGTGGTGCGTGCCGCGCTGGCGGAGGCGTTCAGCGAAGCCAGCGGCGCTGTCGATGGGAGTGCCGCCCGCGGCGGCACCTTATAGGACTGTGGTCTGGAGGCGAGGTATGGCGCCGGGTGGTGATGTCGTCGCGGTGGCCGTCGAGGCGTTGCGGCGCGATGTGCGGGAGTGGTGCCGGTGGGCGGATGGGCTCGACGCGGCCGCGCGGGTCGCGGACGATCTCGACCTCACGGCCAACGAGATGTGCGGGTTGAGTGAGCTTGCCGGGCTGCCGGAGCTGTACGGGGCGGTGCAGCGGCGGGCAGTCGAGTTGGCGGCGACGGGGGCGCGGGAGTTCGTCGCGGTTGCCGGCGCGTTGACCAGTGCGGCGGACGGGTACGAGGCGGACGAGCGTGCGGCCGTGCACCGGCTACTCGGGGTGTGGTGAGGATGACTGCGCTAGCTGGCATGACCGTGCCGATTGTGGTGGTCGAGTTCGACGGGCTGATGGAACGCGTGCGCGGGCTCGTCGGTGAGGTGCGGGAAGCGGCGACGACGGTGGTCGACCGGGTGCTGTCGGTGGCGCGCCTGCTGCCTCTGCCGATGGGAGCGCGGCTCGTCCGGTTGGCCGAGAGCCTCGACGAGCTGGTGCTGCGACTCGTGAGGTTGATCGAGAGGCTGAGTGAGCCGGTCGGACGGCCGGGGCGGCTGTGGGAGGCCGGGCGGCGATGGGTGGCGGAGTTCGGCGCTCCGTTGAGCCGGCAGGTCAGCGAGATCCATCCGGACCATCTGGCGGCCGGGTACGAGTGGGACGGGCGGGCCGCGGAGGCGTACGAGGCGGCTGCCGATCGGCAGCGCGCGGCGCTCGCGGCGTTGCAGGGGATGGGCGGCGAGCTCGATCTGGCGTTGGGGCGGCTCGCGATCGCCATCTGCGGGATGTGGGCGGCGATCGCGGCGATGCTCGCCTCGGCGGTGGTGCAGCTCGCGGCCGCGGCGCTGGCCGCCGGCACGGGTGCGGGTGCGCCGGCCGCGATCGTGCTGGCCGTGACCAGCGTCGCGACGGTGTGCGGAGGGGTGGCGGGCGGGGCCGGCACGTTGTCGGCGGTGATCGAGTGGGTCACCGACAGCGTGTCCGCGCTGCATCAGCGGTTGGTCGACGGAGAGGCGTTTCCAGGTGGCGGATGGCCGGGGCCGAGTGCCGAGCGGTTTCGGGACGGCAGCATGTCCGACGGCACTCCGTCAGGGTGGCGGCTTGCGGATTAGCGGGGGCATCCGGGCGGGTCGCCACGCAGTAGCCGGCGCGACAGTAGCTCACGCATGAGGGTACGGGCGGAACTGGGCGGAGGGATCAAATGATCGAGGCGCCCCCAAGGGGGCGCCTCGATCGGGAAGTTCGGTGGTCAGGAGGCGAAGAAGGCGCGCGGGTCGGCGACCAGGACACCAGCCTCGGTGAGACGCTCGATCAAGCCGGAAGGCGAGATGTCGTACACGATGGCGAGCGCCCGAAGGTCGTCCGCGCGGATCGACAGGACCCGGCCGTTGTAGTCGCCGCGCTGCTGCTGGATAGCGCGTGCGTAGCGGGCGACGTAGGCGAGTTCCTCGGAGGCCTCGTCGTACAGCCGCTCCAGGTCCAGAACGATCTTGTTGGTGGGTTCGTGCCGGACGCCGCTGCCGTCGGGCAGCAGTTCGGCGACGGGTACCCGGTAGAAGTCCGCCAGCTCGGCGAGGCGAGACACGGTGACCGCACGGTCGCCGCGCTCATACGAGCCGACGACGACGGCCTTCCAGCGCCCGTTCGACTTCTCCTCCACCCCCTGCAGGGAGAGCCCCTGCTGCTGGCGGATGGAGCGCAGGCGGGCGCCCAACGACTTGGCGTACTCAGAGGGCATACGGACACTCCCAGTGCTCTTGCCCGGGGTTCTCCCCAGCGATCGCTACGGAGCGTGACGGTACGCAGGTTGCGACACGCGGTCAAGTAGTAGTTACCCCCGAGTCGACACCAACGCACGGAAATGTCCGATTTTTCCTCGCACCCAGTTACTGATCGGTCGGTCAGGATGGCAGCAGGAGGCGACCGAGGGCTCGCTGGTAACGTAGCGTCAGCCAGACACCCTTTAAGTCCCGTCCCGTGAGGCGGGGAAGGAGTGAGCGCCTGTGGCGTTGCCAGAGGCTGCCTCCGCGCAGCCATCACAAGCAGCACAGCCAAAGACGATCCTGACCAGCACCGATCTGCACCGCGTGGTCGACCGGATCGCCCACCAGATTCTCGAAAAGACCCAGGGCGCGGCAGACACCGCCCTGATGGGCATCCCGACCCGCGGCGGGCCGCTCGCCCGCCGTCTCGCCGACCGCATCCGCACTTTCGAGGGCGTCGATGTGCCGGTCGGAGTGTTGGACATCACGCTCTACCGAGACGACCTGCGTCGCCAGGCGACCCGCGCGATCGGCCCCACCGAGGTGCCGCCGGGTGGCATCGACGGCCGGCGGGTGATCCTGGTCGACGACGTGCTCTTCTCCGGCCGCACCGTGCGGGCCGCCCTCGACGCGCTCAGCGACATTGGTCGCCCCCGCTGCGTCCAGCTCGCGGTGCTGGTCGACCGCGGGCACCGCGAGCTGCCGATCCGCGCCGACTACGTCGGCAAGAACATCCCCACAGCGCTCACCGAGAGCGTGCGCGTCGCCCTCGTGGAGATCGACGGCGTCGACGAGGTCAAGCTCTACGGGGGTACACAGTGAGCGCGAGGAGTGAGCTTCGACGGCCCGCAGCCGTCGATGGGCGCCTGCCTGCGAGCCCCGCAGTCGCGAACGAAAGGCGGGCTCTGTGAGCGCGAGGAGTGAGCTTCGACGGCCCGCAGCCGTCGATGGGCGCCTGCCTGCGAGCCCCGCAGTCGCGAACGAAAGGCGGGCTCTGTGAGCGCGAGGAGTGAGCTTCGACGGCCCGCAGCCGTCGATGGGCGCCTGCCTGCGAGCCCCGCAGTCGCGAACGAAAGGCGGGCTCTGTGAAGCACCTCTTGTCTGCCTCGGATCTCGACGCGGCCACCGCCACCCTGGTCCTGGACACCGCGGCCGAGATGGCCGGCATCGCCGGCCGCGAGGTCAAGAAGCTGCCCACGCTGCGCGGGCGCACGGTGGTGAACCTCTTCTACGAAGACTCCACCCGCACCCGGATCTCGTTCGAGGCGGCCGCCAAGCGGCTCTCCGCGGATGTGATCAACTTCTCGGCCAAGGGCTCCAGCGTCTCGAAGGGCGAGAGCCTCAAGGACACCGCGCTCACCCTCCAGGCGATGGGCGCCGACGCGGTCGTGATCCGGCACTCCGCGTCGGGCGCGCCGCACCGGCTGGCCACCTGGGTCGAGGGCTCGGTCGTGAACGCCGGCGACGGCACCCACGAGCACCCGACGCAGGCGCTGCTCGACGCGTACACGATGCGCTCCCGACTTGGCCGGCTGGCCGGCCTCAAGGTCGCGGTCGTCGGCGACGTGCTGCACAGCCGCGTGGCCCGCTCCAACGTCGCGCTGCTCGCCACGCTCGGCGCGAAGGTCACGCTGGTCGGCCCGCCCACGCTGATCCCGGTCGACCTGCGGTCCGAGGTCTCGTACGACCTGGACGCGGTGCTGCCCGACGCTGACGTCGTGATGATGCTGCGGGTGCAGCGCGAGCGCATGAACGACTCGTACTTCCCGTCGGAACGCGAGTACGCGCGGCGGTATGGGATGGACGGTGCGCGGATGCGCAAGCTGCCCGAGCACGCGATCGTGATGCACCCCGGCCCGATGAACCGGGGGATGGAGATCGCCCCGGAGGTCGCCGACTCGCCCCGCTCCACCATCGTCGAACAGGTCGCCAACGGTGTCTCCGTGCGGATGGCCGTCCTCTATCTGCTGCTCGGAGGCAAGTCGTGAAGTACCTGCTCAAGGGTGTCTCGGTCCTCGGCCGGCCCAAGACCGACCTGCTGATCCGCGACGGTGTCATTCAAGAAGGCGCCCCGGGCGCCGCTGAGGTCATCGACGCGGACGGCCTGGTCGCCCTGCCCGGCCTGGTCGACCTGCACACGCACCTTCGGGAACCGGGCCGCGAAGACGCCGAGACCGTCGAGTCCGGCTCGCGGGCGGCGGCGCTGGGCGGATACACCGCCGTGTGCGCGATGGCGAACACGTCGCCGGTCGCCGACACGGCCGGCGTGGTCGAGCAGGTGTACCGGCTGGGCCGCGAGGCCGGGCTGGTCGACGTACAGCCGATCGGGGCGGTCACGGTCGGGCTGGCCGGCGAGCGCCTCGCGGAGCTGGGCGCGATGGCCACCTCCGCCGCCGCGGTGCGGATCTTCTCCGACGACGGGCACTGCGTATCCGACCCGAAGCTGATGCGGCGGGCGCTGGAGTACGTGAAGGCGTTCGACGGCGTCATCGCGCAGCACGCCGAGGAGCCCCGGCTGACCGAGGGCGCCCAGATGCACGAGGGCGAGGTCGCCACCCGGCTTGGCCTGACCGGCTGGCCGGCGGTGGCCGAGGAGGCCATCATCGCCCGCGACGTGCTGCTGGCCGAGCATGTCGGCAGCCGGCTGCACGTGTGCCACGTGTCGACGGCCGGCAGTGTCGAGGTGCTGCGGCACGCGAAGGAGCGTGGTGTGAAGGTGACCGCCGAGGTGACCCCCCATCACCTGCTGCTCACCGACGAGCGAGCCACCAGCTACGACCCGGTCTTCAAGGTGAACCCGCCGCTGCGCACCGCCGCCGACGTCGAGGCGCTGCGGCAGGCCCTGAAGGACGGCGTCATCGACATCGTCGCCACCGACCACGCCCCGCACGCCGTGGAAGACAAGGAGTGCGAGTGGGCGTACGCCCGGCCGGGCATGCTCGGCCTGGAGACCGCGCTGTCGATCGCGCTGAGCGTGCTCGGCGAAGACTGGGACCTCATCGCCGAGCGGATGTCTCGCGCCCCGGCGCGGATCGCGGGCCTCTCAGGGCACGGCCACGACCTGGTGCCGGGCGCGCCGGCGAACCTCACGCTGGTCGACCCGGCCGCCCGCCGGGTCGTCGACCCGGCGGAGTCGGCGTCCCGCAGCCGCAACACGCCCTACGCGGGCATGACACTGCCCGGCAGGGTCGTCGCGACATTCCTGCGCGGTACGCCCACGGTCCTGGATGGAAAGGCCGTCAAATGAGAAAACCAGCGATCCTCGTACTCGAAGACGGGCGCACCTTCCACGGCGAGGCGTACGGCGCGATCGGGGAGACGTTCGGTGAGGCGGTCTTCACCACCGGCATGACCGGATACCAGGAGACGCTGACCGACCCGTCGTACCACCGCCAGGTCGTCGTGCAGACCGCCCCGCACATCGGCAACACCGGCGTCAACGACGAAGACGACGAGTCCAGCCGGATCTGGGTCGCCGGTTACGTGGTGCGCGACCCGGCCCGCATCGGCTCGAACTGGCGCGCCACCGGTGGGCTGGAGGAGCGGCTGGCCGCCGAGGGTGTCGTGGGCATTAGCGGCGTCGACACCCGGGCGCTGACCCGGCACCTGCGCGAGCGCGGCGCGATGCGGGTCGGTGTGTCCAGTGTGGATACCGACCCGGTGGCCCTGTGCGAGCGGGTGCTGGCCTCACCCGAGATGGTGGGCGCCGACCTGTCGGCCGAGGTGACCACGGCGTCTGCGTATGTCGTCGAGGCCGACGGCGAGCACCGGTACACGGTGGCCGCGCTGGACCTGGGCATCAAGCGCAACGTGCCGCGGCGCCTGGCGGCCCGGGGCGTCACGACCCACGTCATGCCGGCCACGTCCACGGTGGAGGATCTGCTCGGCGTCGGCGCCGACGCGGTGTTCTTCTCGCCGGGGCCGGGCGACCCGGCGACGGCCGACCACCCGGTGGCGGTGGCGCGTGAGGTGATGCGCCGGGGGGTGCCGCTGTTCGGCATCTGCTTCGGCAGCCAGATTCTGGGGCGGGCGCTGGGGTTCGGCACCTACAAGCTCCGGTACGGGCACCGCGGCATCAACCAGCCGGTGATCGACAGGACGACCGGCAAGGTCGAGGTGACCTCGCACAACCACGGCTTCGCCGTCGATGCCCCTCACGAGGGTGTGGTCGACACCGACTTCGGTCGGGTGGAGGTCTCCCACGTCTGCCTGAACGACAACGTGGTCGAAGGGCTGCGGGCGCTGGACGCGCCCGCGTTCACCGTGCAGTACCACCCCGAGGCGGCGGCCGGTACGCACGACGCTGACTACTTGTTCGACAGGTTCGTGGAGTTGGTGGATCGTGCCGAAGCGAAGTGACATCAAGCACGTCATGGTGATCGGCTCAGGGCCGATCGTGATCGGCCAGGCGTGCGAGTTCGACTACTCCGGCACTCAGGCGTGCCGGGTGCTGCGCGCCGAGGGCCTGCGAGTGTCGCTGGTCAACTCGAACCCGGCGACCATCATGACCGACCCCGAGTTCGCCGACGCCACGTACGTCGAGCCGATCACGCCGGAGTTCGTCGAGCTGGTCATCGCGAAGGAGCGGCCGGACGCGCTGCTGCCGACGCTGGGTGGCCAGACCGCGCTCAACACGGCCGTGGCGCTGTACGAGTCGGGGGTGCTCGACAAGTACGGCGTCGAGCTGATCGGCGCGAACATCGACGCGATCCGGCGCGGCGAGGATCGCCAGCTGTTCAAAGAGATCGTGGCCCAGGCTGGCGGTGAGGTTCCTAGGAGCCGGGTGTGCCACTCGCTCGACGAGGTGCGCGAGACGGCCGCCGAGCTGGGCTTGCCCGTCGTGATCCGGCCGTCGTTCACCATGGGCGGCCTCGGCTCGGGCATGGCGCACACCGACGAAGACCTGGAGCGGATCGCCGGCGCCGGGCTCGCCGCGTCGCCCGTGCACGAGGTGCTCATCGAGGAGAGCGTGCTCGGCTGGAAGGAGTACGAGCTGGAGTTGATGCGCGACCGCAAGGACAACGTGGTCGTCATCTGCTCCATCGAGAATGTCGACCCGATGGGTGTGCACACCGGTGACAGCGTGACGGTGGCGCCCGCGATGACGCTGACCGACCGCGAGTACCAGCGGATGCGCGACCTGGGCATCGCGGTGCTGCGGCAGGTCGGCGTCGACACCGGCGGCTGCAACATCCAGTTCGCGATCGACCCTGAGACGGGCCGCATCGTCGTCATCGAGATGAACCCGCGGGTGTCGCGGTCGTCCGCGCTCGCCTCGAAGGCCACCGGCTTTCCGATCGCCAAGATCGCCGCGAAGCTGGCCATCGGGTACACGTTGGACGAGATTCCCAACGACATCACTGCCGAGACGCCCGCGGCCTTCGAGCCCACACTCGACTACGTGGTGGTGAAGATCCCGCGGTTCGCGTTCGAGAAGTTCCCCGGCGCCGACCCGGAGCTGACCACCACGATGAAGTCGGTTGGCGAGGCGATGGCGCTGGGCCGCAACTTCACCGAGGCGCTCAACAAGGCGATGCGTTCGATGGAGACCAAGGCGGCCGGGTTCTGGACCGTGCCCGACCCCGACGTGTCCCTTGAGGAGACGCTCGCCGCGCTGCGCGTGCCGCACGACGGCCGGCTCTACACGGTCGAGCGGGCGCTGCGGCTGGGCGCGACGGTGGAGCAGGTCGCCGAGGCCACGGGCGGGATGGACCCGTGGTTCCTGGACCAGATCGTGTCCCTCGTGGAGCTTCGTGCCGAGATCGAGGCTGCGCCGGTACTCGATGAGCCGTTGCTGCGGCGGGCCAAGCGTGCCGGTCTGTCCGACCGGCAGGTCGCGGCGTTGCGGCCCGAACTGGCCGGCGAAGTGGGCCTCCGGACCCTGCGCCACCGGCTCGGCCTACGCCCGGTCTACAAGACCGTCGACACGTGCGCGGCCGAGTTCGAGGCGAAGACGCCTTACCACTACTCGTCCTACGACTCCGAGACTGAGGTCGCCCCCTCGCACAGGCCGAAGGTGCTGATCCTCGGCTCAGGACCGAACCGGATCGGGCAGGGCATCGAGTTCGACTACTCGTGCGTGCACGCCGTGCAGGCGCTGCGCGGCGAGTACGAGACCGTGATGGTCAACTGCAACCCCGAGACCGTCTCCACCGACTATGACACCGCCGACCGGCTGTACTTCGAGCCGCTCACCTTCGAGGACGTGCTGGAGGTGTGGCACGCCGAGCACTCCTCCGGCGTCGCTGGCGGCGGCCCGGGCGTGGTCGGCGTGATCGTCCAGCTCGGCGGGCAGACCCCGCTGGGCCTGGCGCAGCGGCTCAAGAACGCCGGCATACCGATCGTCGGCACCAGCCCCGAGTCGATCCACCTGGCCGAGCACCGCGGCGCGTTCGGCGCCGTCCTGGCCAAGGCCGGTCTCCGGGCGCCCGCGCACGGCACGGCCACGTCGTTCGACGAGGCGCGCGCGATCGCCAACGAGATCGGGTACCCGGTGCTTGTCCGGCCGTCCTACGTGCTCGGCGGGCGGGGCATGGAGATCGTGTACGACGAGCCGACGCTGCGCGACTACATCGGGCGGGCCACCGACATCTCGCCGGACCACCCGGTGCTGGTCGACCGGTTCCTCGACGACGCGATCGAGATCGACGTCGACGCGCTGTGCGACGCCGAGGGTGAGGTGTACATCGGCGGGGTCATGGAGCACATCGAGGAGGCCGGCATCCACTCCGGTGACTCGTCGTGCGTGCTGCCGCCGATCACGCTCGCCGGGTCACACCTGGCGCAGGTGCGCAGGTACACCGAGGCAATCGCTCGGGGCGTCGGGGTGCGCGGGCTGCTGAATGTTCAGTACGCGCTCAAGGACGACGTCCTGTACGTGCTCGAAGCGAACCCGCGCGCCTCGCGGACCGTGCCGTTCGTGTCCAAGGCGACGGCGGTGCAGCTGGCCAAGGCCGCGAGCAAGATCATGCTCGGCGCGTCGATCGCCTCGCTGCGCGCGTCCGGCCTGCTCCTCGCCGAAGGGGACGGTGCTGCCCCGCCCGACGGGGCACCCATCGCGGTCAAGGAGGCGGTGCTGCCGTTCAAGCGGTTCCGCACTCCGGCCGGCAAGGGCGTCGACAACCTGCTCGGCCCGGAGATGAAGTCGACCGGCGAGGTGATGGGCATCGACACCGGCTTCGGGCAGGCGTTCGCCAAGTCACAGGCCGGGGCGTACGGGTCGCTGCCCACCGCCGGCACGATCCTGGTGACGGTGGCCAACAGGGACAAGCGCGCCATGGTGTTTCCGGTCAAGCGCCTGGCCGACCTCGGATTCGAGATCGTGGCGACCGCCGGCACGGGTGAGGTGCTGCGCCGGTACGGGATCGCCTGCCGGATCGTGCCCAAGCACTACGAGGCCGCCGGCACCGACGCGGTGTCGCTGATCGCGGCGGGTGAGATGGCGCTGGTCATCAACACCCCGCAGGGTTCGGGTGCGAGCGCGCGCTCCGACGGGTACGAGATCCGTAGCGCCGCGGTGACCGCCGACATCCCGTGCATCACGACCGTGCCGGGCGTGACGGCGGCGGTGATGGGAATCGAGGCCCTGATCCGCGGCGACATGGCGGTGCGCCCGCTGCAAGACCTCCACGCAGCGCTGCGGCCCGCACGATGACGCCGCCCGCGATGACGCCGCCCGCGATGACGCCGCCCGCGATGACGCCGCCCGCCGCGGCCGTCGGCGCCCGCCCCCTCCCGCCGATCAAGGGCAAACGCACGTGGTTTGATCTCTCTTCCGCGTGCATTCGCCCTAGATCGACGAGAAGACCCTTGATCGACGCGCGTCGGCGCGGCGGCGCCGGCCGCGCCGGTAGCGCCCGCGTGCGTGGCGGCCTGGCGGGTGCCGGGCGGGCTGCGTGCGGCG
>NZ_JBAKHX010000116.1:0-17705 GCF_036906915.1 Micromonospora sp. CPCC 206061
TTCGTGAACAGCTTCGCCAGCTCCGCCTCCTCCGGCTCCAACGGCACGATCTGATCCGTCAGGCTGCGGAAGAACTTCTCGGCGCGGGCGGTCACCTCCGGGGTACGCGCGGCGACGATCTGCGGGAGGTCGAACAGCTCGGTCAGCGCCTTGCCCTCGGCGATCCGCTCGGGGCAGAACGCCACGTCGACCGCCAATCCCTTGCCGGAAAGCAACTTCTCCGTCAGGGCGGTCACCCCGGGGTACACGGTGCTGCGCAGGATCACGAGCTGCCCAGGCACGAGGTGGTCGACGCACTTCTCCAGCGCGCGCGGCACCGCACCGAGGTCGGGGTTTAGGTGCTCGTCTACCGGAGTACCCACGACAACGACGAGATGCTCGGCGGTGCTCACGCTCGCCGGGTCGGTGGTCGCGACGAGCCGCCCGGCGGAAGTCACCTCCGCCAGGAGCGGGTCGGCGCCCTCCTCAGCGAACGGCATCACCCCGGCGTTGACGGTGTCGACGGCGGCGGCGTTGATGTCGTACAGCGTCACGCTGAGCCCGCGGGACGCGAGCGCGATGCCGAGCGGCAGGCCCACGCGGCCGCAGCCCCCGATGATTACCGCGTCCCGCCGAAACTGATGTGCCTGCACAGCGATGCCTCCCGGTCCAGCGAACTGCTAGATGTTATTGACCGGTCGCGGCCTGGGCGTTTCCTGTGTCTGGAACGTGACACGGGGTGGCGACGGGTGGCCGAGGCCTGTCACCCGACCACCCGATGGCGTACCAACGTCAACGCTGCTGCTGGCGCGGCACGACCACTTCTCGCAGGATCAACTGGATGGCCGCGACCGCCGGAATGGCCACCAGCGCGCCGATCACACCGAAGAGGGCAACGCCCAGCAGCGCGGCCACGATCGCGGCCACGTCGCTGACCTCCACCGAGCGGCGCATCACCTTCGGGTAGATCAGGTAGTTCTCCACCTGCTGGTACACGATGAAGAAGACGGCGCAGGCGATGCCGACGGGCAGCGATTCGGCGAACCCGACGATGCTCACCACGACCGCGCCGATGGTCGCGCCGATCTGCGGGATCAGGTCGCAGACCGCGACCACCACGGCCAGCGCGAACGGGTACGCCACCCCGAGGATGATCAGGAAGATGTACGTGCTGACGCCGGCGACGACCGCGATCGCGATTGCGCCGACCATGTACGCGCCGACCTTGCTCAGGATCTCGTCCGTGATCAGCTCCACGCGCTGTCGCCGGGACGCTGGCACGAGCTGGTAGGCCCCGCCCTTGATGCGGTCGAACGCGGCCATGAAGTAGATCGTCAGCACGAGCACGGTCAGCACCCGGAAGACGGTGCCGAAGAGGAACTGCGCGCCGCCGAGCACGCCGCCGAGCGCCTGGCTGATGGTGCCCGCGTTGACGGCGTTCTGGACCTTGTCGATGACGTCGTATCGCTCGTTCAGATCGTTGATCGTCGCGTTGTTCTTGAGATCCTCGATGTACTGCGGGAGCTTGTCGGCGAATTCTGTGGACTGCGTCACCACCGGCGGCACCAGGGCGAAGAGCCCGCCACACAGCAGGAGCAGCAGGCCGAACGTCACGGCGGTCACGGCCACGCCACGCGGCAGCCCGAAGCGCCGCAGCCGCTCGACGGCCGGGTTCAGGCCGATCGCGAGGAAGAGCGCGACGAAGATCAGGATGAGGACACCGGCCGCGTTCTGGATGGCCAGGTAAGCCGTGTACGCCAGCAGCGCGCCCAGCCCGCCGATGAACCCGATCAGGAACGGGTTGCGGCGCAGCGGACGCCCCGGCTGACCGAAGCGCCCATCAGATGGCGGCACCGGCTCTTCGTCGGGCCCGGGGGCCGGCTCAGGCTCGGGCTCGCCGTCGACAGCGGCCCGCTCTTCGTCCGACACCGCACAATCCTCCCCACCGTGTGATCAGCCAACGGCAGGGTAGCGGGTATCTTCCACGCGCGCGCCGCGCGTCAGTCGGTCTCTGCGCCGACCTTCTGCGGCTCGTCCTTTTCCGAGGGGGCGGCGTCCGAGGAGGCAAGCGTGTCGTTGGGCGGGGAGGATGCCTCCTCTGCCCGCTTGGCCTGGTTACGCGCCTCGAGGGCTTCTCGCTCGGCCTCCTCCGCCGTGCGCTGCACCTCCGCGAGCCGCTTCCGTTCCGTCGCGAGCTGCTGCTGTACCTCCGAGAGACCCCGCCGGAACTGGTCGGCCTGTTGCCGCGTCGCTACCGTCTGCTTGCGCAGCTCGGCAAGGGCCTGCTGAGCCTGCGCGACCTGCTGCTGTACCTCCGCAAGGAGCTGGCCCGCCGCGGCGGTCTCCTGCTGGGTCGCCGCAAGGTGCTGCTGCGTGGCGGCGAGGTGCCCCTGCGCGGTGGCGGCCTGCTCCTCCGACTGCCGGCGTACCGTCTCCGCCTGCTCCTCCGCCTCCTCCAGCAGAGCGATCACCTGCTGCTCTACCTGCGCGCGGAGCTCGGCTGCGTACCGTTCGGCCTCGCTGCGCGCGGCGGTAACCTCCTGCTCGACGGTCGCGCGCCACTGGCCCACTTCGTGTTCGGTGGTGGCGCGGCGCTCGGTCAGCTCGCGGTCGATGACGGCCCGCCGCTCGGCGATCTCCTGCTCGACGCTGGCCCGCCACTGCGCAAGCTCCTGCTGCGCCTGCGCCCGAGTGGACTGCACGTACGCGCCCGTCTCGGCCTGCGCCTTCTCGACAAGTTCCTTGGCGTGCGCCGTGGCCCGCTGTACCTCTTGCTGTGCCTCGGCCTTCGCGGCTTCGGCTTCGGCGCGGATGCGGGCGGCGTCTTCGTGCGCGGCGGCGAGGGCGGCATCGGCGGCGGCCTGGCGCTCCGCAGCGGCCTTCTCCTCGTCGGTGCGGCGCGCGGCCAGCGCGATCTCGAAGTCGCGCACGGCTTCGGCTGCCTGTGCCCGCGCCTCCGCGATGATCCGTTCGGCCTCGACGCGGTGGTCGGCTATTTCCTGACTGGCACTCGCACGGATGTCCTCGGCCTGCTCTTCGGCGAGGGCGAGGATCTGCTCGACGCGCCGGCCGAGGTGACGAAACGACACCTGGTCGATGCCGCCGGCCTGGCGGCGCACGTTCTGCACCTCGGCCTGCAACTGCTCGATCTGGCCGCCGAGGTGTTGGATCTGCGTGTACGCCTGTTCACGCTCGGTAGTGAGGGTGGCTATTTCGCTCTCCGCGCGGGCGACGTATCGGTCGACCTGGCTTTTTGCGTACCCCCGCATCGCCGACTCGAAGGTCGGTTCGGAAGCGACGTGTTCTCCAAGACCGAAGAGTTCTCCGCCATGCGACATGTTCCTTATCCTCACACGCCTCGCTGAGTAGTGCCTGGATACACACCATTTGGCGGAACATCGACCGATGGCCCTGCTAGCCGGCCCCAGCCCCCGAAGGTGCCGGGAGCCGATACACCAGGGCCTGAGCACGCCGATGCCGGCCGCACCGGTATTCCGGTGCGGCCGGCCATCAGTCGCATGTGCCCCGCGAGTTCAGCCTTCCCAGTGGTGGTCAGCTCGACGAGCTGGCCGTCACCTCGTCCTTGTCGGACTTGGCGGTCTCGGACTTGGCAGCCGGCGGTGCCGTCGGCACGATGCCGGCCAGGCCGGACAGCATCTGGCCGAGCTGGGCGGTGACGGCGTCCTTCTGACGGGTGAGGTCTTCGACCTCGCGCCGCGCGGCCTGCGTGGTCAGCTCGGCCTCGGTGCGGGACTCGGTGACCAGGCGGTGCGCCTCGGCGCGCGCCTCGTTGACCGTCTTCTCCGACAGCGCCTTGGCCTTCTCGACCGTCTCGGTGGCGTTGCGCTCGGACTCGATGCGGCGGGCCTCGGCGCGCTGCTCGATCTCCTTGGCGCGGTCTTCGGCGGCGCGGGCGCGCTCCTCGGCCTCGGCGACCAGCTTCTGCGTCTGGGCGACCTGGGCGGCGTGCCGCTCGGACTCCTCGCGCTCGGCCTTCTCGCGGCGCTCGGCCAGCTCGAGGGCGAGGGACTGGAGGTCCTTGTCGCGCTTGTCGCGGGCGTCGGTCAGCAGCTTGGTGGCCTCGGCGCGCTTCTCCTCGGCTTCCCGGGCGGCCTTGGCGCGGAGCTGGGTGATCTCCCGCTCGGCGGTCGCCCGCAGCGTCGCGACCTCGCGCTCCACCGTGGACTTCAGCTCGGCCACCTCGTGCGCTGTGACGGCGCGGAGCTGCTTGGTCTCGCGGTCGGCGTCGGCGCGCAGCGTGTCGGCCTCGCGGCGGGCCTGCACGCGTACCTCAGCGGCCTCCCGCTCGGAGGCGGTGCGGATGCTGCCGGCCTCGCGCTCGGCGGTGGCCTTCATGGCCGCGGCCTCGGCGCGCGCCTTGTCCGTGATCTCCCGGGCCTCCAGGCGGGCGGCGGAGAGGATGCCCTCCGACTCGCGCTTCGCCTCACCCCGGTGGTCGTTGGCCTGCTCCTCGGCGAGGCGCAGGATCTGCTCGACCCGCGTACCGAGACCCGACAGGGTCGGCCGGTTGTTCTCTTCGAGCTGCTTGTTGGTATCGGTGAGCTTCTGCTCGAGGGAGTTGAGGCGCTGCTCGGCCTGGCGCAGGCGACGCTGTGCGTCGTTCATGCGCTGCTCGGCTTCGCCACGGGCCTGCTCGGACTGGGTCAGAGCGGCGCTGAGCCTGCCGACGAAGTCGTCGACCTGCCCACGGTCGTAACCCCGGAGGACGACGGTGAAGTCGTGCTGGGAGTTCGCGTTCTCGAAGAACGCAAGGGAGGACTGCTGTTGCTGCTGGGGCATTGGCACATACTGGCAGACTGCCGGGGGTACTGCGCAAGAGCGTACGGTACATGTCGCTCGCCATTGTCAAGGTCAAGTTGTGCGGGTAGGCGCCGGTATGTACCCGCGGTAATCACGATGCGGGTACATACCGATCTTGCGTCGTATGGAATGCGCCGCACGCCGGCCACCGACGAACCGGTTGATCCGCCGGTGCTGCCAGCCTTTCGGATGAATCTGGGGCTGACGCTCAGTGACCACGGAATCGGTTGATGGCGGGTTCGTGTCGTTCGCGGAGCGCGCGGTCGCGTACGCCGAGACCGTCGACCGGCGCGAGGCAGCGCACGCCGACCTTGCCCTGATGCGCGTTGCGGTGTACGTCGTACGCGGCCTGGCCGGTCTGCTCCAACGGATACGTGCGTGACACCGTCGGGTGAATGCGGCCCAGCGCGATGAGGCGGTTGGCCTCCCACGCCTCGCGATAGTTCGCGAAGTGACTGCCGATGATGCGTTTGACGTTCATCCACAGGTACCGGTTGTCGAACTGGTGCATGAAGCCGCTGGTGGACGCGCAGGTGACGATCGTGCCACCGCGCTTTGCGACGTACACGCTCGCGCCGAACGTCTCCCGTCCGGGGTGCTCGAAGACGATGTCGGGGTCTTCGCCGCCGGTCAGCTCGCGGATGCGCGCGCCGAACCGCCGCCACTCGCCGGTGTCCTGGGCCTGCTCGTCCTTCCAGAAGGTGAATTCGGTGCGGTCGATGACCAGTTCCGCGCCCATCTGCCGGCACAGCTCGGCCTTCTCCGGTGACGACACCACGCAGATCGGTATCGCGCCGCCATGCAGGGCGAGCTGGGTGGCGTATCCACCGAGGCCGCCGGAGGCGCCCCAGATCAGCACCACGTCGCCCTGCTTCATGGCTGCGCCGTGGTGCGAGACGAGCTGCCGGTACGCGGTGGAGTTGACGAGGCCGGGGCTGGCCGCCTCTTCCCAGGACAGGTGCGCCGGCTTGGGCATGAGCTGGTTGGACTTGACGACAGCGATCTCGGCCAACCCGCCGAAGTTGGTCTCGAAGCCCCAGATCCGCTGCTGCGGGTCGAGCAGCGTGTCGTCGTGGCCGGCGGGGTCTTCCAACTCGACCGAGAGGCAGTGCGCGACCACCTCGTCGCCGGGCTTCCACTTCGTCACGCCGGCACCGACCCGCAGCACCACGCCGGCGGCGTCCGAGCCGACGATGTGATGCGGCAGGTCGTGCCGGCGGGTCAGTTCCGAGAGCTTCCCGTACTTCTTGAGGAACGAAAACGTGGACACAGGCTCGAAGATGCTCGTCCAGACGGTGTTGTAGTTGATGGCGCTCGCCATCACCGCCACCAGCGCCTCGCCCGGGCCTAGCTCCGGGGTCGGCACCTGGAGCACGTGCAGCGACTTGCGGGGGTCCTTCTCCCGGGTGGCCATGCCGTCGAACATGTCGACCTCGTCGGCGCGGACCACCACCCCGCGGTAGCTCTCCGGCACCGGCAGCCCGGCCACCGCGGCCAGCTCTTTTGCCGGTTCGGTGGCCCCTTCTGCCGCCATGATCGCATCGAGGATGTCCTGCACCGCGCCCACCTCCTTGTGATGAGGATGGAGGTTACTTAACGGTAACTAAACGCGGTACCCGTTTGTGAAGAACTGCATTGATCAGTGCTGCACCAACTCCACGAGGACGCCTCCGGCGTCTTTGGGGTGCACGAAGTTGACCTGCGAGCCGGCGGTGCCCCGCTTCGGCTCGTCGTACAGCATCCGCATGCCGCGCTCGCGCAGCGCGGCGCTCGCCGCGACGACGTCGGTCACCGTGTATGCCACCTGCTGCACGCCCGGACCGCTTCGGTCGAGGAACTTGGCGATCGTCGAGGTCGCCGACAGTGGCGCCAGCAACTGCACGCACCCGCCCTCCACGGACGGCCCGACGGCCATCATCGCCTCGCGTACGCCCTGCTCCTCGTTGACCTCCTGATGCACGCAGCGCATCCCGAAGACGCGTTCGTAGAACTCGATCGCCTTGTCGAGGTCGGGCACAGCGACACCGACGTGATCGATGCGTACGAGTCCGATACCTGTGACAAAGTCCGCAGTCTGCTCGGCGGGGGAGTGGTCGGCCATGGCGTTAGTCTGCACTAAATAGTCGTTAAGTTGGTGTCCGGGAGGGTCTCATGTCGGGCTCGGTGATCGTCGGCGGCGCGCGTACCCCGATGGGGCGGCTTCTGGGCAACCTGAAGGATTTCCCGGTCACCGAACTCGGCGGTTTCGCCATAAAGGCCGCGCTGGAACGCTCCGGAATCGCGCCCGAGCAGGTGCAGTACGTGATCATGGGGCAGGTGCTCCAGGCGGGCGCCGGCCAGATCCCCGCACGTCAAGCCGCCGCCAACGCGGGCATCCCGATGACCGTGCCCGCTCTGACCATCAACAAGGTCTGCCTCTCCGGGCTCGACGCGATCGCGCTGGCCGACCAGCTCATCCGCGCGGGTGAATTCGACATCGTCGTAGCGGGCGGGATGGAGTCGATGACGAACTCGCCGCACCTGCTCGTCGGGCAGCGGCAGGGTTACAAGTACGGCGATGTCGTGGTCAAGGACCACATGGCGCTCGACGGCCTCACCGACGCGTGGGACTGCTGCTCGATGGGCGAGTCGACCGAGCGGCACGGCGCCCGGCACGGAATCTCCCGCGAAGACCAGGACGCGTTCGCCGCGGCCAGCCACCAGCGGGCGGCCGCCGCGCAGAAGAACGGCATCTTCGCCGAGGAGATCGCGCCCATACAGGTGCCGCAGCGCCGTGGCGAGCCCGTCGTGGTGGCTGACGACGAGGGCATCCGCCCCGACACGACGGCGGAGTCGCTGGCCAAGCTGCGCCCGGCGTTCACCAAGGACGGCACCATCACCGCGGGCAGCTCCTCGCCGATCTCCGACGGCGCCGCCGCGGTCGTCGTGATGAGCAAGGCCAAGGCCGAGGAGCTCGGCCTGCGCTGGCTCGCCGAGATCCGTGCCCACGGCAACGTGGCCGGCCCCGACAACTCCCTGCACGCCCAGCCAGCCAACGCCATCGAGCACGCGCTCACCAAGGCCGGCCTGGCGGTCGCCGACCTCGACCTCATCGAGATCAACGAGGCTTTCGCGCAGGTCGGCATCCTGTCGGCCCGCCAGCTCGGTGTCAGCTCCGACATCGTCAACGTCAACGGCGGCGCGATCGCGCTCGGCCACCCGATCGGCATGTCCGGCGCGCGTCTCGTACTGTCGCTTGCCATGGAGCTCAAGCGGCGAGGCGGCGGCACCGGCGCGGCGGCCCTGTGTGGCGGCGGCGGGCAGGGCGACGCCCTCATCATTACGGCATGAGGCTTCCTACGGCATGAGGCGCAGTCGCGACGTATCCGAACTCGTCGCCGCGGCCCGCGAGGGGGATCCCCGCGCGGTCGCGCGGCTGATCACGCTCGTCGAGAGCGGTGATGATCTCGTACCGCAGATCGCCGCCACCCTCGCACCACACACAGGAAAGGCGCAGGTCATCGGTGTGACCGGCTCGCCCGGTGTGGGCAAGTCGACCACGACGACAGAGCTGGTGCGGCTGTTGCGGGCGCAGGGGCACCGGGTGGGCGTGCTCGCTGTCGACCCGTCGAGCCCGTTCACCGGCGGCTCGATCCTGGGCGACCGGGTCCGCATGCAGCAGCACGCCACCGACCCCGGCGTCTACATCCGCTCGATGTCGAGCCGTGGACACCTCGGTGGGCTCGCCGCGGCCACCCCGCAGGCGGTACGCGTGCTGGAGGGCGCCGGCTGCGACGTCGTGCTCGTCGAGACCGTCGGGGTCGGCCAGGCCGAGGTCGAGGTGGCGTCCCTCGCCGACACCACCGTCGTGCTGCTGGCGCCCGGCATGGGCGATGCCATCCAGGCCGTCAAGGCCGGCATCCTGGAGATCGCCGACGTGTTCGTGGTCAACAAGGCCGACCGCGACGGCGCCGACGCCACCTACCACGACATCCAAGGCATGATCGGGCTCGGCGAGCGCGGCCCTGGCGATTGGCGACCGCAGGTGGTGCGCGCGATCGCGTCCCGCGGCGAGGGCATCGACGACGTGGTCGCGGCCATCGACAAGCACCGCGCGTGGCTGGTCGAGCACGGCGAGCTGCGGCGCCGTCGCGAGGCGCGAGCGGCCGCCGAGATCGAGGCGATCGCGCTGGGCCACCTCCGCGAGCGCATGGGCTCGCTTCGCGCGGGTACGGCGTTGCCGGGTCTCGCCGCCGAGGTTGCCGCCGGCACCACCGACCCTTTCAAAGCGGCGGACACGCTCCTGCGCGATCTGAGCTAGTTGGCCCTCGCTCCGCTCGGGCGGCTCGCGCGCCTGAGAGCCGTCCTGCAGGCCCCAGGCGCCCTAGGCGCTTCGCGTCCTGCGCTTGGTGGGGTCTGCGGACGGCGGCGCGCTCACGTTAGTGTCGGGCTCATGGTCGTGGATGGGGTCTTCGTCGGGTACGGGGACGGCGAGCCAGTGTTGCGCGACGTGTCCGTGACCGTCGAGCCCGGGCAGGTGCTCGCCGTGACCGGGCCGTCCGGTGCGGGCAAGTCCACCCTGCTGTGGACGATGGCCGGGATCCTGCGGCCGTCGGCCGGCAAGGTGACCGTGGCCGGCGAGCCGCTGCGCGACCGCGACCACGCCGTGGCCCGCAAGGTCGTGCTGGTGCCGCAGGACAACGGGCTGGCCGCGATCCTCACCGCTGGCGAAAATCTCCAGGTCGCACTCATCGCTGTGGGCGTCACGCCGCCCGATGCCCGCCGGCTCACCGCCGAGTCCCTTGACCGGCTCGGGCTCGCCCAGCAGACCGACCAGCTCGTCGAGGAACTGTCCGGCGGCCAGCAGCAACGCACCGCGATCGCCCGGGGCCTAGCGCTCTCCGGCGACGTGCTGCTCGCCGACGAGGTGACCAGCGAGCTCGACGCGGCCAACCGGCAACGGGTACTCGATCTGCTGCAAGAGGAAGCGGCACGGGGCGCCGCGGTGGTCTTCGCCACCCACGACCCGGAGGCCGCCGCAGCCTGTGACCTGGAGCTTCATCTCGTCGACGGACAGGCTGAGCTGGTCCGCGCGGGGTGACGCGGTCGCACCGGGCAGGTACGCTCCGGGCCGTTGGCCTGCCAGCGTTCAGGGGGAGTGTTCATGACAGACGTAGCGGCGCACGTGCCCACCCAGCAGGATGTTGTCGATCCGCCGGTCTCCGATGTCGTTCTGGCGCCCACGCCGGTTCCCGTCACCGAGCAGGTGAGTGACGCCGTCGAGCGTGCCGCCGTCGCGTCTGGTCGCGTGGCCTCGCAGGTGGTCGAGCGGCTCCGCAACAACGCCGAGCTCGCCGCCGAGCGTGGCACCACGAAGATCGCCGACGAGGTCGTCGAAAAGATCGCCGGTATCGCCGCGCGCGACGTGCCGGGCGTCTACGACCTGGGCGGCGACGTCGCCCGCTTCTTCGCCAGCGTCAAGGAGCGCATCGGCCTCGGCGAGGCCGACGACGACGCCGACCGCGGCATGTCGGTCCGGCTGGAGGGCCGCAGCGCGGTCGTCAACATCACCCTTGTCATCGAGTACGGCTTCGTCGTGCATTCGGTCACCGAAGCAGTGCGCGCCAAGGTCATCAGCGCGGTCGAAAACCTGCTCGGCCTCGACGTCACCGAGGTCAACATCCTGGTCGACGACGTGCACGTCGAAGACACGGGCCCGGTGGGTGACGACGAGGCACGGGCTGCCGACTATCAATGAGTCGCCAGGGGTCCGGTTCGGCTTAGCGATCGTTAAACTGGCGGGATGAACGCCGAGGAGATCGCCGCCGGCCGGGCCCGTTGGCAGGCTCGGTACGACACGGCTCGCAAGCGTGACGCCGACTTCACCACCCTGTCCGGCACGGCCGTCGACCCCGTGTACGGCCCACCGCCCGGCGCCGACGTGCCCGGGTTCGAGCGGATCGGCTGGCCCGGCGAATACCCGTACACCCGTGGCCTGTACCCGACCGGCTACCGCGGGCGGACCTGGACGATCCGGCAGTTCGCCGGTTTCGGCAGCGCCCAGCAGACCAACGAGCGCTACAAGATGATCCTCGGCGCGGGCGGGGGTGGCCTGTCCGTCGCGTTCGACATGCCCACGCTGATGGGGCGCGACTCCGACGACTCCCAGTCGCTTGGCGAGGTCGGCCACTGCGGGGTGGCCATCGACTCGGCCACCGACATGGACGTCCTCTTCGACGGCATCGACCTGTCCGCCGTCACCACGAGCATGACCATTTCTGGTCCGGCGGTGCCGATCTTCTGCATGTACCTCGTGGCGGCCGAGCGGCAGGGTGCCGATCTGTCCACACTGGACGGTACGCTGCAGACCGACATCTTCAAGGAGTACATCGCGCAGAAGGAGTGGCTCTTCGATCCTGAGCCGCACCTGCGCCTCATCGGCGACCTGATGGAGTACTGCGCGCACCAGATCCCGCGGTACAAGCCGCTGTCGGTGTCCGGATACCACATCCGGGAGGCCGGCTCGACCGCCGCGCAGGAGCTGGCGTACACACTCGCCGACGGGTTCGGATACGTGGAGCTCGGGCTATCGCGCGGGCTCGACGTCAACAAGTTCGCGCCCGGACTGTCGTTCTTCTTCGACGCGCACCTCGACTTCTTCGAGGAGATCGCCAAGTTCCGCGCGGCCAGGCGGATCTGGGCCCGGTGGCTGCGTGACGTGTACGGCGCCACCGACGAACGGGCCTTGTGGCTGCGGTTCCACACCCAGACCGCGGGCGTCTCGCTGACGGCGCAGCAGCCGGTCAACAACGTCGTGCGTACGGCCGTCGAGGCGCTCGCCGCCGTGCTCGGCGGCACCAACTCGCTGCACACCAACGCACTCGACGAGACACTGGCGCTGCCCACCGACGAGTCCGCCGAGATCGCCCTGCGTACCCAGCAGGTGCTCATGGACGAGATCGGCGTGACCAACGTGGCCGATCCACTCGGCGGCTCCTGGTACGTCGAGGCGCTCACCGACCGGATCGAAGCCGAAGCCGAGGAGATCTTCGCCCGGATCACGGCGATGGGCTCCGATGGCACGATCACCTCCGGCATCCTGCGCGGCATCGAAGATGGCTGGTTCACCGGGCAGATCGCGGAGGCCGCGTTCACGTACCAGCAGGCGCTGGAGAAGGGCCTCAAGCACGTCGTCGGCGTCACCCGGCACACGTCGACCGTGACCCGGCCGCTGGAGATCCTGCGCATCTCCCACGAGGTCGAGCTGGAGCAGCGCGAGGTGCTGTCCGCCCGCCGCGCCGGCCGCGACAAGGCCGCCGTGGACGCGGCGCTGGCCCGGATGGTGGCGGCCGCCCGCAGCGACGAAAACATGATCCCCGCGATGCTCGACGCCGCCCGCGCGGAGGCCACGCTAGGCGAAATCTGCGACGCCCTACGCGCCGAATGGGGCGTCTACCACGAACCCGCCCGCTTCTAACCCCGCCCCGGGTGCCCCGTCCGTCGATCAGGGCGGCGGCTCCCTTGTCCGTCGATCGAGGGCAAACGCACGTGGTTCGATCTCTGATCCGCGTGTATTTGCCCTCGATCGATGCGAATGGCCTTGATCGCGGGGACGGCGCGGGCGCGGCGGCCATGGTAAGCAGGGAGTCGTGAGCGGACTGGCGGTCGCGTGTCGGCGCGTGGTGCACATCTATCGGGCCGAGGGCGGCGACGTGGTCGCGCTGTCCGGAGTCGACCTTTCCATCAACCCCGGCGAGATGCTGGCGCTGGTTGGCCCGTCCGGCTCCGGCAAATCCACCCTGGTGGCCCTGCTCGCCGGCCTCATGCGCCCGTCCGCCGGCCGCGTCAGCGTCGGCACGTACGAGCTCGGCAAGCTGACCGACGCCGAGATCTCCCGCCTGCGCGGCACCGAGATCGGCGTGGTACTCCAAGGCGCCGCGCGTAACCTCCTGCCGTACGCGACGCTGCACCGCAACATCTGGCTGGCCCAGCGCCGCGCCGCCCGCACCGCCGGCATCGAGCTCGACGACCCGGAGCGCATCCTCGACCTGGTCGGCCTGCGCGGCAAGGCCACCGCGAAGATCGACGACCTTCCGCCCGGCGCCCGGCAACGGGCCGCGCTCGCAGTGGGCATCGCAGCGTCGCCGGGCCTGCTGCTCGTCGACGAGCCGACCAGCCAGCTCGACACGCACGGACGCGACGAGGTCCTGGCCGCGCTGGAGACCGTCAACCAGGAACGCGGCACCACGATCGTGGTGGTCACCCACGACGCGGAGGTGGGCGCGCGGCTGGGCCGGGCGGTGACGATCCGCGATGGCCGGGTCGGCGCGGAGGGGCGCGGAGGGCAGGACTTCGCGGTGGTGGCCGGCGACGGCACGATCCAGCTTCCGCCGGAGGTGCTCGGCGAGTTCCCGCCCGGCACCCTCTTCACGGTCGACCACGTCGACGGCTCCGTCACCCTGGTGGTCGGCGACTCCCACTAGGGGCCTGTCGGCCGCGCTGATCAAGGGCTTTCGCATCGATCAAGGGCAAATGCACGTGGATGAGGGATCCAACCACGTGCATTCGCCCTTGATCGATGACACGGGACGGTGCGTCAGCACCAATACAAGTTCGAGTTGTTGCGCGTCACGTTCGACACCACGTTGCCGGTGCCTGTGCAGGGGCTCCACCGGATGTTGGTGTTGCTTACCGTCAGGTTCTGGAAGCGGATGTTGGATGACGGGGGGAACTCGGTGCGTGCCGCGATCCGCATCTCCCCGCCGCCGCTCACCGTGCCGGAGGCGCCTGCGAGCGTCACGTTGTAGCAGTTCTCGACGAGCACCGAGTTGTTGCCGGTGTTGGCGATGTCGATCCGGTCGATGACCGCGCCGCCGCTCTCGGAGACGCAGAAGATGCCCCGGCCGCCGCCGCGCGCCCGCACAGTGCCCACGCGGATGTTGGTCGGGTAGCTGCTGCCGATGCGCCCGTTGCGGTTGGCCATCCGGAACGCCGCGTACCCCGTGCCCGTGCCGGTGTTCTCCGCGTCGACGGTGCCCACCGTCGCGTTGATGGTGTCGTTGAGGAGCAGGCCGGAGTACCCGACGTTGCGCGTCGTGACGGTGCCGACGGTGAGCCCGTCCACCCCGTACGTCTCGACACCCTGGTTGGTGGCGCCCGAGATGTACACGTTGTCGATCCTGATGTTGCGGACCTTGACCGCGCGGTCGCCGCCGTGGTTGTCGATGCGGATGCCGAGCCCGCCGCTCACCTGCATGTTGATTTGGCCGAGCACCAGGTTGTTGACGTTGCGCATGAAGATTCCGTACAGCGGCGCGCCGCGCACGTTGAGCCAGCGGATCTCGATGTCGCGGGTGCCGCGCGAGTAGATCGGCGCGTTGTCGCCCGAGCCGGAGCCGGTGGCGGTGATGTTGCCGCAGACGTCGAGGATCGTGTAGCTGGGCACGGAGATCCGTGCTCCAGCGCTGATCGAGCCCGAACCCCGCACGACCACGGATTGCTTGGACGTGCGCCCGGCGCTGAGGCTGTTGAGCGCCGCCTGGACAGCGGCCCGCATGTCGGTGCCCGTGTAGACCGTGGTGTTGCCGTTGCGTGAGGTCCATGTGCTGCCGCTCAACACGGCCGAGGCGTTGAACGAGCCCTCGCCGCACGCGGCGGCGGACGCCTGCTGGATGCCGACCACGACGCCGGTGCCCACCAGCGCGGTCGTGGTGACGACCACGAGGCCGGTGCGCCAGCGGCGTCGAGGTTTTTGCGTGGGATTGGCCATGTGGGCAAGGTATAGAATCGTTTCAATCAAGTCAAGCACATCAATGGCTCGGGACATCGACCGCCACCAGACGTTGTTAGGGTGACCTGCATGTTGGGGGTGGTCATAGGCGCGATCCGCGCGCGCCGGGCGCAGGCGGCCACCCTTTTCGTGCTGACCGCGCTTGCCTTGATCGCCGCGACCGCCGCCCCGTGGTACGTCGTGGCGGCCGCCCGGTCGGTCACGCTCGCCGACGTGGCGGTCGCCCCGGCGAGCCAGCGCGTCGTGCTGGTGGCCGGCCGGGTCAGTCCCGGGCCGGGTGTTGTCGAACAGACCCGCGGCCAGGCCGGCGCGGTGTTCCCGATTGCCGGCACCGACAGCACCGTCTCGGTGCGCGTGCCAGGCCGTGCGGTCAACGCCGGCGCCGAGTCGGCGGTCGCCCTCGCCTACCGCGACAAGGTGTGCGACCACGTCGCGATCTCCGGCGCCTGCCCCTCCCGGCCCGGAGAGGCACTGCTCAGCGAGCAGGCGGCCGGCGTGCTCGGGGTGAGCACCGGTGACGAGGTCGACTTCGTGATCCCGGGTCGCCCCATCATGCGGCTGCGCATCGCCGGCACCTACCAGATGCTCGACCCGCTCGGCCCGTACTGGGCGGGCAACGTCCTCGGGCGCGGCTCCGGCTCCTCGTCGCTCAGCGGCGACCCGCTCTTCGCCACCGTCGAAACAGTCAACTCCACCGGCGCCAACGAGTTGTTCGCCGACTACCACCAGGTGCTCCCGCCCGAGGCATACCTCGGCATCGGCGGCTACGACCTGGGCGCCGAGATCGAGCGGAGGAGGGGCGCCTCCAGCGTCAACTGGCGAGTCGAAACCCGGGCCAACGCGCTCACCACGCGGGTCGCCCGCGAGCAGCGCCTGGTCAACCTCGGGGTCGGTGTCGCGGCGGCCCAGTTGCTCGTATTGTGCTGGTTCGCTCTCTTCTTCGCCGTGCGGCACACCGCCGAGCAGCGGCGCACCGACATCGGCCTGCTCAAGCTGCGCGGCAGCAACCGGTGGCGCGTCTGGTCGCTGACCGCACAGCAGAGCGTCCTGCCGATGGTCGCGGGCGCGATCGTCGGCGCGGCGGCCGGCCTCGGGCTCGCCCGGCTGCTCGGCGGTGAGCTGGGCGACCCCGACCGGGTCCGGCTCGCGGGCCTGATGTCGCTCGCGGCCGTGGGAGCCGCCGGGCTGGGGGCGCTCGCCGCGGCCGTCGCCGCCGACTGGCGGGGCATCGGTTCCGGCGTGATCGACCTGCTTCGCCACGTGCCGCCGCGCCGTCGCGGCTGGCGCGCCGGAGTGGTCGACCTGGTGATCGCGGTCGTCGCCGCTGCGGGCGTCTATCAGGCGTACGCGATCGACGCCGAGCCCGGCGAGGCCTCCGGGCTCGTGCTGATGGCGCCGGCCCTGGTCGCGCTCGCCGTCGCACTGCTGGCGGCCCGCGCGGTCAGCCCGCTCGCCGCGCGTGCCGCCCGCAAGGCGTTGCGCGCCGGCCGCCTGCCGCTCGCGCTCGCCGCGACCCACCTCGCCCGCCGGCCCGGCACTCACAGGGTGTTCGCGCTGCTCACGGTCGCCGTCGCGCTGCTCGCGAGCGCCGCCGGCGGGTGGTATTCGGGCGCCGCGGCGCGCGACGACCGCGCCACGCACGAGGTCGGCGCCGATCGGGTGCTGACCGTCAAGGCGCGCAGCCGCGCGCACCTGCTCGCCGCCGTGCGCGCCGCCGACCCGCAGGGCACGCACGCCATGGCCGTCGTCCGCAACAGGGCGGGCGAAGGCGGTCGGTGGGTGCTCGCCGTCGACAGCTCACGCTTCGCGCGGGTCGCCACCTGGCATGAGGCATACGCGGACACACCGTCCTCTGTGGCCCGATGGCTGAGGCCAGACGCCCCCGCGCCGGCGCGGCTTCGCGATGGCCCGCTCACGCTCGACGCGGCGCCGGTGGGCGAGGGCACGCCGCTGCTGGTACGTGCCCACCTTGTCACGGGTGCGGGCGAGCCGGTGTCGGTGCAGTTCGGGCCGCTGCGTGACGGACGCCAGCGGTACCAGATGGAGCTGGACGGCTGCGGCGGTGAGGGCGGCTGCCGGCTGGTGGGTCTCGAGATCGCCGCCGCCCGCGCGGCGGGTGCGCCGCCCCCGGACCGTGCCGTGCGGCTGCACGGCCTGGCGGGCACGGCCGGGCCGGTGGCCGAGCTGGCCGACCCGACGCGGTGGCGCACGGGTGTCAGGGCCGAGGTCGTCGGCCCCACGATCACCGGTGACGCGGGCGGGTTGTTGCTGACCATGCCGCCGGCCACGACCGACATGCGCGTGCAGGAGTCCGGCATGGCCTACCTGATCGACGCGCCGGTGCCGCTGCCGGTCGCGCACGTCGGCGTCGCGGTGGCCGACGGCCCGCCGGGTGACCCGCGGCTCGCGCTCTTCGGCAGCCTGCCGCTGCCGGTGCGGTTCACTGGCTACCAAGGGCTCGACGCGATGCCGCAGGCGCCGGGCCGCGCCTACCTGGTCGACCTGGAGTACGCCGACCGGGTCTGGCCCGAGGCCGGGCTGAACGACGAGACGCAGGTGTGGCTGGCCGAGGGCGCGCCGGCGAGCCTGCTCAACGGGCTACGCGAGCAGGGCCTGACCGTGCTCGCCGAAGACTCCATCGAGGCCGCCCGCGCCCGGTATGACGAGCAGGGCCCGCCGCTGGCGACGCGCTTCCAGCTGCTCGCCGGGGTGATCGGGCTGCTGCTGGCGGCCGGCGTGCTGACGGTGGCCGCGGCCGTCGAGCGCCCCGACCGCGCCGCCGAGCTGACCGCACTTCGCACGCAGGGCATGGATCTGCGGTCGGTGCGGCTGATCGGGTACGGCGGGTACGCCGCGCTGGCTGGTGCGTGCGTGGTGGTGGGCGTGGCGGCGACCGCGCTCGCGGGTGTGCTGCTGGAGGCGGCGATGCCGGTGTTCGTCGACAACTGGGGCGTGCTGCCGGTGCGCAGCGGGCCAGCCGCGGTGCCGCTCGTCGCGGCCGGACTGGCCGCCCTGGCGGTGCTCGGCGCGACCGGCGCGGTGGCCGCCGCCCACCTCGTGCGGGCGGTAAGAGGCGCGCCGCCGCCCGCAGACCGCACAAAGCGGAGGGAGCGCAGCGACCGGAGCGACTGCGGTC
>NZ_JBAKHX010000117.1:0-17105 GCF_036906915.1 Micromonospora sp. CPCC 206061
CCCTACGCCCCAACGGCCGACATCCGCTCACCCGCGACGAGCACGGCCGTACGGATCTGCCGCACCGAGGGTCATGAGGGTGTCCTGCCCTGGTTTGCAGAGGCCAGCGATCCAGACACAATCGTGACGTCCCGAGCGGCCGACTACACCAACGACCCCGTCGCAATCGTCGAGTGGCTGGCCAGCCGCAACCGCCTGGACCTGGTGGATGGCTACGGCCGACGGTCCAGTGCCCGCCACCCCGGGACCGGCGATCGCCGGGACCGTGGTGCGGCCGCGGCCAGAAACGGGGACCCCAACCCGAACAACGGCGACCTGGTGATGTCGATGGGCTGGGCAATCGCCGCCCTCACCAGCCGCTGAAGCAACCCGCCTCGGTCATCGACCTCGGCCGTACGCTGCTCGACATCCTGACGGCGCTGGAGGAGTGGGCGAACACACACCGCGACGACATCCGCGCCGCCCACGACCGCCCCTCGCCTGAACCCGCGCAGGCCCTACGGGCCGGGCTGGCGGATCCCCTCGCCCGCGATCTCGATCCGGACCGTCTTGCCCACGAGCACACCGCCGCTCTCCAGGGCGACGTTCCAGAGCAGTCCGTAGTCCTCCCGGTTGATCTCCGCTGTGGCGCTGAAGCCGAAGATTTCCTGGCCGTACGGGTCGCGGCGGGCGCCGCCGAACTCCACGTGCAGGTCAACCGGCCTGGTGACGGCCTTGACGGTCAGCTCGCCGGCGAGCACGAACCGGCCAGGCGCCCGTTGCGGCGACGGGTCGCCACCGGTGCGCAGACCCTGCCGATGTGCCTTCAAGCGTGCCCAGAAGAAGATCGGATCCTCGGTCTCGTGCCGTTTGATCCCGGTACTGCGGTACTCCAGCGTCGGGTAGGCGGCGACGTCGAGGAAGTCCGCGCTGCTCAGGTGCGCGTCCCGCTCAGCGTTTCCGGTGTCGATGCTGGCCGTTTCGATGGTCGCGGTCACCGACGACGCCAGCGGGTCGTCCGCCACGGCGATCCACGCAGTCGCCGCCGTGAACTCGCCTCGGACCGGGCTGACCATCATGTGCCGAGCCAGGAAACCGACCCGCTTGTGGGCGGGATCGAGTAGATAGACCCCCGGCGCCGGGATGGTCAAGCCCTCCCACATCCGGGTGGCAGGACCGGTCACCGTATGCACCCCCATTCCGCACGTACCCCCGCGCCCAGCATAAAGAGGCAGGTCAGAAGGATGGCGAGCTGATCATGGGTGCTCGTGACGCTTCTCACCACGCGACCTAGTCGGGCGGTACGGCGATCCGGTCACACAGCGCGTCGAGGCCGTCGTCGCCGACCACCGCGCCCTGAGCGTGCGCCGAGGTGAACCGCCGGCCGCCCAGCGTCAATCTGCCGGCGGCGAGGGTCCGATCGATCAGCGGCGTGAGTGCCGCCGGTACCGGACGGCTGCGTACCTTCTGCCCGGCGCCAAGCAGTGCAGCGGCGGCCTCCGGGTCCCGCCGCACGAGGTATCACGCGTGGCTCTGGAGGGCGTCGGCGAGTGCGTCGCGGTCCCGGGTGTTCTGCGTAGTGCCTCGCGCAAGCCCCGGCGGGTCGCGCTGGGGAGATAACGTTCGCCACCGCCGAGCCCGGGAGCTGCGTCGCCGAGGTGACAAGGGCGCCCTGATCAGGGACAGGTTCACCGCGGCGCTGATGGGGATCGCCACCATGACCAGGAGAATGCCAGCAGCGCCGCGGCGCCCTTCTGCTGCTGGGCGTGGATGGTCCGCAGAGTGCAGTCGCCGGTCAGAACGAACCAGTCGATGAGGTAGCGCGCGCCGTACAAGCCGACGTATGCGACGCCGAGGGCTATGTCGAAGCCGCGGAGGCTGCCGGCCCAGGTCGTGAAGTCGCTGGTCATCGCGCCGTACAAGATCAGCGCCACCGAGCCCAGCACTGCGGCGCTTTCCAGCCCTTCGGTCAGCCCGCCGGACGCCACCGCGGCCCGCAGGTCGCCCCGGACCGCAATGCTGTGCGGTGATGGTGTCCAGCGTGATGTGAGCCAGGCCAAGGCCGCCGTGGTCCACGGCGTCACGGAACTCGGCGAGCCACGGGTCGAACGCGGCAGTGTGCTGCGGCTGAACCAGATAGTTGATCTGGAACGGGGGTCGGATGGCGCCGACGGCGCCGCGCAGCAACGTGTCCCGGCCGCCCTGGACCGCCACGGCCAGCGGGGCGCCGTGGTTGTCCTGACCACCATGCGCGGCGGCCAGTAGTGCCGGATGCTGGGCGATGGTGGGGTCGACCAGCCGGCTGAACGACGACGCCCAGAGCACGGTGTGACCGCTGGTGGTGAAGTCTTCCCGGACGACGGCCGGCCCGGGCACTCCGAGGCTGACGTGGGTGATGTCGCCCTGCACCACCTCGGCGTAGGCCGCCATCACCTCGGTCTCGAAGCCGAGATGGCCGAGCGCGGCGGCGATCTGGTAGCAGACCGGCACACGTCCCGGCGGTTGGGGGCGTCATTGCTGGCAGCGGGTTGGCGGCGGCGCCATCGTCATGGCGGCCGGCCGGTAAAGCGCAACAGCAACCCGCGCGCTCATGCTGAGAGAAATGCGTTCGTCCAACCGACGGTGGCAGGCTGCTGGGAGCAGCGGGTGCTCCCAGCAGCGCTGATCTACCTTGACTGGCCTTGACGGTTAGGACTCGGTGACCGGCGAGGCGATTCCCACGAGGACGCCGTAGGGGTCTCTGACATAAGAGACCACCTGACCCCAGGCGGTGTCGTGCGGCTCGGCCAGGGCGGTGGCACCCGCCGCGACCGCGCGGGCGAAGCCGCCGGCGACGTCATCGGTGATGAAGGTGAACTCGAGCCCCGCCGGTGGCATGGCAGGGTCGAGGGCGGCGTAGGGAACTGGTACTGCCTTCGCCCCTAGCCGGTGGCTGGTAAAGGCAAGCGCCGTGCCGCCGGTATCGAGCTGGGCAAAATCGCCCGACTCGTGAACGAACGCGCGGGCCAGCCCGAAAGCCCGCTCGTAGAAGTCAACAGCTCGGACCACGTCCGAGACGTACACGATGGCGTAACCAAACCTCATTGCGGCTCCCAGAAGATCAGTACGGAATACGGTCCAAGACCATCACCGAGCCGGCGCAGCGGTCTTGAACGAATCAGACGCCACGCCGTAGATCACCGTGGTGACGGCATCCGCACATGCCGCCGGCCGTGCACGCCAGGCGTCCGAGCAAAGTCACGCAACGTTAGTGCGGCTCGCCGGCACGATATGCGCGCTCTTGCTGCTGGGCGGGTGTACGGCGCCGGCCGATACCGCTGCAACGACTACACCTCAGCATCGCCAGTCCGCCGTCGCACGGCGATTTCGGCAGCAGCTACAGCGGCCACAGCGGCTGGTCGTACGCGCCGCAGCACCGGGTGTTCTACCGCTGGCTCGACGGTGCGGGTATCGAGGAACGCGCCCTGCCCGCAGCACGCCAACCGGCATAGATCAGGAACACCCCTGCTCGGTGAGGTCGGCATCGGCCGGCCCAATCGCGCCCACACCGCTGCCATCCAGCCCATCGAGCCCGAAGCCCGGATCAGCGCGGACGGCCGGTACGTGGTTTTCAACGCGCCCGGACAGTCCATGCCCGACGGGTACCGCTGCGATGACCAGGTGTACGTCCGTGACCGGCACGCCGGGACCACCCGTCGCCGGGGAGTGGCCGATCTCCAGCGGAGGTGGGGAGGTCAGCGCGGAGGGCCGGTACGTCACCTTCGCAACCAGCACGCTCTACCAGGAGTACATCGTCATGCGTCGTGACCGCTGGACGGGCATGACCGTCACGGTGAACCTGGCCACGGACGGAACCACCCTGACGCCGGCCTTCTCTCCGACCATCGCGGCTGACGGGCGGACGGTGGCGTGGATCAAGAGGAGGTGCTCCGTACGCCCGAAGAGGCCTTGCTGGTCGACGCGGTGTATGTGCGGCGCCTCCAGCGTTAGCAGTACCCGATCCCGGCCCGGTCAGCATCGAGATCTGCCAGGGAGATCTCCGGATCGAGCATCCGTACCATGTGGACGGTGAGCGGTCGCAGCGCGAACACCGGCGCGGGCCGCGTCACCGTCCACCGGTACCTCGTAATAACTCTCCGCGAAGCGCCGGTAGGCGCCGGGCGTGGCGTCCAGCAACACCGCGAACAGCGCGCTCGCACCGTATCCCGAACCGCTCCTGTCCTTTGCCATCGAGGTGTCTCCGCCTGCCAGCGAACTTTGTCCCGGTGAGGGTTTGTGCCATCGATGTTTGTCCGGCCGGGTGGAACTGGCCCTCAGCAGAGGAATAAGCAGATCCCCGGTTCAGCGGTCGTCGCCGGTGCCGCTTAGCACGCCGCGGCCTTGGCGGCTGGCCAGCTTGGCCAGGTTGGCCGTCGCGATGTCATCGAGCGATAGGTCAAGGTAGTCGGCGAGGACCGCGACGTACCAGAGCACGTCACCGAGTTCTTTGGTGATGTCGGCGCGGTCGATCCGTGACTCGTCGCTGTCAAGGTCGCGGATCCATTTCTTGAACTTCTCGGCGATCTCACCGGATTCGCCGACCAGCCCGAGGACCAGGTGGAGCAGCTCGTTCTTCTTGTCGCGTGGAGCGGCGGTTCGGAGGGCGCCGCGCTGGTACTGGTCCAGATCCATGGCGGACCATTATTGCCGAGCTCTTCTGCCGGCCGACCGGGCCCTACTGCGACTCGCAGGTCGTCTCCTTGCCCCATGGGGATGTGTCCCCTGTGCCAGCGAACTTTGTCCCCGTAAGGGTTTGTGCCATCGAAGTTTGTCCGCCGAGTTGAGACGATCGGTATGTGCGCGGGCATATCGACGCTGGTGAGGCTGGCATCGGCCGTACCGGCTTCGAGATCGAGTTCGTCGAGGTGGCGGGATCGCGCTGTCGTGGCTCGTTGTCGCAGTGCTGGACGGTGAAGTTCGAGGAGATGGCGCCGGTACGCGGTTTCGGCTGGTCACGGGGGCAGAAGCACTTCCCGGGCTGGTGGTGGTCGGCGTCCACGGGCCAGCATGTGGGGTTCGAGTCGTGGCTTGAGTGTGACCATGCGATGCGGCTGGACTTCGGCCGTGAGGTGGTGGCGTTCTCGTCGCAGCCGTTCTGGCTGTATTGGCAGGCCGGGTCATCCGTCGTCCGCGCGGCGCCCGGGAGCCGGGCGTGACGGTGTGCTGCAGACCATGCCGAGGGTCTTCAGGCCTATGAGATCAAAATTTGTCGAGGAGTCCGGCTGGGCCGATTTAGGGTCAGCGCCATGGTCTCCATGAAGCTCTTCGACTCCGAGCGCCACGTCATCGAGGCCGCGGAGCGGCTCGCTGCAGCTCTCGGGAGCGACCCGAACCACACGGTAGCCGCGGCGGCGATGGACACGGCCGGCAGGATCTATGAGGCGGTCAACGTCTACCACTTCACCGGCGGACCGTGCGCCGAACTCGTCGTGCTCGGTGCTGCCGCAGCAGCGGGAGCTGGCCCGCTCGTCACAATCGCCGCTGCGGGGGACCAGGGTCGCGGCCTCATCCCGCCGTGCGGCCGCTGCCGCCAAGCGCTTCTCGACCTCCATCCCGACGTTTTCGTCGCCGTACCGACCGACGACGGGCCGACACTGCGCCCGATCCGGAAGCTTCTGCCGGACACCTACTTTTTCCCCGATGCGGATGCGCGTCGAATTGTTCGGTTTAACAAGCGCTACTACGAGGACATCGCCACCGCGCGGAAGACCTCCACCGTCCGCTACGACGATCCGATCGCGCCGGGTCCCGCAATCTTGTTCTTCGAGGACGACGAAGCCCACCGCACGTTGAACGGCACTGTCACCGGCGTCGAAAGCCACCGGCTCGATCGCCTCACCGCTGAACAGGCTCGGCTCGATGGCGGCACGAGCATCGACCAGCTCAAGACGGGCCTCCAGGACCACTATCCCGGCCTGCCCTCTGATGCCGAAGTCGAAATTGTGACGTTTACGGTTGAAGCGCCTGGAGCCATGCAGTGATCCGGCGTAGATAGTTCCCGACGATGGGATCTCAGGGCGTTCTCGCTGCGATCCCCGTAGCGCGCCCTTTGCTGATGTCGGCGTCACATCACAGCTTCATGTTGAATGAGTGCCCTCAGGATGCTTCCCCATCTCGGAGCCCTCGGCGTCCGCGGGTAGCCGGCGTGGGGCGTCGTAGAGCGCTTCCACCTTCTCCGAGACCGCGAAGTACTCGTCCGCGACAGTCCGGTCGGCGATCCGCGCGTAAACACGGGTCATGGACAGCGACCGGTGGCCCAGGAGTGCGGCGATGGCTTCCAGGGACATGCCCCGGTTGATTGCCTGGGTGGCCAGGGTGTACCGGAGTTGGTGGGGTGTGACCCGGCCGAGGCCGGCCTGCTGGGCGGGCGGCCTTGCGGGCTGCGGCTTCGACGCGGGAGGCGTTGACTGGGCGGCCGCCTGGTTGGCCACCCGGGGGGACTGGGACTTTCCCCGCCAGGACACTGGCCAGCCGAACCGCAAGCCGCGGCGGTCGCGGGGATCCGCCAAACCCGGCCAAGTAGGTCACCAGGTCCGCGCACCGCTCGGGGGCAAGGTCCTCGGACCGACCCCGACGGGCCGCGATCCGAGTGGATAGGCGCGATGCCGATGTGAGTGTGGCGATGGCTTCGGCGATCAGCGCCGCCGCGCCCCGGCCTGCCGGGCTCGAGCAGCGTCTTGTGCGTCCACGAGGCGGTGCCGACCTTGATCTCACCCATGCCATTCATGGATCTCCGGCGATCGGATCGGTGAACGCGCCGCGGCCGACGGTCGGGCCCAGCCGGTCAGTGGCCGGCCGCCGCCACCCATCCGGCGATCTGGGTGCGGGAGGTGAAGCCGAGTTTCGTCAGGATGTTGCGGACGTGGCTCTCGACGGTCCGTTCGGAGATGAACAACCGCGCGCCGATCTCCTTGTTGCTCAGCCCTTCGGTCACCAGCCTCGCCACGTCGGCCTCACGCCTGCCGAGGACACCGGAGGCAGATGCCGGAGGCCGAGCGGCCGGGGCCGTCTCGCGCAGGGCGAGCCGCACCGCGTCGGCCCGGCTCAGACGCCGCCCGGCTTCGAGCTCCGCGTCGAACGTCGCCGGGCCCAGCGACGCCCGTACAGACGAAGCCGCCCTCGTCAGCACGGGCGCCATCCCGGCGTTGACGGTGGCTCCGGCCTCGGAACGGAGGTGTTGCATCGCCCCGAACAGCCGGGCCGCGAGCCGGGGCTCGCGGGCCGCCGCGCAGCAGCCCAGCGCGCCGAGCAGGTAACCTTGGGCGACCCGGTCGTCCAGGTCGTGTGCGATCCGCAGCCCTTCGGTGAACCGCGGCTCGGACCCGGGGACGTCCCCGGTAGCCAAGGTGGCGAAGCCCTCGTTCATCAGCATCATGCCGAGGCTGTAGCGGTCCCCGGCCGCACGGCTGCGCCGCACCCCTTCCGCCGCCGCGGCCCGGGCGGCGTCGAGGTCGCCGTCGGCGAGCCCGTTGAGTGCCCGCGCCTGCAACACCATCAACGTCGACCCGAGGTCGCCGGGGGCGACGTCGCGGGCCTCGCCGAGCAGGCGCCGGGCGGTCACGCGGTCGCCGGTCATCGACGCCGCGATCGACGCCATCGCCAGCGACTGTGACAGCACCTCCGGCTGTCCGGCGGCCAGGGCGACGGCCTGGTCGAGGGCGGCCGTCGCGGCCGCGGCGTCGTTCTGCAACACGGCGAGAAATCCACGGGCGAAATACGCCCACGGTGGCGCCGGCGTGCGGGCGAGCAGTTCGTCGAGCCATCGCACACCCTCGGCGGTCGCGCGGGTCACCCAGTACCAGAGCAGCGCATCGGCCAGGGCGACGGCGTGCCGCAGGTCACCCCGATCGCGGCACCTGACGAGCACGGCGCGGACGTTGTCGGCCTCCACGTCCATCCACCGAAGCCACTCCACCAACCGGTGCCTGCCCTCAGCCGCGAACGTCCGGCACCGCGACAGGTAGTGCGAGAGGCAGCGGCCTTCGGTGGTGTCCTCCTCCCCGGTGGCGCGCAGTTGGGCCCGCGCGTACTCCCGCATCGTCTCGTGCAGCCGGTAGCAGGCGACCGCCGCGACGTCTTCCTTCATCACCAGCGACTTGTCCAGCAGCGACGACAGCAGATCCAGGGCGCGACGGGCCGGCACGCCGCCGAAGCAGCACACCGCCTCGACGTCGTCGAGGTTGAACCTGCCCGCGAACACGCACAGCCGTGCCAGCAGCGTCCGCTCGTCCGGCGTCAGCAGGTCGTAGCTCCACTCGACGGTCGTGTGGAGCGCCTGCTGCCGTGGCAGCGCGGTCCTGGAACCTCCCGTGAGCAGCGCGAACCTGTCGCTGAGGCGGTCACGGATCTGCTCGGGGCTCAGCGCCCGCGTCCGGACCGCCGCCAGCTCGATCGCCAGCGGCAGGCCGTCGAGCCGGCGGCACACTTCGACGACGGCCTCCACGTTGGCGGCGGTCACCTCGAACGTTCCCGTCGCCGCCGCGGCCCGCTCGGCGAACAGACTGACCGCTTCGGTGTGCCGTACGTGCGTCAGCGGCTCGGTGCCGTCCGGCAGCCGCAGCGGCGGGACGGGCAGCACATGCTCACCGGCCACCGACAGCGGCTCGCGGCTGGTCGCGAGCACACGCACCCCGGGCGCCGACCGGATCACGTCGTCGACGAGCCCGGCGACGGCGTCGAGGACGTGCTCACAGTTGTCGACGACCAGCAGCAGCTCCTTGTCCCGCAGGTAGATCCGCAGCAGCCGCTCCGGGCTCGCCGAGGCCTGGTCGCGCAGGTCCAGCGCGGCGACGACGGCACCGACGGCCAGCGCCGGGTCCCGCACCTCGGCGAGCTCCACGACCCAGGCGCCGCCCGGGAAGGCACGCGCGAGCCCGGACGCCGCGCGGACCGCCAGGCGGGTCTTGCCGACACCACCCGGCCCGACCAGGGTGACCAGCCGCGCCGCCGCCAGCTTCGCCCGGACGTCGGCCAGCTCCCGTCGCCGCCCGACGAAACTCGTCGCCGCGACGGGAAGGTTCCCCGGTCGGTCGGCGGGCCTGGCCACGATTGGAAGCTACTACACCCGGCTCAGTACCGGCTCAGTACCTGCACTGATGGCCGGAACACGCCCGCCGCATACGTTCGTCGGCATGACTGACGCACACACCTCCGACCTTCCGCTGTGGCGGCTGAACCTGCTACGGGCCGGGTACGCCCTCATCGTCGTCGGCCTCGTCGTCGTGCAGTGGCCCCGGCTCGTCGGCGTCGCCGACAGGCCGCTCATGGACGGGGCCGTGACGTGCATGCTGGTGGCGCTGTCGTTGGTGTCGCTGCTGGGGCTCCGGTATCCCGTTGCTATGGTGCCGGTCCTGCTGTTCGAGTCGGCGTGGAAGCTGATCTGGCTCGCCCTGGTCGCGGTGCCGCAGGGCGGTGCGATGGACGCCGCGACGCGGGAGGTCGCGGTCTCCTGCTCTCTGGTCGTGCTCATCCTCGCCGTCATCCCGTGGCGTTTCGCGTTCACGCGGTACGTAACGCGGCGAGGGGACCGGTGGCGCTAACCGCAACCTCCGGATCAGCTGGAGCCAAGCCGTAACCCACACCGAGACGTCGGCTTGCCACGCCTGCGGTGCCGAAACGCGTAGCAGGCGCGGCCCGGGCTCAACGCACACGGGTCCACACGCTCGTTCCCGCGCCGTGGAACTCTAGCCGGTCCGCGGAGCAGAAGTATTCTTCCGGCCCAGGCACGAACGCCAGCGGGATCTGGTTGTCCCGTTTCCCGTTACGGTACAGGGTAGCTGTCCCCTTCGCCCTGATGTCGGAGATGTACTCCTTGCCGCCTGTGTGCCGAACGCGGAACGTGGCCGTCCCTCTGACCAGCTCGGTCCATCGTGCGCCGTCATGGTTGGCGACCTTTTCCGTGCTCTTGTTGAAGTCGGCCGTGGCTGTGCCGTCCGGCCGGTAGGTCATGATGGCGCCGGCCCGGCCGGTGAGCGCGACCCGGTCGCCGTTGATCGTGTGGAAGGAGGTGATTGATGTGGACCGCCAGGTGCCCACCGCGCACGGGTCGAGGCTGGGCGCGAACGGCGGCGTCGGCGACGGTGTGGGGGATGGGCTCGCGGCGGCGGGCGTCGTCGGGCTGGCGCCCTGCTTCTGTTGGCCGTCGTCGCCGAGGGCGGCCGCCGCCACGCCGGCGGCCGCGAACACCACTGCGGTGGCGCCGAGCGTGAGGATCACCGCGGGCCGGCGCCGCGGCCGGGCGGGGGCCGCTACCGGCAGGATCGGGGGCCAGGCCGCCGCCGAGGTCGTGGGCTCCTCCTCGGGAACCGATTCCACGGTACGGAGGCTGCCCTCGGCCACCGCCAGTTCGGGCTGCTCCACATTGGTCGGTGCGATGCCGAGCGCCCGGTGCAGGAAGGTGGCCACGGCGGGGATGCGGCTGGACCCGCCGGCCAGGAAGACCGCGGCGATCTCGTGCGCCTCGATCCCGGCGCGCTGGAGCACCAGCCGGACCGCCTCGACCGTCCGCTCCAGGACCGGTCCCGCGATCTGCTCCAACTCCTCGCGACCGAGCGGCGCGTCCGCGTCGAGTAGCGGTACGTGGATGAGTGTGGTCGTGGCCCGGGACAGCATCTCCTTGCCGGCCCGCGCGTTGTCCCACAGTTGACGGCTGGCCCGCCGGTCGCCGGTGGTCTCCGGATGCACCAGCCGTTGCCACAGTGCCGCATCCTGCGCGCCGACGGTCTCACCGAGTCTCGCGACGATGGCGGCGTCGATGTCCAGGCCGCCGGCGTCCGGAAGCCCTTCGGCGGCTACGGTCGTGAAGCCGGTCGCGGTGCGCCGTAAAACCGACGCGTCGAAGGTGCCGGCGCCGAAGTCGTACACGACCGCGCAGTGGCCGACCGGGACCTGGCCACCCGCCGCATCGACGAAGAAGCCGGCGGCGGCGACCGGCTCGGTCACCAGGCGTACGGTGCCCGGGAGGGCCTGGGCGGCGGCCGCGAGCAGCACGTCGCGGCGCCGCGCGCCCCAGGCCGCGGGGCAGGTGAGGACCACCTCGGTGACCGGATCGGAGGCGATGACGGCGACCTCGGCGGCGACCCGGCGCAACGCCGCCGCGATGAGGTCTGGAACCGGCACCTGCGTCTCGCCCAGTAGCACCGTCTCGTCGTCGATGCAGCGCTTCGGAAAGGGCTCGAACGAGGCGGGAGATGCCAGCGAGGTGTGCAGCGCGTCCCGGCCGACCAGCAGCCGGGCCGCTGGGTCCAGGCAGACCGCGGAGGGCAGCAGCGGTGAGCCGTCGAAGAGCAATGGACGGGGCTCCCGGCCGGGCAGCGCCACGACCGCGACTGTGTTCGACGTACCAAAATCGATGCCCAGCCGAACTCCCGCAGCGCTCACGGAGGCCACCGTAGCGTCTACCCGCACGAAATTGGGTGGCCGGCGGAGCCGGCAAGATTAGCGCCCACGGCCGCGACGCGCGCGGCCGCGGGCGCTCGCGGTATCAGCTGCGGGACGCCACCACCCGCGCGAACGTCAACGCGCGTCCGGCGTCAGCCCGGACCGTGGTTGCTTCGTCACGGGCCGGACCGACCGTCCATTCCGGATCACCGAACTCCGCGCACACCTCGCACCACAGCAACCAATCCCGCCAGCCGTCCTCCAGACTGTCGGCGGTCTCCACTTCGACGGCCCCGCTTCGCTCCCAGGTCCGCCGCCACCATTCTGGGGTTCGAAACGTCCAGAAATCCGCGCCGGCCCACGCCGCCAGGTGCTCCGGCACCGGCTCCACGTCGAAATCGACGCTCGTCGCCGGCGCGACCATTCCGAGTTTTCCGCCCTGACGGACGCACCGGGCCAGCGTCGGCAGGTACCGGACGTCGGTGCCGAAGTAGTGGTATGCGTCCACACTGACCACCGCGTCGAAGTACCCGTCGGCGAACGGCAGCTCGTGCGCCTCGACCCGAAGCGGCGTCACCGATCCCGCGCCCGTATCGGCGTGGAGCACCCGCCGCCAGTTGTCTCCCGGCGCGATCCACAGATCCGCGGCCGTGACGTGCGCTCCGAATTCGCGGGCCAGGAACACCGACGTCAACGCCGTTCCGCAGCCAAGGTCGAGCACACGCATCCCCGGCTCCAGCTGCATCACGTCGGTCAGCCACTCGGCGAGCCACAGCGGCTGCGGTCCCATCACGTTGGCCATGACCCACGCCGGGTCGTACGCGGCGCTGCGCGGATAACGCGGCAGCGTCAGCCGCTCGGCCAGGGCGCCCGGCGCGGCGGTCGGCGGCTTCCGCAGGGAGACCTGCGTTGGGCTGTCTCCGAATTCCTCCGGCTTGCGCGCCACGACCCGTGCGAATCCCAACGTCTGCCCGGCATCGGCCCGCAGCATCACGACGATGTCGGCCGAGCCGCGATCCGGGTCGGTTGCCAACACCGCCTCCTCCCACGCCAGCCAGTTCGCGCCACCGTCTGGGAGGAGATCCGCACGTTCGACGTCCACCTTCTCGGTGGACTCCCACAATTGCCGCCACCACTCCGGAGTGTGGAACCCGTTGAATTCCCAGTTCCACCCCGTTTTGAGGTGATCAGGCGTCCGTCCGGCCAGCTCCCGCCTCACGCCGGGGGTAACGACGCCGACCTGCCCGCCGGGCCGAAGGAACCGAAGCAGCGACGGCAGGAACCAGTGATCCGTGCCGAAATACTCGTACGCGTCGACGCACACCACCGCGTCGAAGTATCCGTCGGCGAACTTGAAGTCGTGCGCGTCGACGCGCAGCGGGACCACCGAGTCTTCGACACCGGCTGCGCGGATCCGGGTCCAGTTGTCGGATGGGTCGACCCACAGGTCCGCCGCGGTGACCTGCACCTGGTACTCGCGGGCGAGGAAGACGGATGTCAACGCGCGTCCGCAGCCGAGATCGAGGACGCGCATGCCCGGCCGCAGGTCCATTACGGCGGTCAGCTCATCGACCAGCCAGAGGGCATTCGGGCCCATCTGGTTCTCGAGAATCCAGTCAGCCGGGTAGGTGCCAGCACGTGGCGCCGTGCTCACGGCGATGCGGTTCTGGATGTCGTGCAGGGAAGAGTCGCTCATGGCGAAGAAAGGTCCTTTGTCGAGAGAGGAAGGACCCGAGAACTGAACAGACGAAGATGCGCGGCGTCAGCCCCGGGCACTGAAGGCGGGGATGGCGGAGGCGCTGCACACGGCAGCACCGAACTGGACGGTCATCAACCCACCTCCTCACGCCTCGAGAGGCTCATATCGAGCTCGCGCACGTTACCAGGCCGTCCCTCTTGAGCGCAAGATCCGACATATCTGGGTGATTCAACGTCGGTGAGGTCGACGACAACAACAGCGCTTACGCGACGGCTGAGGCCGGTCGTCGACGCCCGCTCGTGCCGATGTGCCGGCGTGGTCGTTGGTGCGCCGGGCGGCTCAGTCATGGCGTCGTCGCCCTTACTCTGAAGCGATGGCCCGCTACGTGATCGACGCCATCACCTTGCTGCATCTCGTCGACAACGCTCTCGCCGTCGACCGCGGTCATCAGTTGGTCGCACCGAACATCATTCGCTCGGAGGGATTGCAGCTGCTGTGGCATGACGTCCGTCGAGGCAAGCGCACGGACCGTGCAGCGCTGGAGGCTCATGAGCGGATCACGGAACTCAAGATGCGACTCCTCGGCGACCGGGTGTCGCGCGCAACGGCCTGGCGGATCGCGCGTCAAGAGAACTGGGACACGCTGCGCGATGCCGAGTACCTGGCGGTAACGCGGTTGCAGGCAGACGCTCTGGTCACGGTCGATCCGGACATGGCGGCCAAGGCCAAGAACGTCGTTCCGGTGGCGCCCCTGCTAGCCCTACTCGCCGACGAGTAGCAACAGCGGTAGCCGCCCCGCGGTGGTTGCCACCGCTTGTCCGACCTGCAGACCTCGCCCGTAACGGCTTGCGCGGAGATCGCGGCACTCCTGCAGAATCGCCGGGCCTCCCTTGCGGTGAATCGCCCCGTCGACTCCGCCGCCGCCCAGCAGCGACGAGCTCGCCGCGTTGACGATGGCGTCGACCTGCTCGGTCGTGATGTCACCGGTGACCAGCTCGATCCGCACTGTATTACCTCTCACGCCACGCCCGCTGATACCGCGTCCATGGCCGGGGATTGCTACGCGGTTCGCTCGGCGAGCCTGTGGGAAGACGACAGCTGCGTTGGCCTCTTTCTATGCCGCTGGTCGCGCGTCGATCACCCGTGCCACTGGGCGTGGGCCGTCCGGTGCCGAACGACCCGGACTGCACCCGATTTCGGAGGTCAGGACCGTCGAGTTGTGATCAAGGCGGCGAGTTCGGTGTCGATGACTTCGGCGGCGTAGGGGGTGGCGTTTGGGGTGATCGGGCGTAGCAGGCCGAACACCTCCATGGACACCAGGCCGTGCAGGTGCACGAACAGGTCGAGCCAGACGGCGAGGACCTCTGTCGGGATCGGTTGTCCGTGCCGGTCGGACCAGGTTTCGAGTTGTTCGGCGGTGCCTGGTGACAGGCGGGTGGCGCGCCGGTGCAGTGTGTCGGGGTCGAGGCGGCCTTCGGCGTAGGCGCGGGCGAGCAGCGCGAGGGCGCACTGGCCGATGCGGGTGCCGGCACGCACGGTGTGTTCCGGTGGTGCGACGTAGCCGGGTACCGGTGTGCCGTAGGCGAGCCCGAACTCGGCTGGGTGGGCCACCGCCCAGGCCCGGTACGCATGCCAGAGCCCACGCAGTGCCTCTGCGACGTCGTCGTGTGCGCCGCCGGCTTCGACGGCGTCGGCGTGCGCGTCGAACGCGGCGACGATGAGGTCGGTCAGCAGCTCGTCCCGGCTCGGGAAGTAGCGGTATAGGGCGGAAACGGCGATTCCGACGTCGCGGGCGACGGCGCGCAGGGACAGGCCGGCGGCGCCGGTGCGGCGCAACTCCTTGAGGGCGGCGGTGCGGATGGCGGCGAGCAGCTCCTGTCGGCGGCGGGCCCGCAGGCCGGTGGAAGCGGTCGTCATCCGGTCATGGTCCCACAAACGAGAACACTGTTCTTGACAGGCTGAGAAAGGAGAACGATGCTCTCAATAAGAACATCGTTCTTGTCCGGTCTAACCTTTCGGGGAGTTCCTCCATGACCACGGCCGCACCGACGACGGCACCGACCGCCGTCCGTGACCTGTTCACCAACCGATGGCTGCTGCTGTTCCTCGCCGCCTGGGCGGCCGCGACCGTCTACATCTTCACGACCGACCGGTCTGTGCTGCCGCTCAGCGACCAAGAGCCGATCGGGTACTTCTCCGGCATCGTCGGCGGCGTCGTCGGCATGGCGTTCCTATTCCTGCTCGCGCGGCGCCACGCACCGCTCGATCACCGCAACGCCCCCGACTTCCGCAACCCCGGCAAGGAGACCGCCGGCCTGCTGGCGTGGATGGCGGCAGTCCTGGCGGTCGGCAGCGTGTTCGATATCCGCACCCACATTGCATTCGTCGGGCTCGCCCCCGGTGCGCAGGCCGTCTGGGACCAGCAGACCCCTGCGACCACCCTGACCTGGGCGATCTTCAACTTCGTCACCCTCGCGGTGCTGCCGTACTGGTTCTTCCGTTACCGGTTGGGCTACCGTCCGGACAGCATGCTGCTGCGATTCGACCGGCCGAAGGTGTGGATACCGTACGTCATCCTCGTCGGGCTCCCGCCGATCTTCTTCGTCGCCACCCCGGAGTACTACACGACCTCCGTCACCGGGCACGCGCTCACCCTCGTGCTGTTCACCCTCGGATCGTTCCTGCCCATCATGATCACGACTCAGTCGCTGCTGACCCCGCGGCTGTCGGTCCTGGCGCGGTCGTGGGTGACCGGATCGGTCCTGTCCGCCCTCGCGTACGGCGCCCTCAACATCACCGAGGCGTTCCTCTCATGGGGCTCACTCGCGCAGGTCGCCCTGTCCCTGGCCTGGTTCATGCAGGTCGCGTTCTGGGGCCTCGCGAAGGCCGTCACGACGCTGCGGACCGGCAACGCCTGGCTGCATATCGCGACCACCCACACCATCCACCTCGCCGAGGCCCCCGCCGTCGCAACCACCTTCAACGCGCGATGACGGCGACTGCGCTGGCCCACGCCGGGCACGTCGCACCCCACGGCGGCGCCAAGGCGTTCATCGGGGTCGCGCTGCTGCTCGCGGGCGCGGCTACGGCACTGTGGTGGGCTCGCGGGTATCGGCCTCGGCATCGCCACATGGAGGACTGACTCCCGGCATGCCCGCCGTCATAGGTGCCGCGGAGCACGCCGACAATGACCTTGCCGTTCGCACAGTACGGATCAAGGCGTCCGGATATGCCGCGATCCGCTCGTCACCGAAGGTGACGACGGGTGCCGCTCGCCAGCGTCCCGCCGGGCGGATGACAGTGCCATGGCGGTGGGCCCGACAGTTGTCGGCTGCCGCAGTCAGCCAGTAGGTTCGGCGGGTATTCCCATGGAACATGGTGGCCGGTGATGACCCCCGGCTCATCGTGGCATTTCCTTGCGTCGCAGGAAGAGCCACGCCGTGACGCAGGCGGCCGGAAACAGCGCGGCGCCAGCCAAGGTGGCGACCGCCATATCGCGTGAAGGTCGGTGACTGGCCGGTTCCACGACACCGTTTGGGGAGGAAGGGTTATAACGGATCCGGACGGTACCGCCTACAGCCACCTCGTTGGGCCGGCATCTGCAGTCAGTGCTCACAGCCTGGCCGTCGCGGGCGTGGAACTCGACCGTTATCCGGTCACCTCTGCCGCCAGTTGAGATGTCGACAACCTTGGCCTCCGTGGTAACGCCTTGGGTGATCAACCTATGATCGACGCTAAATCCATAGATGGACATGCCGAGAAGGGCCACGCCTCCGACGATCGCGTTTGTGCTGGTCCGGTCGTCCTCGGACAAACGCGGCCACTGCCTGTTCCCGGCCGGCAGGTCAAGTTCTGCGCTCCTGCGTGCTGGCGGATCCTCGGTTACGGTGGCGGCATGTCGCGCGAGGCCTGGATCGCGGTTGCTGTTCTCGGCGTGATCGTCGCGCCCGAGTTCCGCAGTTCGTAGGCACGCGAGTGTGATCGGTTCTGAGTCGTTGCTGGTCAGCGA
>NZ_JBAKHX010000118.1:0-15892 GCF_036906915.1 Micromonospora sp. CPCC 206061
GGGTGGATCCACTGCTCGTCCGCCGCCGAGATCACCTGCACCACGGCAGCATCGACGAACATCGTCTGGCAGGCTCGCTACGACACGCCAGTTACGAGACATCCCTTAGCGCAGCTAACAGCTTCCTCGCCGAGTTGCGGGACGGGGTCAAGCGCACCGGCGAGCCGCTGCGACCAATGACGGTGGTGACCGACGAGGACATTGAGGAAGACCGCGCTCGGCAAGTGCGCGACCTGGTGGCTGAGCTGTCGTCCCTCGGCTGCGCCGAACCGGAGTTGGATACGGAGATCGCCGACCCACAGACGGGAAACCCGCTTGCCGTTGCCGAAGCGTTCTGGCCGGACGGCCTCCAGCTGGTGCCCGGCATCTTCGTGAAACCTTCGATGGTGACCGTGTTTGTGGGCGAGAATCTGTCTAGGTGTCTTGGCATGCGCAGCGTCACGATGTGGATCGCGCTGGCCGTCGCTGGGTTCGTTGCGACAGCCGTGCTGGTCTTCGGCCTCTTCTCCCAGATCGGACCGCAAGGTCCACCGGGTATGCCCGGTCCCCCAGGTGAACCGGGCCCGACCGGTCCATCCGGCCCGCCCGGTCCATCCGGCAGACCGGGCCCATCCGGGCCGGCCGGGCCGACCGGACCGCAAGGCCCCGTCGGGAGCGTGGATTGAGATGAACGGGCTTCGCCTCGCCGTGGCGGCTACGGTCGTCTCCTGGGGCGCGTTTGCCGGTACGGCGACATCTTGGGCCTCAGGACAGCTACCTCACGGCGACCGAGGACCTGCCGGCATACCGGGCGTCCCGGGACCGGCAGGTCCCCGAGGACCAACAGGCCCTGGAGGACCAGCTGGTCCTCCAGGGCCACCCGGCGCACCCGGCCCCATGGGCCTGTGCCGCACCATCCTCGGCGGCGGCGTGACCACCGACTGCCCAAGCCTTCGCCGAAGCTTCGAACTGGAACAACAGTGCTCCGAACCGAACCGACCCGATCTTGACGAAGCCTGCGGAAGAGACGTAACAGATTCCGAATAGTCCATACGCATCAACCTGGTCGGGCCGGCGGAAGGCGAAGTCGTGTCAGCCACGCTGTTCAACGGCTCTCGCCCGCTCATCCCAATACGTGATCGTGAGCACCCCGTCGAGTACATGGTGATCGATTTGGTCCCGCCATGCTCCAGACCGCACGCATCATAAAGTGAAGGACCGCCTAACAAGGGCCAGACATGGGTACCACCAGCCCGGCCGCTCCAACCGGTGGGAGCACAGCCCGAAACGTCAGCTGCACGCCACACGAACCAGGCCGGCCATTGAGACGACAACGCCGAGCCGGAAGACCCTCCTGGTTGCCCTACTCTTGGCCGCCACGACGGGCAACACTGGGCGGGCGGCCAGCGCATTTGCGACTGGACGGTCGTCCCCTCCTATCGCACGAAGCTGATCGCCGCCGGTCAACGCACCCTGCTCTGGGTAACTGGGACAGCCGGCACACGGCCGACGCCCGGGCTCTGGGGTATCGGTGTCGTGACCGGGCGAGCCTTCACCCGAAGTCCTGGCGACGATCCGGGACTCTGGCGCGACGAGGCCGAACGACGACGCCACCACACCTTCGTGCCCGTTGACCTAACCCTCTTCGATGCCCCGATCGACCGGAATGTATTGCGGTACGACCCCGCGCTGACCCACCTGGAGATGCTCGTCCAGCCCCAGTTGGCGAACCCGCTACGGGTCACCCACGACGAGTACACCCACCTGGAGCGATACCTCCCTGTCGCCCCGGACGTCGACGACAGTGCACGGGCCGTGGTCGCCAGCACCTACCGCGACCTCAGCTGGACCGTCGACGACGTGCACGCCCGGCAGCCCGGCTGGGACCTCACCTGTACTGCTCCCGGCGGCCACGTCATGCACATCGCGGCCCGCACCGCAGTCAATGATCGACCAACCGCGCTGCTAACCCAGGCCACGTGCAGTAGGAAATCGTACGAGCCGGAGACGAGGTAGACGTCGCGCACGGCCGGCATCCCGCTAGGAACTCGGCGAACCTGCCGATGGCGTCGCGCGCGTCGGAGCGAATCCGCACGGCGATCATGGCTTCGATCGGGCGCCCGATCCAGACCGGATCGGCGTCGGCGTGCAAGCCGCCGATCGCGCCGAGCTCGCGCAGCCAGCGGATACGGGGCAGGCAAGCCGAAGGGCGATGCCGACCCGCTCGGGAGCGCGTTGTTCCGCATGCGGCCGTCGGCCTCGATCAGCGGACATTAGGTGCTCGTCCAGGCGGCCGCCGACAACGGCTCAGCGATAACCGACGACGACTACGCCACCGCGGCATGAGAGTGAATCGATCTTGGCTTTCGCCGAGCTAACGAACTTGACGCCATCTTGATGGACTTGCTTAGTCGAGCGAGCTGTAAGCAACCCGCTTGTCTCCTCGCCACATGTGGTAGAAGGTTGCTCGGTGGCTCTTCCTGGAGGTGACGTGGCGGGACCCGGGACGCGGCTGCGCAAGCTGGCTGTGTACTACCCGTACATCCATTTCCGCGATTCGCGGTGGTTGAAAGTAGCTGCGCTGTACTGGCCGCGCATGGTGCGAATCGTGCATCCAGACTACCCGACCCGAAATTCCCCCTTAGTCCAGATACTGCAGGACGAACTCGGGTTCGTGGTCGATCACACGCCGACCTCGGCAGCGCAGTCTGCGGTCGGACCGTTCGTCGATTTCGTAGACGCTCTTCCCGCCGAGCGCCGTGACGCCTGGCGGCTACCTCAGGAGTTTGCCTATCGGGACCCGCGCGCCTTCTCCGAGCCGCGGCCGCTTCCGTTGGCTGGTACCGACCTCGATTGCGTCCCCGACCTGGAGCGCTATGGACCGGCATACTGGGCAGATCCAAGACTGCTGACCGAGCGGATTCGGTCTGGCGCACTGGCCGGCGTGCATTCCAGTGAGGTGGCACCCAGCCTTGCCGAGCATCTCATCGATGGCGGGCTGGCGGTACCGGCCCGGGGCGACTGGTTCGCCATGCATCCGGAGCTTGCCTGGATCTACAAATGCCGGCTAACCGAGGAACTGGCCCGGCGTAACAATCTCTCCGCCACCACCGACCAGCTCGCCGCCCACGCCCTCGTGTCCGGTCCGCTCGCTTTCGCACCAGCCGCAGACGCGAGCTCAGAGGTAGTCGACCGGCCCGGCATCCCCGAGACGTTCGGCATGTTATGCGTCACCGCCGTCGCGCCGCGCAATCTCGACCACGTGCCGGCAGAAAAGATCATCGAGGCGCGGCGTCGCTTCGGCGGACAGTTCGACCGGTGGCGCGAGTACGTCGACGCGGTCGGCGTTGACTTGGCCGACCAACTGCGGAACGTCGAGTCGCCGGTCATCCTCGCCACGTACCTGTCGGACGCTGTGTCCCGCTATGCCAAAGCGCCGGTGGAAGAACTGCGCCGTGGTCTGACGGACGTTGGGCTCGACGCCGCCGACTTGGCGCTGAACAACAAGTTTGAGCTGCCCGCCGGACTGGCCGCCGCCGGCCTACTCGCCCAGCCGCAATTGGCGGTCGCGGGCGGCGTTGCGCTCGGTGCACTAGGCCTGCGTAGGGCCACTCGGGCCAAGGCCAGAGCGGCTCGGACCGCGCCGGCTGCCTACCTGCTCAGCGTCCAGGAAACGCTGGCACCACAGACGTGGTTGTCCCGCGTGATCGCAGCGGCCCGACGAGCCGCAGGACTGTCACCCTGACCATCGCTGGACAGCGCAAATCGATGGCGCCCAGCCGCTCGGCTCGGCGACCTGGATCGCTTGGGGGGCGACTGCGGCGGCTTCACATCGCTCGTACTGCGCGCGCTCCTTCGAGAAGATCACCTCCTGGCCCACCTCGACGACCTCGCACGGGTGGCATAGCCACCCTGACCGATTGATCGTCAGGTCCGAAGCGGATCACAAATCACAGGTACACCAACGCCCGACAAGCGGCATGTGAGTATGGTTCATCTTCCCCCTTTACGGAGGAGGATGATGATGTCATCATCCCCCGTCCAATCGGTGGATGTCCGACCAGTCCTCGGTTCACCCGTATCAGGTATGCGTAGCGAACACTTGCCTTGCTGGCGAGTAGTCACAGGACGCACTCCTTGAGAAGATGGGCTGATGCAGGGCGGCGGGGACATGAGCGAGCGCATCGGGAACGTCCAGCGGACGCACGTGCTTGATCTACTCAGCCGCGCCTTGGAAGAGGGATACCTGGGCCTGGATGAGTACGAACAACGGATGTCGGCGACAACCTCGGCCAAGACGGCCAATGAGCTTCGCGCTCAGACTTCAGATCTGCCACCGCAGTTCCAGTGGGATCCTCGCCATCAGGTATCGACCACGGCCCACACCGGCAATCCTGACCGGAACGCGCACGTGACGTCCGTCGTGTCCCTGATTCTGGCCATTGTCTCCATTCCGCTTGCGGTCTGCTTTGGAATTGGCATCCTATTCGGCGTCGCCGCAGTTGTGTTGAGCCGCCCCGGACTGCGTACAAGGACGGAATACGGAAAAGCTCTTGCAGGGTTGGTCGTCGGATGCGTGGGAATCGTCTCGTCTCTTGTCATGATTGCGCTTTTTATTTTCATGCCTTCGTCACCCTAGATTTCTCGATAATTGGGTGTCCGACGATGCTATGGCCGCCGTCCGACTGGCAGCTGGTGAAGCGTGGCAGCGGTGACCTCTCATGCCTATCACGTACGGAAACCACAATCAGGCCTTCGAGAACACGGACAGCGGACCCTCACCCACAGCCAGGTTCGCGCGCCGGCCGGCGAGGTCGGCTGGAGATGCTCAGGATCCCACCCAAAGGATTGCTATAGACCCCCCGTTGCTGCCGTGAAAGGGTCGACGCGAACTGACTGACCAATCAGGCGCCCTTGCCCAGCGCCAACGCGGGCTGTCTGCGGCAGAAGAGAATGTCGCTCTTGCGCCGTCCTAGAAGCGGAGTTGGCCAAACCAGCCGGCAGCGTGAGCGGCCATCCGGCGTTGTCCTCCAGGGCCTGTGGCACTCTTAGTCGCAGGTAGTACATGGTGCTATGCCTAGGGCTGACTCGGCGGCAATACCCTAGCCGTTGGCGAGACCTTTGTCACGCAAGCCCACCCGCTCTGCCGGCGAGTCCTTACACGACGTTGACTCGTTGGCCATTGCGGGAGGTGAAGGGCAATGGCGGGACGTTGGTTGCTGTTCATCAGCTCCTATAGCCCGTTGTTCGCCCTGACGGCCATTCGCCTCGAAGCGGGAATGCTCCGGAACGTCTTGTACTGTCTGGCCGGTCTCGGTGCGGCCGGGCTGGCTGCGGTGTTTGCGGCTGCATGGCGGATCGAGCCGCGTGAGCGCTCCTTCGTCATAGTCGAGGACCGGGGTACAGACGTGGCGGGGTATCTGGCCACGTACCTGGTGCCGTTCTTGACGGTCTCGAAGCCCACGACACGAGACGTCATCGCCTACGCGCTGTTCCTCGGCCTTGTCGGCGTGATCTACGTCCGCAGCACCCTGATCGGGGTCAATCCTCTGGTGTACCTGTTCCGCTTCCATTTATTCGCCGTCAGGGAGGCAGGAGGAGCTCCGCTGTTATTGATCGCTCGCAAACCCCCTGACGGATCTGCGCCTGTCCCGGTCCGACTCGTACTTCCAGGGCTGGGAGTTATCCTTCCCGATCGGTGACGGACCGGCCCAAGGACCGAGATCAAGGGTGCACGCCTAGGGGATGCTGCGCGCTGACAAGGAGGATCGACATGGCTGCGTGGTGGAATTTGACCACGGTCGACACCAAGCGGATCGAGCTTGTGGTGGCTCGCCGGATGGGTAAGGACGGCATCGCCCCTGCAACGATCCCTATCAACCGCGACGTCGGCGACGAGCTGCGCGGAATCGTTACCGACATCGTGGACCGGATGAATGAAGACAAACTCGCTGGCCGGCAGTGGTCGGCTGAGACAAGCTGGGAGACCGACGAGTACCAGATCGTGTCCCGGGACAAGCTGGATCCTGACAACCCGGTACTTACGGCGCTGGAGAGCACTGCGATCCCCGACATGTCTCCAGAGAACCTACGTGACCCTTCACTCCTGCTGTACGCCATCGTCGCCGGCAGTGGCGACAATCGGCTGCTCTTCATCCGGAAGACCAATCCGCGATACTCAGCGGAAACCCGTGTGTTTGCCATCCTCGGCGACGAACACCTGTCACGAATCGAGCAGCCGTTGTTCAGTTTTGACCGGCGGTGCGACATGATCCTGGTTCCCGGACGCGGCCTGATTGCCTTCACCGAGAACCCGTTCGATCAGCTTTTCCGCGACAGCCCCGTCCTTCAAGCCAAAGTGACGGCGTCCGCGAGCGGCTTGGCTCCAAACCTCATGACTAAAGACTCGGCCGACGTGCTAGCGGCTGCCGCGACGAAGTGGGCCCGCATACGGCGCAGAGTCCTGGCGATCAATGAGCGCAAGCATTTGAGCAAGGTGACCTCACATGAGCTAAAGCAGGAGCTCAGGCGACTCGGATATGATCCCAATCACTACATTACCGGCGGGAAACTGGATATCACTGACTCGAACGTTCAGGACGTGGTACGAGTGCTCAACGAGGATCTGTTCAAGGGCGGGTTGAGCAAGGAACGATTCGAGGCAGAGCGGAAGCGGCCGATTTAGCTGACCCTTGACTTTCAGCGAATTAGCGGCGGGGACCATCCATTAGAACTAACCACCTACGCATGGGACGATCGCCGCACGACACAACGACCTCGCAGAGGTCGAGGTCTCACTGATGCGAAGCCACTATCGCTGGCGGAGTGACGTCCTGGAAGGATGACCGGATCTCGATTATCCTAGGTACCTTGAGCGCGCTGATCATATTCTCTCCTGGCCTCTGGTACAGCTCTTGGTCGAGCTGATCGGCCCTCACGCTGGTTGGTTCGCTGATGCGCTCATGCCTGATCACAAACCCGGGTCATGTGCTGAAGGAAGCTTGCCGCCTGGTGCGAGGCATTCGCGGCAGCGCACAAGGCCGCCACCCCACCTAGCCAACTGGGGAGAGACCAGAAGAGAGATCCGGTTAGTCGAGGGAACTCCGCTGACCTACTAGCGAGTGCCGGCCAACATACTCAATTCGGCATTTAAGTACGTTTAGAAGCGGCGTGGCCGTGTTTGCGGCAAACGACCACGCCGCCCAAACAAGATCGTAGCGCCGACAACGCCCCCGCTGCGCTGCGCGCAGGAGGATGCCCGATCCTCGTCTGTACCACCTCCACGCCGCCCATCCGGACAGGACGCCGACGAGACTGCGGGCAACGATCTCGCAATAATTGACTCACGAGACGAATCAGATGCCACGCGGCGGCAGCAGCCACGTGCCATCCAGCACCACGAACGTCGGATCACCGCCGGTCATGCCGCGTTCCCATGTTGTACGGGACCTGCCGGGGGCACCACCCAAACGCACCTGACCTGCGGAAACGCAGGTGCTAAGTCTGCAATCCTCGATAAGAATTCGAGCTAACCCCCCGGAAACCCCTCGTTTCGCGTCCGCCGCGGCAACCTCGTGACACCCGGCACCGGACCAGGCACGCCAAGATCCATCGGCACGCGGCGCGCGACCGGGGGTGAGGGTGCCGCGGCGGCAGCTCGCGGCGCAGGGCGCCGAGCCTCGTCGACAAGATGATCAACCGAGAGTTGCCGTACCGGCAATGGACCCGCAGGTTCGGACCCTCGCGGGGGGCACACAGAAGATCCCACCCGCCCGACGGCGATCGAAAGCCGTCCCGCCTGATGATCGAGCAGCAGTTCACGCTGCCCGCCGGGTGGTGCCGAGGCGCGGGCGATGCTCGACGGGATGCGGCTGGATCTGCCGACTGCCGCCAATCCGGCGGGAGCCGAGCCTCGATGGTGCGAGCGTCGCCTGTACTAGTAGGTCACGTTGGGGGGCGGCGTGATCGGAGCGCCGTCGAGACGTCGGTGACCAGCGACAGCAGCGAGAACAGATCCAGCGCGTCCGGCTCGGTCAGTGCCCGGCCGGCGGCGGCCCGAGGTGTATGCGCCGGCGGGTTACGGAACATGCCGAAGGTGCCCTTGAGCGGGTTGACGAAGCCACGATGTTCGCTGGTCTCAGAATCGGTGCTGTAGGCGTTGATCCGCACCAGTGGTGTCCCCGCCCGGGCGCCGAAGCACTGGTCGACCAACTCGGCGCCATCGGCGGTGAGCCCGGTCTGTGTCGTACGCCGCGCCTGCGGGATCCCGGCGGACGCTGCGGTCATCAACTAAAGTTGATGACATGGTTGAACATGCGGAGCTTCCTTCGCCGGACGATCCCCAGGCGGCTCTGGCTGCAGTAGTGGCGCTGCGGCGACTTGCCAACCAGTTGGAGCGCGCCGCGGTCGACCATGCGCTGCGCAACGGGTGGACCTGGGCCCAGATAGGTCAGGCGCTCGGCGTGAGCGCCCAGGCAGCCCACAAGAAACTCGCCCAGAAGAAGAAGGACCATTCGTGAAACTTCCCCGCGCCATACAGGACGTCCGCACCGTCGAGGCACTGCTGACCGGCGCCGAGGCCGAGGCCCAGCGCGCCGGTGACGATCTACCCGGACCGGAGCACCTCCTGCTGACCGCATTCGGGCTCGCCGACGGTACGGCCCGGCGGGCATTTGAACGGCTCGGCGCCGACCCGGAAGACTTCCGGGCCGCCGTCGACACCGCACATCGGCAGGCGCTGCACTACGTGGGCGTCGCCGTGCCACACGACGCTGAACAGCAACTGCCCCAGCCCGCGCCGCAGGGCGGTCTCTACCGGATGACCGCACCCGGGCAAAAGGTCTTCCAGGCGGCGGTGAAGTTGTCCAAGGCAACCAAACCCTCGCTCCTGCGCGGCGGACACGTAGTCGCCGCGGTCTGCGGCCAGGAACATGGCACCGTCGCGGCTCGTCACGCGGCTGGGGTGCCCGCTCCGCCCCGAACAGTTACTCCGCCATCTGTATGACCTCACGGACGCCGTGGGCCGGCACCAGGTTGAGCTCGACGCGATCTCCGGTCCGGGCGTATCCGTGCCGCCGGCCCAGGTGGACCCTCCCTGCGGCGAACAGCACGGTAGCTAACGCGTGGCGCAGCGCCCCGGTAGCAGGGGGCGCGTAGTGGGCGGCGCCGTACTGCCCCGGCAGCCGCCAGTGGCGCTCCGGCTGGTGCTCGTCCGGTCCGGGGGTCATGCCAGCAGCGCGCGCATAATCGACCGGTGACCGCGACTGGGTGCCTGCTGTGCCGGGTGGAAGAGGCCGATGCGTTCTTTGGCCGGCAGCGGGTGTGGGAGGACGATTACTGGCGGGTGTCGGTCGTTCTGCATGGCGCGGTCCTCGGCTTCGCGCACCTCGAGCCGCATCGCCACATCCCCTTCATCACCGACCTCGATGGAGTCGAGGCAGCGACGCTGGGTCCGATTCTGGCCCGGGCGACGGCTGCGCTTCGCGCGGCGACAGCGGCCGACAAGGTTTACGTGTACGTGTTTGGCGACCGCGTCCCGCATCTGCATTTCAATCTGGCGCCGTACGTGCCTGACGGCCCGCTGATAGGCGGCCGGGGGCTGCTTCGGGAGAGCCCACCAAAGGTCGATCCGGCGGTGCATCAGGGGGTTGCGGTGGCGGTGGCCGACCGCCTTGCCGATTAGGTCCTCGTGCAGCGCTCCGACCTCCGGATGCACGTAAATGTCTGCGTTGACGAGGTCGAGGTTGTCGCGGGCCAGCCCGGCCAGCTCACCCCACCGCATACCGGTGTACGCGGCCGTCATCACCATCAACTGGTCCGACGGGCGGGTGAGCCGGGCCGCGATCGCCGTCACCTGCCCGGTGGCGGCGTGCGGGAGTTCGGCCCGCACGCCTTGGTTGACGCGTACCCCGCGGCAGGGGTTGAACGGGATCCGCTGGTACTCGACGGCCTCCTGCAGCACCATCGAGAGCACGTTGAACCACGTCGGCGGTCGACCGCGGAGCCAGCCGTAAACCACGAACGTGAACACCAGCCACGGCAAAACCTGGCAATTGCATAAACGGAGATTCAGAGAACGTCGCAAAAACAGCGGCCGCCAGACTGCCAAATCGCGTGCAATTAAGACCGGGAGATCAGCCGACCCACGACTCATCTATGACGCTGGACGCCTGGCGTAGCAACGGTTTAGGAAAACCGTTGCTCTATCCCCTGAGCTACAAGGGCGCGCCCCCCAAGACTACCTGCCAGCGGTACCAGCCCCGCTACCTCGCCGCAGGTTGCGACTACGCCGACTTTGTTCGGCTCGCTACCCGAGCTGGCGACAGCAGGCCAGCGAGCCGCCGGCCCGCTTGCCGGTCCCCTCGAACATGCCGGGAAGAGCGCTTGCCGTAAGTCTGCGGGACGCAGTCCCTAGAACGACGTCTGCCGGCCGTCGGACCGCCGTCAACATCGTCCGATGCTCGGGGCCGTTCTTTGGTGAACGGCAAACCGTTCCACCGCGCCAGCAAAGGCTTGGGCATTCGCCAGCCTTTGGGAGATGTGGGCGAATGCCTGAAACGCCCCACCCACAAGATCAAATCCGGAGCCAGAGATGTATGCGAAAGTTCCGTGATCGTCACGCCAGTCCGCCGGAGGCTGTGACATGAAGTCACGCCGTGTCGCCTGACCGACACTTCTTAATTAACGCGGTTCCGCCTGCTGTGGACGCGATCCACAGGGGACACCGGAGACGAGCCGTTTACACACAGCAGGACGAATACGGACAGCCCTCTCCATGATCGCTATTAACAACCGCTAATTACGTACGAATGGTTAGCTCGGAGCTGTGACTCTGTCCACATCGTCCAGTCGGAAACGGTGATACGTTCGTCGCGCCGGACGGGGCCAACTTTTCCGCCGGACATCCTTTATGTCACGGGAGGATCCCCGGGAATGTCGGTAAAGGAAACTTCTCATGCGCACAATGGCTCAGGCAACCACTGCGGTGGCGGCCGTTTGCGCCCTTGCCGCCTAGGTGGCACCCACCACCGCCTTGCCGGGCGCGTACGGGGTGCGGCCGAGTGTCATCGGCGAGGTCGGGCCGGCCGCCGGGGTATGGCGTTCGTGCCCCATCACCCCCGGGTTCACCGGTGATGATCTGACCGTCACATACACGACCAGGGCATAGCCGTACGCCGTGGAGAAGCTGGGGCACACCGCCGCCTTCGACGCTGTCGCGGACCCGCAGGGCGAGTGCCGTGGGCTCGGCGCGGACGGCGTGGCCCCCTGAGTCGGCAGCCCTCGCTGTCGACCCGCTCGGCGTGCGGCAAGGGCTGCCGATGCGGGACGCCAGTTCGACACGCCGTCGCGCGGCAGCGCAGCGGCGACCATCCCACCGGAAGAGGCACCTTCATGTCCAAGATGAATCGTCGTGACGCCCTCCGTTACGGAGCCGCCGCCGCTGCCGTCATCGGCAGCGCTGTCGGCGCGCAGATCCTGGCCACCTCCAGCTCGGCTGCCCCGTCCCCGACCACCGCACCGGCCGACCCGGATCCGCGCGACTTCGAGCTCGACTACCGCGGCAAGAAGATCAAGGGGGCGCACGGCAAGGCAGAGACCAAGCATTCGCACCAGGTGCACATCAACGGCCGGAAGCTGGCCGTCATGCCGATCGAGCTGCCGGCCGCCGCGGACGCGTCGGGTGTCTCCCTTGGCTTCATCAGTGCCCTCAACCACTACGAGCCCGTCCTGATCGACGAGGACCGGAACAAGGACGGACTGCTCAAGCTTGCTCGGCAAGCGGTCGACGCGCTCGGCGACAGCGAGCTCACTGCCCTCGCCAGCACGGAGCACGACCACGGGCGCTGACTTGCCGCCGTCCCTCTCCTGTTCATCGACCTAGCTGAAGGGCACCCACCATGGGCGTACGCAAGAACGCGCGCAACTTGACCAGCACCGAGAAGGCAGCCTTCGTCTCCGCCGTCAAGCAGCTGAAGGCGCAGACCACCGGTCGTAATTACGACTGGTACGTCACCACCCACATAAACTACTTCGCCAGCGTCGGCGGCATCCGCTATGCCCACCAGTCCCCGTCGTTCCTGCCCTGGCACCGCCAGTACCTCATCGAGTTCGAGCGGGCCCTGCAGGTCTACGACCCCGCGGTGAGCATCCCCTACTGGGACTGGACGGTGGACCGCTCCACGACAGGCGCGCCGTTCACGGCCGACTTCATGGGCGGCAACGGTTCCGGGGGCAACGGTCCGATCACCACCGGCCCGTTCGCCGGCGCGACGAACTGGCGCATCAACGTGGGCAGCACCACGTCAACGTCGCTGCGGCGCGCCATGGGCAGCGCCACGCTGCCGAGCGCCACGCAGGTGACCTCGGTGCTCGGCAACTCGACTTACGACGCGGCGCCGTGGAACAGCTCGGCCACCAGCGGCATGCGCAACCGGATGGAGGGCTGGGCGACCCCCAACCTGCACAACGTGGTGCACGTCTGGGTCGGCGGCCACATGGGTCAGCAGGATTCTCCGAACGACCCGGTCTTCTGGCTGCACCACTGCAATATCGACCGGCTGTGGTCGCAGTGGCAGACCCGGTGGGGCTTCGACACAAGCCGCTACCTGCCGGCCGCCAACACCACCGGCGTCGTGGACCTCAACGAGCCCCTGCAGCCGTGGCCCGACGTGACCCCGGCTTCCGTACTCAACCACAGCAGCACCTACACGTACGCCTGATCCGACCGGGGTACCTCCTACCGGGTGCCGCCGACAGGCGGCACCCGGTAGCGCCGCGGATCAGAAACGGCAGTGCGCCGGAGGCTCGGTCGGCTGCAGATCGGCGCCGGCCAGGCTGCGCACCGCGGCACGGGTCGTGGCGCGTACGCCGAAAGTTTTCTCGTAGGCGTTGACCGCACTGCTGTACCAGTTCTGGCCGTGGTCGATGAGTTCCAGCGACACGCCGTCGATGAAGGCACACGGTTGGGTGCCGCCCCAGCCGTAGATGTACCGGCCGTGATACCGCTCGACGAAAGCGCCGACCAGCGAGTAGTTGTCGTCCGCTACCCCCGCGCTCGGGGGTGCCGTTCCGGCAGCCGGTGTGGCGGTTACGGCGAGGCCCCCTCCCGACAGCAGGGTGGCGGTGAGGGCGGTGGTTGCCAGGCGTCGCATCATCTGGTGATCTCCTCGGCCAGCCGAAAAACATCAAGATACATCAATGTAAATCAACGTGTAGAACGGCGCATGGATGCGCACATTACGGCATATCGTGCGAGATGCAGCGCGACGGCGATGCGTCGGCTCCGCCGGCGTGGGACCTGCCCTTCCTGTCGCCGGAAGGGCCGACTTGTCGGGACCTCGTGGAAGCGCAGCCGGAATCGCCGGCGCGGCACAGGCCAACACCCTTCCCAAGACGATCTCCTTTCCGACCAGATCGCGCCGCGCGGACGGGCGCACTTGAGCACCCTCGTTTACCCCCGAAAACCCTGCAAGACGGCGACAACCAGCGACAGTCCATATAGGTCGCCAGCCGCACATATCCGCAGCCAATGACGGTGATTGACAATCAACGACAACCCACAGTCAGGGCCGACCGACTCCTCCGACAGTGTGGGTTCGAATCCCACCTCCACTCCGCACCTGCGCGCCTGCCCCGCGTCTGTGCCCTGAGCTGGGATTTCGTCGGCCACCCCGATTCCTCCAGGCTGCTGCGGAGTCGAGTGACGCGGATTCGGACCTGCGCGGCGGGCTGCCCGCGTGCTATCGGAAACGGCGCGCTCGGTGATGTCCGCGGACGGTGTCGTCATGGGACACGGCGGTTGCGGCGGGAGCGCCGTCTTGTCACGGCTCAGGATGAGCGGCGCGGTTGGGCGCTTGGCGGAGGGCAGCAGTCGGCGAGGTAGCCCTGCAGGTCGTTGAGGCGTTCGGCGATGGTCGCCGGGTCGGCGCGGTAGCGCACGAGTTTGCCGGCGCGGGTAGCGGTGACGAGGCCGCCGCGGCGCAGGATGGCTAGCTGCTCGGAGGTGGTGGACTGGCCAAGTCCGCAGCGGTCGGCGACCTCGCCCACGGTCAGCTCGGCCCCGCCGGCGAAGAGCATCATGATCTGTTGGCGGGTCTCGCTGGCGATGGCTTTGAGGAAGTCCTGGGTGGGCCCGTCCAGGGTCTGCGGTGTGGTCATCGTGATCCAGTTTGCTCCATCACATCATTTCGTGTTGTCCCGATATGACGATACGTTGTTGGCATGAGCTTCGCTGACGTTGTCGTCATCGGCGGTGGCCAGGCCGGTCTCGCGACCGCCCACACCGCCCTGCGCCAGGGCTGGACACCGGTCGTACTGGATGCCTCCACCGGTCCGGGCGGTTCCTGGCCGCGCTACTACGACAGCCTGACCCTGTTCTCCCCAGCCCGGTTCTCGGCGCTGCCCGGCATGCCGTTTCCCGGTGATCCGGACCGGTATCCGGTGCGCGATGAGGTGGTCGCCTACCTGAGCAGGTACGCGCAGGGGCTGGACGCGGATCTGCGTTGGGGACAGCGGGTCGAGCGGGTCGAGCGCCGGGACGGCGGCTTCGTCGTCTACACGGTGGACGGCACGCTCGTTGAGAGCCGGATGGTGGTCGCGGCCAGCGGCGGGTTCAGCCGCCCGTACCGGCCGGTCCTGCCTGGGTTGGAGTCGTTCACCGGCACGGTGTCGCACTCCGCCGAGTACCGCAATCCGACCTCCTTCGCCGGGGCTCGGGTGGTGGTGGTCGGTGGCGGGAACTCGGCGGTGCAGATCGCGGTCGAGTTGGCCGAGACGGCGAGGGTGAGCATCACGACGCGGCGTCCGCTGCGGTGGCAGTCGCAACGGATTCTGGGCCGTGATTTTCACTGGTGGCTTACCCGCACGAGGTTGGACACCGCCGCGCTGGGCCCGCGGTTGTTCAAGGGGACTCAGCCGGTCCTTGACGATGGCCGATACCGGGCGGCCGTGCGCGCGGGCCGGCCCGATCACCGCCCGCTGTTCACCCGTCTCGACGGTGACCGTGTGGTGTGGGCCGACGGTTCGCGCGAGCGTGTCGACGTGCTGATTCTCGCCACCGGCCTTCGGCCCGAGTTGGCTTACCTGCAAGATACGTCAGCGCTGAACGACAGCGGTGCGCCGCTGCACCAGGGCGGGGTGTCGACCACGGTGCCGGGGCTGGGGTATGTCGGCCTGGAGCGGCAGCGCAGCTTCGCCTCGGCCACGCTGCGCGGTGTGGGGCGCGATGCCGGATACGTGTTGAAGGCGTTGGCAAGCCGGGCGGCACGTGCCCGCGTGGACCGGTGAAGCCGGCGTCTGCTTGGCGCGCCGGCCAGGGGATCGGCCACATGGCGGTTCTTAGCCGCCAAACGCGACCAGTGCCGCTGCTGGGGGTGCCGTAGCCCGCCGCGCACGCTGGACACCCAGTGCCGACCCGCCGTTCTACGCTGTTGCCGTGAGTGCCCCGGAGCCGTTGGTCCTTGTCGTCGATGGCAACAGCCTGCTGCACCGCGCGTACCATGCCGCGGCCACGGGGGAGCTGCGCGACGGTGAGGGCCGGGCGGTGTGGGCGCTCAAGGGGCTAGTCACGCATGTCGCCCATGCGGCGGCTCGGCTGCGTCCGGACGCCGTACTGGTCGGCTTCGACTGTCCAGTGTCGTCAACGAGGGCGGACGACTACGCCGGGTACAAGGCGCATCGGCCGGCCAAGCCAGCGGATCTGCGGGAACAGTTGGCCGCCGCGCCGGACCTGCTGCGCGCGGCTGGGCTGCCGGTGCTCGTCCCGCCTGGCTACGAGGCCGACGACGTTCTCGCCAGTTGCGCGGCGAAGGCTCGGGACACCGGCTGGCGTACCGTCCTGGTCACCAGCGACCGCGATGCCTTCGCGCTGCTCGACGCGAGCACCTCGGTGTTGCGGATCCGCAACGGTGGCCGC
>NZ_JBAKHX010000119.1:0-15761 GCF_036906915.1 Micromonospora sp. CPCC 206061
GCCGGGCGGGCCGGGCGGGGCGGGCGGGGCGGGGCGGGGCGGGGCGGGCCGGGCGGGCCGGGCGGGGCGGCGGGGGTTAGGTCAGGCCGGCGTCGTGGGCCAGCAGGGCTACCTGGACCCGGTTGTTGAGCTCCAGCTTGGTCAGGACGCGGGACATGTGGGCCTTCACTGTCGCCACGCTCATGAAGAGTTCGCCGCTGATCTCGGCGTTCGACTTGCCCTGCCCGACCGCCAACACCACCTCACGCTCCCGTTCGCTCAGCCGGCCGAGCATCTCGCCCGCGCGTCGCCGCCGGCCGTCGGCGCTGCCGTCGCTGACGTGGGCAATGAGCTGCCGGGTGACCGCCGGCGACAGCATCGGCTCGCCGGACGCGACGCACCGGACGGCGCGGAGGATCTCGGCGGGCGGGGTGTCCTTGAGGAGGAAGCCGCTCGCGCCTGCCCGCAGCGCCCGCAGCACGTACTCGTCGGCGTGGAACGTCGTCAGCACGATGACCTCGGGCGGATCGGGGCGGCGGCGCAGCTGCTCGGTGGCGGCAAGGCCGTCGACCTGCGGCATCCGGATGTCCATCAGCACCACGTCGGGCCGGTGCTGCCGGACGGCGGCGGCCACCTCGGCCCCGTCGGCCGCCTCGCCGACGAGCGCAAGGTCGTTGGCCCCCCGCAGGATCATCGCAAGTCCCGCCCGCACCAGCGCGTCATCGTCCACGACGAGCACCCGCACAGGCTCGCCCGCCGGCGATTCTTGGGAAGCCGCGGCATCAGCCACTGCCTGAGGCCGCAGGGTCGGCGAAACCGCGAAGCGGCCCGGACCGGAGGCGTCGGGGCCGCTCATGACGGCCACGGGAGCCAGGCCCACAGGCGGAAGTCGCCGGACTCAGTGCGGCCGTGTTCGAGGCGTCCGCCCGCCAGCGCCGCCCGTTCGGTCAATCCCACCAGCCCGGTGCCGGCACCCGGGATCACCGGCGACAGCGCCCGGCCGACCGGCCACGGGTTGCGCACCTCGACGGAGAGCCCCGAGCCGGCCGCTCCCGCCACCACAACGTCCACTGTGGAACCCCCCGCGTGCTTGCGCGCGTTCGTCAGGCCTTCCTGCACGATCCGGTACGCGTTGCGCCCCACACCCACGGGCACCGCCGCCAAGTCTGGCACCTCGTCGTCGAGCCGCACGCGCATGCCCGCGCGGCGCGACTCCTCGATCAAGCCTGGCAGGTCGGCGAGGGTGGGCTGGGGGCGGTCGGGAGCGTCGTCGGCGCCGCCCTCACGCAGTACGCCAATCACCTCGCGCAGATCCTGCAGCGCCTGGTGGGCGCTGTCGCGGATGACGCCGGCGGCCTCCGCGATCTCCTGCGGCGGCGCGTCCGGCCGGAACTCCAGCGCGCCCGCGTGCAGGCTCAGCAGCGAGATGCGGTGCGCCAGCACGTCGTGCATCTCGCGCGCGATGCGCGCGCGCTCCATCTGCTGGGCCTGCGCGACCCGCAGCTGCTGCTCGGACTCGGCCCGGACGGCGCGCTCGCGCAGCGACAGCACGAGCTGCCGCCGGGCCCGCACGACCATGCCCCAGCCCAGGATCAGCGCGGTGAAGACGACGGCCCAGATCATGTCGACCCAGTACGCGCTGGCCCAGTCCGGTCGCAGCAGGGGGAAGATCAGTCCGGATGCCGTGGCGAACGCGCCCGTCGCCACCGCCACGGGAAACCGCCGGTGCACCGCCACGGTGAAGTACGCGATGACCGCCGCGCCGACGCCGGTCACCGAGTACACGCCGGCGACGGTGATCAGCAGGCAGACCGCAACCGGCCAGCGCCGCCGCCCCCAGAGCACCAGGCAGCACAGCAACCCCAGGAGGGCGTCGGCCGCGATCGTGCCGTCGGTGACGCCCTGCTCTTCGCTGGCCACCATCAGGATCAGCAACATCAAGATCGAAAACAGGAACGCCAGCACGTCGACCGCCCAGTCGCGCACCGTCCGGCGGGCAGGCCGCACGTCGGGGTCGAGCTCCGCGAGCAGCATGCCCGGCAGGAGGGTCCGATACTCGGGCACCGCACCAGCCATGATCCAAATGGTACGGCCAGCCGCGCGCTCCGGCATCCGACCAAAGTAGAAGGGCCGGCGTAGACCTTGGTCGCGCGCCGCCGACCTGCGACCGAGGCGACGGTACCCCTGGCGCCCGCACGCTGGACACATGATCAGCGTGGAGCACCTGACGAAGCGGTACGGCGCGCACACAGCCGTCGACGGCGTCACGTTCACCTGTGAGCCCGGCACGGTGACCGGGTTCCTCGGGCCGAACGGCGCCGGCAAATCCACCACGATGCGGATGATCTGCGGGCTGACCCCGCCGTCCGACGGCTCCGCCACGGTCCGGGGCGTGCCGTACCGGCGGCTGCCGAACCCGGGCCGGGAGATCGGGGTACTGCTCGACGCGTCCGCCCAGCACCCGGGGCGCACCGGCCGGGAGGTGCTGGCCCTGGCCGCACAGACCATGGGTGTCGACCGCGGGCGGGTCGGCGAGCTGCTCGACCTCGTCGGGCTGAACGCCACCGCCGCGAAGCGCCGCGTCCGGGCGTACTCGTTGGGCATGCGCCAGCGGCTCGGCATCGCCATGGCGATGCTGGGCGACCCGCGGATCCTGATCCTGGACGAGCCGGCGAACGGTCTCGACCCGGAGGGCATCTTCTGGATGCGCGGCGTGCTGCGCGACTTCGCCGACCGGGGCGGCACGGTGCTGCTCTCGTCGCACCTGCTGCGCGAGGTCGAGGCGGTGGCGGACCGGCTGGTGGTCATCGGGGGTGGCCGGATCGTCGCCGCGGGTACCAAGGACGAGCTGCTCGCCAGCTCGGGTGTCCGGGTCCGCGGGCTGGATCCCGACAAGCTCGAATGGGCGCTCACCACCGCGGGCGTGGCGGTGGCGCGTACCGCTGACGGCGCCCTCGTCGCGCAGGCCGACGCCGAGACGGTCGGCCGGGTCGCGGCGGCGGCCGCGGCCGTACTGCTGGAGCTACGCCCCGCCGACGGCGGCGGCCTGGAGCAGCTGTTCCTCACCCTGACCGCCGGACAGACCGTCAAGGAGGCCGTGAAATGAGCACCATCGCAGCGCCGACCAAACCGCCCATGATCGAGCGCCGGGTGGCTGGCGTGAGCCGGCCGGGTATCACCCGGCTCACAGCCGTCGAGCTGCGCAAGATGACCGACACCCGGGCCGGGTTCTGGCTGCTGGTGACGATCGGGCTCGGGTACGTCGCACTCGCGGTGATCATGCTGTTCGCCGCCGATCCGGCCGACCTGACGTTCCGGAACCTCTTCCAGATGATGATGATCCCGTCCGGGGTGCTGCTGCCGGTGCTCGGCATCCTCGCGGTCACCAGCGAGTGGACGCAGCGGACGGCGCTGACCACGTTCACGCTGGTGCCGGAGCGCAGCCGGGTGGCGGTCGCCAAGCTCCTCGCCGCGATCGCGCTGGCCGTGGCGTCGGTGGCGGTCAGCGTGGCCGTCGCGGCGGCCGGCAACGTGGTCGGCTCGGCGCTGTTCGACGGCGACGGCGCCTGGAACCTCGGCGGCGCCATCCTCCCGCTCTCCCTGCTCGCCCAGGTGATCAACATCGTGATGGGCGTGGCGTTCGGCATGCTGCTCATGAACTCGGCCCTCGCGATCGTTGTCTACTTCATGCTGCCGACTGTGTGGGGCGTGGTGGGCCAGATGGTGAAGGCTCTCCAGACCCCGGCGCAGTGGCTGGACCTGGGCGTAACGATGCAGCCGCTCCTGGAGGGCAGCATGCCCGGCCAGGCGTGGGCCAAGCTGGCCACGGCCAGCGCCGTGTGGGTGCTGCTGCCGCTGGCCGCCGGCTGGACCCGTCTTCTCAGGCGCGAAGTGTCGTAACTAGTGTGGAGCCTATGAGGCCTTACACAGCAGACGCGACGGCGTGGCAGGAGAGCTGGGACCGGCAGCAGGAGGCGTACCTGCCGGACCGCGAGGAACGGTTCGCGGCGCTGCTCGACACCGTCGACGCCGTCACCGGCGGGTGGGCACCGAAGATCCTCGACCTCGCCGGCGGTACCGGATCGATCTCACTGCGGGCCCTGCGCCGCTTCCCGACAGCGACCACGACGGTGCTCGACGTCGACCCGGTGCTGCAGCACATCGCCCGCGCGTCGCTCGACGGCCGGTCGGCCGTCGTGACCGCCGACCTGCGCGGTCCCGAGTGGACGGCCGCGCTCCCCCACCGCGAGTACGACGCGGTGCTCACCGCCACCGCCCTGCACTGGATCGACGCCGACCGGCTGGCGGCGCTGTACAGGGAGATCCGCGACGTGCTGCGGCCCGGCGGCGTGTTCGTCAACGCCGACCACATGCCCGACGACGGCCTGCCCGGACTCAACGAGAAGCGGCACGCGCGGTCCGAGGCGCGGCGGGCGGCCCTGTACGCGGCCGGGGCGGTGCTGTCCTGGGAGGACTGGTGGGCGCACGTCGCCAAGGACCCGACGCTCGGCCCGCTGACCGCGGACCGCGCGAAGGTCTTCGCCAACCGGCACAGCACCGAGTGGAACCCCCCGGTGTCGTGGCACGTGGACACCCTCCGCACCGCCGGGTACAGCGAGGTGGGCCTGGTCTGGCGCGGCGGCCCGGACGCCGCGGTCGCCGCCGTCAGGTGAGGACGCGGTAGCCGTACCGGTGTAGCAGGGGAAACGAGAGCGCCGTGCAGAGCGCGCGCGGCCCAAGCGGCTGCGCGCGCCGCCACTCCTCGTCCGGGTGGAGCGCGACCGGCCCGATGCGGAACCGGGCCGGATTGCCCGACACGGTGTGGTTGGCGCCCAGCTCCACGGTGCGGCCATCCACGAACGGGCCGCCGTCCGCCGCCACCCCGGCCCACGCGAGCAGCCCTTCGACGGTGCCGCGCGGGTCGGCGACGAAGTCCTCGTACCGCAGCCGGTGCCGCCGCCCCGCGTATCCCTGGCGGGCCACCTGCTCGGTGAGCAGGTTCCACGCGAGCCACTTGGTGGTGCTCTCCGCCGGCCCGTGCTGGTCCATCAGCATCGGCTTGGGCCGGTCGAGCTGCGCCTTCGGGCGCATCCACGAGTACGCGACGGCGCGCGGGTCGCGGACCATCTGCACCAGGTACGGCTCGACGCCCGCGACGCGGGCCAGCACGGCCGCGCCAGAGGGTAGCTTCGAGGAGTCGACCACCAGCTCGGCGCCGGTCACCTCGGCGATGGCCGCGTACAGCCTGCCGACCAGGTCGCGGTACTCGGCCGCCTCGGCGTCCAGCCCGCCGCGAGTCAGCCGCCGCGTGTTCCGCACGCGGGTGACCCGGTACTGGAGAGCAGCGGTCCGCTTCGGACAGGGCGGCTCGCTGCCGTACGCCACGTGCAGCACCTTGGACCACAGCGGGCACTCGGCCAGCTTCTCGCCGCACCCGCAGCGCCGCCCCTGCACGAGGCCCCGCCGCCACAGGTAGTACAGCTCACCGGCCGAGAACACGTTCTCGTACGAGCCCAGAATGTTGTCCACGATGGTCGTACCGCTGCGGCCCCAGCCGGCGATGTAGAGCACTTTCACCACACCTGTCACACCGAGTGAGCGTGGCAAAGGTTTCTGGGTCTTCTCCATGAAAGTTTCTGGGTCTTCTCCATGAAAAAGGTCAAGAATGCCTTTGGACGTAGCATCGAGCGCATGAGTGAGCACTTCAACGTTGTCGTGCTGGGCGCCGGACCCGGCGGCTACACGGCGGCGGTCCGGTCGGCGCAGCTGGGACTCCGCACAGCGGTCATCGAGGAGCGCTACTGGGGCGGCGTCTGCCTCAACGTCGGCTGCATCCCCTCCAAGGCGCTGCTGCGCAACGCCGAGCTGGCACACCTGTTCCACCAGGAGGCGAAGACCTTCGGCATCCAGGGCGAGGTGACCTTCGACTACGGCGCGGCGTACCAGCGCAGCCGCAAGGTCGCCGACGGCCGGGTCAAGGGCGTCCACTACCTGATGAAGAAGAACAAGATCGCCCAGTACGACGGGCGGGGCACGTTCACCGACGAGCACACGATCCAGGTGGGCGACCAGACGGTGACCTTCGACCACTGCATCATCGCCGCCGGGGCGACCACGCGGCTGCTGCCGGGCACGTCGATCAGCGACCGGGTGGTGACGTACGAGGAGCAGATCCTCAGCGAAGATCTGCCGGAGAGCGTCGTCATCGCGGGCGCCGGCGCGATCGGAGTCGAGTTCGGGTACGTGCTGCACAACTACGGCGTCAAGGTCACGATCGTCGAGTTCCTCGACCGGATGGTGCCGTTGGAAGACGCCGAGGTGTCGGCCGAGCTGGCCCGGCGGTACAAGCGGCTCGGCATCGACGTGCTCACCTCGACCCGCGTCGAGTCGATCGACGAGTCCGGGCCGAAGGTGCGGGTCACCGTGTCGCGCGACGGCCAGCAGCAAGTGCTCGAAGCCGACAAGGTGCTCCAGGCGATCGGCTTCCAGCCGCGCGTCGAGGGGTACGGGCTCGACAAGACCGGCGTACGCCTCACCGACCGCGGCGCGATCGACATCGACGGGCGCTGCCGCACCAGCGTGCCGCACATCTTCGCGATCGGCGACGTGACCGCCAAGCTGATGCTCGCGCACGCGGCCGAGTCGATGGGCATCGTGGCCGCCGAGACGATCGCCGACGCGGAGACCATGGAGTTGGACTACGTGATGATCCCCCGGGCCACGTACTGCCAACCGCAGATCGCCAGCTTCGGCTGGACCGAGGAGCAGGCCCGGTCACAGGGCTTCGACGTCCAGGTGGCGAAGTTCCCGTTCACGGCGAACGGCAAGGCGCACGGGCTGGGCGACACGGTCGGATTCGTGAAGATCCTCAGCGACGCGAAGTACGGGGAGCTACTGGGCGCCCACCTGATCGGACCGGACGTGACCGAGCTGCTGCCGGAGCTGACGCTCGCGCAGCAGTGGGATCTGACGGTGCACGAGGTCGCCCGAAATGTGCACGCGCATCCGACGCTGGGTGAGGCGGTCAAGGAGGCCGTCCACGGCCTGGCCGGCCACATGATCAACATGTAGTAGCGACGGCCCTCCTCCGCCGATCAAGGGCGAATGCACGTGGTTGGATCTCTTTTCCGCGTGCGTTTGCCCTTGATCGATGAGGATGGCCTTGATCGGCGGCCCTTCAGGGCCGCACGGCGGGTGCCGCCCGCACGGCGGGTGCCGCCCGCACGGCGGGTGCCGCCCGCACGGCGGGTGCCGCCCGCACGGCGGGTGCGTCAATCGCTTCCTGTCGCGGCGGGCCGCCGATGCGGCCGGGGATGCCGCAATTTTGGCGAAAGCGTGCCCTGCGCGCGGGCTTGAGGACACCGAAGTCGTCGGAACGCCGCCCGGCCCGCGGCCCGCGCCGGGCTGGTCCGACCATCTGCCGCGCCTCCGTACGCCACCGGACCTCCACCGACCGACGGGCCTCACCAGCCCTGGCATCGCCTGCCCATCGGACTGCGGCCGGCCCGGCAGCGGGCTACGACCTTGACACCCGGCCGCCGCCCTTGACTCAACGGGCGGCGATCAAGGAGATCTCCATCGATCAAGGGCAAATGCACGCGGAAATGAGATCGAACCACGTGCGTTTGCCCTTGATCGACGAACGCGAGGCAGCCAGCCGCGCAGGGTGCGAGCCGCGCGGACCGCGCAGGGTGCGAGCCGCGCGGACCGCGCAGGGTGCGAGCCGCGCGGACCGCGCAGGGTGCGAGCCGCACGGACCGCGCAGGGTGCGAGCCGCACGGACCGCGCAGGGTGCGAGCCGCACGGACCGCGCAGGGTGCGAGCCGCACGGACCGCGCAGGGTGCGAGCCGCACGGACCGCGCAGGGTGCGAGCCGCACGGACCGCGCAGGGTGCGAGCCGCACGGACCGCGCAAGGCGCACGGACCGCGCAAGGCGCGCACGCGCCCCGCGAGGCGCGACCCTAGCGGGACGACGCTATGCGGCGGCCTACGGCGCTGATCAAGCGGTCGAGCTCCGAGCCGAACGGGTTGTCGTGTACCAGGTACGTCCAGGTCGCGCTCGGGCGGACCAGGGTCGCCACCTCCGGCTCCCAGTCCTCGTCGATCTCGGATTCCTCGAACGTCGCCACCGTCCGCTCCTCGATCTTCGGGAACAGGTCGTTGAACGCCGGCACCGCCGCCCGGTGGAACTCGTCCAGCGGGTCCAGCCGCCCCAGCGCCCGCAGATGCACACCCTCGCGCACCTCGGACAGCTCGGCCAGGTGCTCGGCCCACAGCCGGTCGAGGTGGTAGAGGGCGATCGACCGCCCCACCCGGTTGACCAGCTCGTCGTCGAGCTCCTCGGCCTTCTCCTCGCACCGCTCGCGGAGCATGTCGCCGGCCACCTCGGTGGTGAGCAGCCGCTCACGCCGCACGGCGAGCGCCTTGCGCTGCTGCTCGATCACCACGCTGTATCGCCACGTGTTGCGGTGGATCTCGTGGTTGACGCCTTCAGCGACCCGCTGGGCGTGCTCGATCGCGTAGCTGACCGCCTCGTCCACGACGAGCCCGTCGGCGTGCATCTTCGGCGAGGCCGGGATCAGCTCGGGCGCGTGCCGCACGACCAGCTCGTCTTCGAGGCTGACGAAGAACACCGAGTTGCCCGGGTCGCCCTGCCGGCCGGCGCGACCGCGGAGCTGGTCGTCGACGCGGCGGCTGTCGTGCCGGCCGCTGCCGATCACGTACAGCCCGCCGAGGTCGGAGACCCGGTCGTAGTCGCTCTGGTCGCTGCCGCCGAGCCGGATGTCGACACCACGGCCGGCCATCTGCGTGGAGACGGTCACCGCGTTGTGCGTACCGGCCTCGGCGATGATCGCGGCCTCTTCCTCGTCGTTCTTGGCGTTGAGCACGACGCAGTCGACGCCGACGGCCTTCAGGCCGGCGGCGAGCTGCTCCGACTCCTTCACGTCGAGGGTGCCGACCAGCACGGGACGCCCGGCGGCGTGCGCCTCGGTGATCTCCGCGATCAGCGCCTCTTCCTTCTCGGCGCGCGTCGCGTAGATGCGGTCCGGCTCGTCGACGCGCACGCACGGCGTGTTCGGCGGGATCACCGCGACTTCCAGCTTGAAGAATTCGCGCAGCTCGTGCCCCACCAGCACCGCCGTGGCGGTCATGCCGCACAGCGTGCGGTACAGCCCGATGTACGCCTGCACCGTGATCGTGTCGAGCACCTCGCCCTCGGCGGTGGCACCCAGCCCTTCCTTGGCCTCGACGGCGGCCTGCAGCCCGTCGGGCCAGCGGCGCCGCTGCGCGACCCGGCCGCGCATCTCGTCGACCAGCTCGACGGCGCCGTTGCGCACGATGTAGTCGACGTCGCGGTGCAGCAGCGCCTGGGCGTGCAGTGCCACGTTGACGGCGGAGAGCTGGTCGAAGTGCTCCTCGGCGTACAGGTCGAGGCCGCCCAGCTCCTTCTCGATGGTCTCCAGGCCGCGCTGGGTGAGGGCCACGCTGCGGCCGTCGTCGGCGATCTCGTAGTCGCGCTTGTCGCGCAGGCCCCGCACCAGGGCCGCGGCCGCGTGCACCGGGTCCTGCTCGCCGGGGACGGTGCCGGCGAGGACCATCGGCACCCGGGCCTCGTCGATGAGGATCGAGTCGGCCTCGTCGACGATGCAGGTGGCCAGCTCGCGCTGCACCCGCTCGTCGATGTCGACCACGAGCTGGTCGCGCAGGTAGTCGAAGCCCGCCTCGCTCACGGAGACGTAGGTGACGTCGTTGTTGTACGCCGCGCGCCGCTGCTCGTGGGTCGAAGCCTCGGTGACCCAGCCGACGCTGAGGCCGAGCAGCTTGTAGACCGGCGCCATCCACAGCGCGTCGCGCCGTGCCAGGTAGTCGTTGACGGTGAGCACGTGCACGGGCCCGTTGCCGCGCCGCACGTGGCCGTACGCGGCGATCGCTGCGGTCAGCGTCTTGCCCTCACCGGTGGCCATCTCGGCGACCTTGCCGGACTGCAACGCCATCGCGCCGACCAGCTGCACGTCGTAGGCGCGCTGGTCGAGCCCGCGGCGGGCCGCCTCCCGCCCGACGGCGCAGATCTCGACGTACTCCTCTGCCTTACCGGCGGCCTCGGTCAGCTCGGCGTCGTCGAGCTCCTTCAGCTCGTCTTCGCGCGCCGCGATCTTGGGCAGCAACTTCTCCAGCGGGCCGAGATCGACCGTGGTGCCAGGGCGCTGGAGGAACCGCTGGACCCTGCTCTTCAACCGTGAGGACACACCCATGAGGCGCAACGGTACTATTCAACACTCCAAGATCACCGACACCTCCTGCCTTCGCCGCTCGGCCAGGGCCGTGAGCAGCACCGGAGCCTCGTCAAACGGCACCACCGCGGTCACCAGATGCTTGCGCACCACGTCCCCGTACACGCGCAGCAGCTCGACCGTCTCGGCCGAGAGCCGCTCGCGGTCCCACACCGCCGCGAGGCCGCGCGGCACCCGGCCGATCTGCGCGCAGCGCAGGCTGAGGCCGTTGTGGTGGAACTCCTCCCCCAGCCGCACCTCGTCCGCCCCCGCCTGGTAGAACGCCAGGTCGATCACCGTCCCCTGCGGCCGCAGCAGGCGCAACGCGAGGTGCAGCGCCGACGCCTGGCCTCGACACTGGAAGACCACGTCCGCGCCCCGGTCGCCGGGCCCGTGCCGCCACCGGGTCTTCAACGCGACCGCGGGGTCGCCGGCCGCCGGGTCGAGCGTCGCGAGACCGAGGGCCTCCGCGACCGCTCGCCGCCGCGACGTTTCATCGAGTACGACGACATCCTGGGCGCCGTGGCGTTGGACGAACAGCGCCGTCAGCAGACCGACGGCGCCGGCGCCCACCACCGCGACACGCCGTCCCGCGACACCGTCTCCCAGCCCGCGTACCTGCGTGCCAAAAGCGTCCGCCGCGGCGTGTAACAGCCCGTTCGCGCAGATGGGGCCCATGTGCGCCACGTACACCCCGAGTGCGGGATCGAGGTCGCCGGGCAGCGGCACGACCCGGTCGGCGAGCGGGTCGGCCACGTACCCGGTCCGGTGCCCGTACGCCATCGCGACCACGTCTCCCGGCGCGACCGCCGGCGTGCGGCTCTCCGCGACCGTGGCCACCTCCATGTACCCGAGCCGGGTCACCGGGTACGGCGTGGACGGCTCGCCGGGGCGGAACAGCCCGAGCCCCGCGTCGAACCGCGCGGACAGGTACGGGTTGGTTCCCTTGACGTAGCTAAGCTCGGTACCCGTAGACACTCCACTGTAGAGTGTTCGGACCCGGAACGTGCCGTCTCGCAAGGTTTCCGGCTCTTCCGACCGGATCTGCACCCGGCCGGGTCCGTCGACGACTACGACTCGCTCAGACATCACAGGCCTCCCCCGTGGCCGCCGATTGCGCGATCGCGCACGCCAGCCGGTGAGTGCGGAGCCCTTCCTCGTACGGCGCCCGGATGTCGTCGCCCTCGCGGCGTACCGCGTCGATGAACGCTCTGTCCACCGCCACCCGCGCCGCTTCCGGGTCGCCAGGCAGCCGGTATTCGCGCTCGCCCTCGCGTACCAGAAGCTCGTCCTCACCCACGGCGAGCGCGAGCCCGTCCGCGTAGATCTCCAGTCCCGCGCGATGCTTCCAGCCGAGGACGCAGGCCGTGGCGAGCGTGCCCACCGCCCCCGACGCGAAGCGGAGGGTGGCGGCCGTGGCGGAATCGACATCGGAGCCCTCCCCCGGCGGAGGGGAGCCGTCGCCGAGCGCGCATACCCGGGTGACCTCGCCGACCAGCAGCCGGGCCAGGTCGAGCACGTGGGCGGCCTGCTCCACCACCGGCCCGCCCGACCGGTCCCGCCGCGACCACCACGCCACCGGCGGCACCTTGTCGAGCCAGGCGCCGCTGACCAGCCGCACCGGTCGCCCGTCGAGCACGTCACGTGCCCGCTCGACCACCGCCAGGTACCGCCAGTGGTGCCCGACTGCGGTCGGCGCGCCGTCGACCATCGCGGCGGTCTTCTCGGCGGTCTCCAGGTCGGCGGCCAAGGGCTTCTCCACGAACAGCGGCAGCCCGGCGGCCAGCACCGCCTCCTCCGCCGGACCGTGCGCGAACGGCGGCACGCACACGTACACGGCGTCCAGGTCTGAGCGCAGCAGCTCGTCGGCGTCCGCGAAAGCCCTGGTCCCGTGCGTATCGGCCAGCCGGGCGGCCGCCTCGGGCAGCACATCCGTCACACCCGCCAGCACCACGTCCGGGAATCCCGACAGCACCCGAGCGTGCCGCTGGGCCACGTTCCCGGCACCGATCAAACCCACGCGACTCTTACCCATACGTCCCTCCCAACCTCGGCGTGGCGATTGAGTACCCCGTTCAGCGGGAATTCGTACGTCCATGTGGCAATCCCGTTCGGTCACCCCTGTGGTGGAGGCCTGGTCGACTTACCGGACCGGGTCAGCGGCGCAGTGGACGCCGCGCCAACTCCTGCGCGCCAAAGGGCGCAGCCGGGTCAGCGTGGTCATCCCCGCGCGCAACGAGGAGGAAACGGTCGGCGAGATCGTCGCGACGATCCACGACCGGCTAGTCCGCGCGGTCCCGCTGGTCGACGAGATAGTCGTAGTGGACTCCCGGTCGGACGACGGCACGGCGGAGGTGGCCCGCTCCGCGGGCGCCCGCGTCGTGTGTCAGGACGAGATGACCCGCGGTCTGCCCCGCATGGAGGGCAAGGGCGACGCGCTGTGGGCGGGGCTCGCCGCCGCCCGGGGCGACGTGGTCGCGTTCATCGACGCAGACCTGCGGCAATTCCGCCCGCACTTCGTCACCGGCCTGGTCGGGCCGCTGCTGACCGACGCGTCGGTCGCCTTCGTCAAGGGCTTCTATCACCGGCCGCTGGAAGGGGCGGCCGGCAACGAACGGGACGGCGGTGGGCGGGTCACCGAGCTGATGGCCCGACCCCTGCTGAACCTTTTCTGGCCGGAGCTGGCCGGCTTCGTGCAGCCCCTGGCCGGGGAGTACGCGGGCCGCCGGACGGTGCTGGAACGGTTGCCGTTCGTGTCCGGGTACGGGGTCGAGATCGCGATGCTGATCGACCTGCTCGACCTGGTGGGCCTGGACGCGCTCGCGCAGGTCGACCTCGGTGAACGGCACCACCGCAACCAGCAGACGGAGGCGCTGGGCCGGATGGCCGCGCAGATCCTGTTCACCGCGTGGTCGCGACTGCACCGCAAGGGCATCGTCGCCACGCCGACCCCACCAGCGGACGCGCTGACCCAATTCCGCCGCGGCGGCGCCGAGGCGCTGCCCAACCTCGACCGGGAGATCGTCGTGACGGACGTATCGGTGACCGAGCGCCCACCCCTCGCCCAGGTCCGCAGCCAGCCTGTGGGTGTTCGATGAGCCAGCGAGTTGGCGCGGCGCGGAGTAAGGCGTCGCCCTCAGCGCACGACCGAGCGAATCAGGAGGCACGATGAGGGTGCTGATGAACGCCGGGCCGTGGCTGTCGGTGCCCCCTCGGGGATATGGCGGTATCGAGAACGTGGTGGCCACCCTCGTGCCGCCGCTGCGCGACCTGGGCGTGGAGGTGGTGCTGGCGTCCGTCGGCACCAGCACGCTCCCGGTCGACGAGCTGCTGTCGGTATTCCCGGACGGGCAGTTCAGCGCCCTCCAGCGCCCGTACAACCAGGTCTGCGGCGTCGCGCAGGCGCACATGCACCGCGTGGTCCGGGCCCTGCGCGAACGCGACGACATCGACCTGGTGCACGACCACGTCGAAGCCGTGGGCCTCGCCACCATGGCCGCGCTCGGCCGCGACGCGCCGCCCGCCCTGCATACCCTGCACTGGGATCTGGCCAAGCACCCCGAGCTGTACGGCGGCTTCGACGGAGGTGGGCGGGTCCGGGTCAACGGCGTCTCCGCCTCGCAGCTCGCCCGGGCTCCCGAGGCACTGCGCGCCCACTCGGTCGGCCACGTGCACCTGGCCACCCCGCTCGCGACCGGCGCCGACCGCCGCCCCCGCCCGACCAAGGGCGACCACCTGCTGATCCTCGGCCGGATCACCCCCGGCAAGGGCCAGGACCTCGGGGCGCGCCTGGCTCACGAGTATGGGTTCGACCTGATCCTCGCCGGCCCCGTCGGCCCGTACCACGACCCGGCGGACCTGCCGCCCGACGCCGACAACCCGGACGCCCGATACTTCCGGGAGCGGGTGGCGCCGCACGTCGACGGCCAGCGCGTGCGGTGGATCGGTACCGTCTCCGGCCAGGAGCGCGACGAGCTCGTGGCCAACGCCAAGGCCGTGCTCGCGCCACTGCGCTGGGAGGAGCCGGGCGGCACGTTCGTCGTGGAGTCGCTCGCCCTGGGCACCCCCGTGGTCGCCCTGGCCCGTGGCTGCCTACCCGAACTCATCGAAGACGGCCGCACCGGCCTGCTCACCGACGACGAGAACGAGCTGGCCGAACTCGCCCTGGCAGCCGACAAGATCGACCCGGCGGAGTGCATGGCCGAGGCCGCGCGCCGGTTCACACCCGCGCGGATGGCCAGCCAGTACCTGGAACTGTACGAGCGATTCATTCACTCGCATTCATGTAACCGTGTCGATACGCTGAGTTATGGCGTTGGATCGCGAGCTCTTCCCTGAGCCCATCGCGCGCCCGCAGGGGCCGATCGTCACCGGACACGTCGTGCAACTACTCGGCGGATACTCCCGCGAGGTCAAGGTGGGCCAACCGGCCCTGGTGGCGGTCTTCGCGACCGCCACCGTCGCCCGCCTGATCGTCGCGGCGATCCTCTCCGTCCTGCGCGCCGGCACCGGCCGCGGCGGCCGCCGCTCGTTCAAGGAGCTGAAGAAGGGCCCAGAATTCCTTGTCACGCCCCTACGACTGCGCGACAGATACGGCACCCTGTGCGAGCTGGAGATCCACGGCCACCTCCCCCAGACCGCCCTCGAACCGGCCGACCACATCCAGGTCACCGTCCGCCACCAGAAAGACCCCGACCTGGCCCCCCGCGTCGAGCGCATCGTCAACCTGACCACCGGCCAGCTCCTAACCCCCCACCCCCCAACGATGTGGTCCCACCTAGGCCCCGCCCTCCTCCTCCAGGCCACAACAGGCCTAGCCCTCCTAACCACAGCAGCCGCCTGCACCCTGACCACATAACCCCACCCTTCCCCGCCCGCCCCCGCACGCACCCCGGCACGCGCCCCCGCACGCCCCCCGCCCCGTCACGCGCCCCCGCACGCGCCCGCGCGCCCCGCTGTCCGCACGGGGGGCCGGCCCCTCCCCGCCGATCAAGGGCAAACGCACGTGGTTCGATCTCTTTTCCACGTGCGTTTGCCCTTGATCGACGGAGTTGTCCTTGATCGCGGGCCTGTCGGCCGCCCTCGAAGGCGGCGAGCCGCCCGCTACCCTGAATGCGGCGCCCGACGCGCCCGCGGTGCGCGCCGCGCCCGCACCGCGGGCGTGGCGGCTGCCGGCAACCTCGCGGTCATCGGAGCCCGGCCCTGGCCGATACGGCGTAGCCACCGCACGGCCGCCGCTGGGTAGCGTCCGGCAAGCACGGCTCGCCGAGCGCCGGGCGTCGCTCTCGACCTTCGCCCGGCAGCCTCCGCTCGCCCTGCGCCCGTCGGCCTCAGCGCCTGGCAGGCTCCGACGCCGCCTGGCTTGTGATCCCTTGGGCGCGGGCCCACGCGAACGCTGCGCGGGCCTGCGGCGCACCTTAAGCGACGTCGATCAAGGAGATCTGCATGGATCAAGGGCAAACGCACGTGGAAAAGAGATCGAACCACGTGCGTTTGCCCTTGATCGACGG
>NZ_JBAKHX010000120.1:0-15573 GCF_036906915.1 Micromonospora sp. CPCC 206061
TGGCGCTCGCTCCGCTCGCGCGGGTCATGCGCCTTTTGTGCCTCCCTGTAGCCGCCAGTCGCTACGGTCGCTGCGCTCCCTTCGCTTGGTGGCGGCTGCGGGAGGCGGCGCATGACCGGCCAGGTGGCGTTGCGTCGCTTCCCATCGCTGACCGTTTCGACACCCCGGCTGCATGTGCGCCCGGTCGACATCGGCGATGCCAAGGCGGTCACCGAGATCTTCGGTGACAAGCAGACCCAGCGTTGGTTGCCGTTTCCGGCGGAGTTCGGGCAGATCGAAGGCTCGGCCTGGTGCGGCGAGATGGCCCAGGAGCGGCGCGACAGCGGCAACGGCGACCACTACGCCGTGATCCGGCGGGAGGACGACCGGCTGGTCGGCTGCCTGTGGACCAAGCGCACCGACTGGGTCTCCCGGGTCACCGAGGTCGCCTACGCGGTGGCCGCCGACACGCGGGGCTTCGGGGTGGCCGCCGAAGCCGTCGACGCCGTGGCAATCGCGCTGCTGCTCGAACACGACTTCCAGCGCGTGGAGCTGCGGGTCGCGCCCGGCAACACGGCGTCGCGGCGGGTGGCGGAGAAGGCCGGCTTCACCTACGAGGGGCTCCTCCGCAACGCCGGCCACGTCCACACCGGCCGAGTAGACCTAGAGGTCTGGTCCCTAGTCTCCGCCGACCTCCGCTAACCCACGCGTCCCCGGCGCGCCGCCCGACCCGCGTGGTGGCTGCGCGTTCGCGCGCAGCCACGCCCCCTCTCCCGTCGATCAAGGGCAAACGCACGTGGTTCGATCTACTTTCCCCGTGCGTTCGCCCTTGATCGTTGCGGATGTCCTTGATCGACGGTCGCTGGGAGGGCGCGGGCCGCGCAGGGTGGGTTGGGCGGCGTGGGTCGGTGCGATATCGGGGGAACTACGGCCTCGACCCGCCTCGGACCCGCGTAGATCTCCGAACGTGTCATGAGGTCGCGACCGCCCGCGCTGTGCGCACGTGAAGGCGGCGCCTGAGCCACCGCCGCGTTCCGCGATCAAGGAGATTTGCATGGATCAAGGGCAAACGCACGGGGAAAAGAGATCGAACCACGTGCGTTCGTCCTTGATCGACGAGAGGGGGCGCGCCCGCCCGCCCGCCACCCGGCCCGCGCCGCGGCGGGCGGGCGCGGCGGGTTACTTCAGGATGGAGGCTGGGGGTGGGGTGAAGTGGGATACTGGCTGGCCCCTCAGGGCGTCGCGCAAGGTTTCCGAGACCGAGTTGATGGGTTTCAGGGATTGCCAGTCGCCGACCGCGTTGCGCGGGTTGTCCGGGTCGGCCATGAAGCTCGCCGCCGTCAGGTCGGGCGTGAACCCCACGAACCAAGCCGCCCGGGTGTTGTCCGTCGTACCCGTCTTGCCCGCCACCGGACGTTTGACGATCCCGTACACGCCGGGCGCCGTCGACCAGTCGCCACACTTGCCGCGCGCCGCGCCGTACCCGGTCACGCAGCGCGCCGCGTCCGCGGCCGCCCGCGCGACCGCCGTGCTGATCGCCTGCTTGCATCGCGGCTCGACGGGTTCCGCGGAGCCATCCGGACGGGTGATCGTCTGTACCGGCAGCGGTTCGCAGTATCGCCCGTCGGCGGCGACTGTCGCGTAGGCGCTCGCCATCTCGATCGGCGTGACGTCGGAGACGCCGAGCGTGAACGCGCCCCAGCCCTTTCGCTTCGCGGGTGACGCCTGGAGCCGGTCGATTTCGGTGCGCCAGCGCAGACCGAGCCGCTCGGCCATCATGACGGCCTTGTCGGCGCCCACCTTCTGTTCGAGCTGGACGAAGTACGTGTTGACCGATTTTCCGAAACCGGACCACATCGCGTGCCTTCCGGTCATCGACCCGCTCGCGTTGACCGGGCACCACCGGCCGCCGCAGCTGCCCGGCTCGCCGGGGCCGGCGAGGTACTGGGACACGTACCGCTGCGGCGCGTAGAACGATGTGGACATGGGCATCCCGGCGTCGAGCGCGGCCAGCATCGTAAACATCTTGAACGTCGATCCGGCCTGGTAACCGGGCATGTCGCTGCCCCCGAGCAGCGGGTTGACCGTGTTGGGGTAGTTGCCCTTCAGCTTCGCTCGCTTGTTCGGGTCGGAGTGCGGCCCGTTGCCCTTCTGGCTGAGCGAGTAGACCCGGTTGACGGTCATCGCCTTGATGTGGCCGGTGCCGGGTTTGACGACCACCAGCCCGTGCGCCCACCTGCTGCGGGTCGGCTCCTTCGCGAACACGTGCTTCTGCGCGGCTATCTGCACCTTGGGGTCGAGGGAGGTGACGATGCGGTAGCCGCCACGGCGGAGGCGGTCTTCGCGCTCCTGCGGGCTGCTGCCGAACTGCTTCTGCTCGGTCCACCACGACTTGAAGTAGTCGCAGAAGAAGCCCCAGTTGTTGCGAACCTTGGAAACGGAGACGCAGTCGTTGGCGGGGGTGGTGAGCCGCAACCTGATCGGTTCGGCCTTCGCGGAGGTGGCCGCCGCCGGGGTCAGGTAACGAAGGTCGGCCATGCGGTCGATGACGTAGTTGCGCCGTGCGGTGGCGGCGCGCTTGTCCTTGCCCGCCGGGTCGAACTCGGACGGTGCCTTCACGAGCCCCGCAAGCGTGGCGGCTTCGACCACGGTGAGGTCTTTGGGCGCCTTGGAGAAGAACACCTCCGCCGCCGCGAAAACCCCGTACGCCCGGTGCCCGAAGTACGCCGAGTTCAGGTAGCGCTCCATCACCTGCTGCTTGGAGACCTGCTTCTCCAGCTCGACCGCGAGACGCATCTCACGCAGCTTGCGGGCGCTCGTCTGCTCGGTGGCCTGCTGCACCTCCAGCGGCGTCTTGGCGCTGTCGCGCAACGCCATCCGCACGTACTGCATCGTGATGGTCGACGCGCCCTGCTGCACCTCGCCGCCCTGGTGATTGGCGACGAAGGCGCGCGCGATGCCCTTGGCGTCCACGCCGTTGTGCTCGTAGAAGCGCGAGTCCTCGGCCGCCACGATGGCGTGCTGGATCGTCGTGGACATCTCGCTGATCGGTATGTACTTACGGTGTTCCTCGTAGAACGCCGTGATCAGCGTCCGCCCGTCGGCCGCGTACACATAGGTGGTCTGCGCGGGCGGCGTGGCGTTGAGCACGGAAGGGATGCCCTCGACCAGTTCCGCGGTCTTCTTGACGCCAAGTCCGGCGGCCGCGGCGATCGGGTAGGCGGCACCCGCGAGGATGACTCCGGCGATGAGCCCGGCGCGCACGAGAGGCGCAAGCCTGCTGCTGGCGGTGAGAACGCGCTTCATCACCGTACAAACCCTACGACATAACAGCTTAAGAGATGATCTAAACCGGCAAACCAGGACCGTGTCCCCCTCCGCCCGCCGCTGGCGGGCCGCCCGGCATGATCGAGGCATGGGGTACGCGGACAGCCTCGACCTGGCACACCATGGTGATGCCGAGGTGGCTCCTGGCCTGGTCGACCTGGCTGTCAACGTGCGCCGCGATCCCATGCCACCGTGGCTGTCCGAGCCGATCGCCGCGTCCCTGCGAAGCCTGGCGGCGTACCCGGATCAGGGCCCAGCGCGCGCGGCGGTGGCGGCACGGCACGGACGTCCGGTCGACGAGGTGTTGCTGACCGCGGGCGCCGCGCAGGGGTTCGTGCTGCTGGCGCAGGCGTTGCGTGGCGCGCGCCGCGCGGTGGTGGTGCACCCGCAGTTCACCGAGCCGGAAGCCGCGCTTCGCAACGCCGGTCACGACGTCACGCGCGTGATCCTGCCGGAGGCGACCGGCTTCGCGCTCGACCCGGCCCTGGTGCCGGACGACGCCGACCTCGTCTTCATCGGCAACCCCACCAACCCCACGTCGGTGCTTCACCCGGCCGCGACGGTGGCCGCACTCGCGCGCCCCGGACGGGTGCTGGTGGTCGACGAGGCGTTCGCGGACACCACCGGCGAGACCGAGTCGCTGGCCGCCCGCCGCGACGTGCCCGGTCTCGTGGTGGTGCGCAGCCTCACCAAGACGTGGGGCCTCGCCGGGCTGCGGATCGGTTACCTGCTCGGCGATCGGTCGGTGCTCGGCCGGCTGTCGACGGTACAGCCGCTGTGGGCTGTGTCGACGCCGGCGCTCGCGGCGGCGATCGCGTGTGCGGACGCCGTCGCCGTGGCGGCGGAGCGTGAGATCGCCGCGGGCCTGGCGTCGGACCGGGCTCATCTCGTGACGGCGCTGCGCGACCTGCCGGGTGTCGTGGTGGCCGGCGCACCCGCCAGCTCGTTCGTCCTGGTGCGGCTCGCCGGGGGGAGCGGGGTGCGGCTGGCGCTGCGCGAGCGGGGGTACGCGGTGCGGCGCGGCGACACGTTTCCGGGGTTGGGTGCCGACTGGTTACGGATCGCGGTGCGGGACACTGCCACCACCGACGCGTTCGTGACCACACTGGCTCCGCTAGTCATGTGCCCGCCACCCCACCCTAAAGAAAAGTTGGAGGCGTAATGCTCGACGGGATCGCACCGCTCGACGAGGAGGCGATGGAGGCCGCCCGCGCGCTCCAGGCGCGGCTGACCAAGCCGGCCGGCTCGTTGGGGCAGCTCGAGGAGCTGTCGGTGCGCCTGGCCGGGCTGGCCGGGGTGTGCCCGCCGCCGCTGCCGGAGCCGGCGGCGGTCGCGGTGTTCGCCGGTGACCATGGCGTGCACGCCCAGGGTGTGACGCCGTGGCCGCAGGAGGTCACCGCGCAGATGGTCGCGAACTTCCTGGCCGGCGGTGCGGTGGTCAACGCGTTCGCGCGGCAGGTGGGCGCGTCGGTCACCGTGGTCGACGTAGGGGTTGCAGCCCCGCTCGAAGCCGCCGACCGGCTCGTCAACGCCCGCGTGCGTGCAGGCACCCGTGACATGACCGTCGAGCCGGCGCTGACCCGCGACGAGGTGACCGCCGCGCTGGAGGCGGGCGCCCGCATCGCATTCCGTCTCGTCGACGAGGGTGCCCGGGTCCTGCTCACCGGCGATATGGGCATCGCCAACACCACGCCCTCCGCGGCCCTGATCGCGGCGTTCACGGGCGCGCCCGCCTCCGCGACGACCGGTCGCGGCACCGGGGTGGACGACGACACGTACGTCCGCAAGGTGGCCGTCGTCGAGTCGGCGCTGCGGCTGCACGCGCCCGACCCGGGTGACCCTGTCGGCGTGCTCGCGGCCGTCGGCGGCCTGGAGCACGCGGCCCTGGCCGGCTACATCCTCGGCGCCGCCTCGCGGCGCGTACCGGTGATCCTGGACGGGGTGATCGCGGTGTCGGCGGCCCTGGCCGCGGCGGCGCTGTCGCCGGACGCGGTGGGCGCGATGGTCGCCGGCCATCGCTCGTCGGAGCCGGGCGCGACGGTGGCACTGCGGCACCTCGGCCTCGCGCCGCTCATCGACCTGGGGCTGCGGCTAGGGGAGGGCAGCGGTGCCGTCCTGGCACTGCCGATCGTGGGGGCGGCGGTGCGCGTGCTGCACGAGGTGGCGACGTTCGACTCGGCGGGAGTATCAGAGAAATGAACCTGTATCCGCTGGCGCTTCGGCTGGAAGGGCGCCGGGTACTCGTCGTCGGTGGCGGAGCCGTCGCCAGCCGGCGGGTGCCCGCACTGCTGGAGGCCGGCGCCCGGGTGGTGCTGGTCAGCCCCAGCGTGACCCCGGCGCTCCAGTCGCTGGTCGACGCCGGCCGGGTGCACTGGGAACCGCGCCGCTTCGAGGCGTCCGATGTAGACGGCGTCTGGCTCGTGCAGGTGGCGGTCGACGACCGGTTCGCGGCGGCGGCCGTCAGCGCGGCGGCGCTGGAACGGCGGGTCTTCTGTGTACGCGCCGACGACCGGCACGAGGCGACGGCGTGGACGCCGGCGGTGACCCGCCACGGCCCGGTGACGATCGCGGTGACCGCCGGCGGTGACCCACCGCGGGCCGTGGTGATCCGTGACGCGATCCGGGAAGGCCTGCTCGACGGCACGCTGCCGGGCTGCGTACAGCCGACGGACCGGCCCGCCTCGCCCGTCTCCGAGGTCGTGGGCGGTGGGCGTGTCGTGCTGGTCGGTGCCGGGCCCGGCGACCCTGAGCTGATCACCGTCAAGGGCCGGCGGGTACTGGCCGAGGCCGACGTGGTGGTCGCCGACCGGCTCGTGCCCGGGCTGCTCCTCGACGAGCTGCGTCCCGAGGTCGAGCTGGTCGACGCCTCGAAGATCCCGTACGGGCCGGCGCGGGCACAGGAAGAGATCAACCGCATCATCGTGGAGCGTGCGGGCGCGGGCCTGCTCGTGGTGCGGCTCAAGGGCGGCGACCCGTACGTCTTCGGGCGCGGCGGCGAGGAGGCCATCGCGTGCGCCGAGGCGGGCGTACCGGTGACCGTCATCCCGGGCGTGAGCAGTTCGATCGCGGCCCCGGCGGTGGCCGGCATCCCGGTGACCCACCGCGGGGTGGCGCACGAGTTCACGGTGGTGTCCGGGCACGTGGCGCCCGACGACCCGACCTCGCTGGTCGACTGGCCGGCGCTGGCGCGGATGCGGGGCACGCTGGTGGTGCTGATGGGGCTGAAGAACCTGCCCGCGATCGTCGGGACGCTGCTGGCGCACGGCCGCAGCCCCGATACCCCGACGGCGGTGGTGCAGGAGGGCACGACGGCGTCGCAGCGCGCGGTGCGCACCACGCTGGGTTCGGTCACGCAGGCCGCGGCGTCGTTCCGCCCACCGGCGATCGTGGTGGTCGGCGAGGTCGTGGGCGTACTGCCCTAGCCGGCTGCCTCGTCCAGCAGCAGGGCGCAGCGGATCAGCCCCAGGTGGCTGTATGCCTGGGGGTGGTTGCCCAGGCCGCGCTCGGCCAGCGGGTCGTACTGCTCCGGCAGCAGGCCCGTCGGGCCGGCCGTGTCGAGCATCTGCGCGAAGAGCTCCTCGGCGTCGCCGCGCCGCCCGGTGCGCAGGTACGCCTCGATCAGCCACGCCGTGCACACGTGGAAGCCGCCCTCGCGCCCTGGCAGCCCGTCGTCCCACCGGTACCGGTAGACGACCGGGCCGCTGCGCAGCTCGGCCTCTATCTTGAGCACGGTGGCGAGGAAGCGCGGGTCGTCGTCGGGCAGCAGGCCGGACAGGCCGATCCAGAGGCTGGACGCGTCCATGTCTTCGTCGCCGTACGCCACCGTGTAGGCGCCGGCCTCGTCGTTCCAGCCGTGCTCCAGCACGTTGTGCCCGATCCGGTCGCGCAGCTCGACCCACTCCGGCCGGTCGCCGTCGCCGTGCCGGCGCACCACCTGAAGTGCCCGGTCGACCGTCATCCAGCACATGACCTTCGAGTACACGTGGTGGCGCGGCGGCAGGCGCGCCTCCCACAGGCCGTGGTCGGGCTCGTGCCAGCGGCGCTCGACGGCTTGCACCATCGCCTCCAGCACCCGCCACTCGTCGGGCCGCACCGAGCCGCGCGCGTCGGCCACGGCGGCGAGCAGATCGGCGACCGGCCCGAAGACGTCGAGCTGGAGCTGGTGGTTGGCCAGGTTGCCGACCCGCACCGGCCGGGAGCCGGCCCAGCCGGGCAGCGTGTCGATGACCGCCTCGGCACCCAGCTCATACCCCTCGACCGTGTACAGCGGATGCAGCCTTTCGGGGTGCCCGCCGGTGCGTTCCACGCAGCCGTCGACCCACCTCAGGAAGCGCTCCGCCTCGTCGAGCGAGCCGAGGTCGACCAGCGCGCGTGCGGTCATCGCCGCGTCGCGGAACCAGCAGTACCGGTAGTCCCAGTTGCGTACGCCGCCGATCTCTTCGGGCAGCGACGTGGTGGCGGCCGCGAGGATGCCGCCGGTGGGCTCGTGGCACAGGCCGCGCAGCGTGAGCGCGGACCGCAGCACCAGGTCGCGGGCGGTGGCGGGCAGCCGCAGCGAGGCGGCCCAGTCGCGCCAGGCGTTCTCCGCCGAGGCCTGGCGCTCCGTTAGCGGTATCCGGTTGTGCTCGATGCTGTCGGACCCGAACCGCAGCTCCAGCGCCATCTGCCCGCCCATCGCGGAGAGATCGACCACCGCCCGGGCGCTGTCGTGCCCGCCGTCGCTGACGATGTCCCACTCGACGCCGGGGGAGTAGAGCGTGACCGGCTCGGGGGAGCCGAGCACCAGCAGGCCGTCGCCGAGCGGTTGGAGCCGGACGGCCACCTGCCCGTACTCGGGCCGCGGCGCGAACTCCAGCCGCGCCCCCACGTGCCCGGTGAGCACGCGGACCAGCGTGGAGTCGTCGGCGTCGTCCAGCCAGTCGGTGACGGTGAGCCCCGACCAGCGGGTCTCGACGGTCATCGTGCTGGTGCGGTACCGCTGGCCGAGCGGGATGCCGCCCCGGTCCGGCGCGACCGTGAAGTGCCCGGCCGGGGCGCCGCCGAGCAGGTCGGCGAAGAGGGCAGACGAGTCCGGGCGGGGGTGGCACAGCCACGACACTTTGGCCTCGGGGGTGAGCAGCGCGACAGTGCGCCCGTTGGCGAGCATGGTGTGTCGCTCGATCGGCACCGCTCGTTCGCCGAAGAGCCAGTTGCGCCGGGTCTGGAGCAGCAGGGCCAGCACCCGGGCAGCCTCGATGGGTTCGCCCACACGGTAGTTCGCGGTCGTCTCGCCCGGCCCGATCTTGATGCCGACGTCGGGGCCGTGCAGCCGGGCGAACGCCCGCTCGTCGGTGACGTCGTCGCCGATGACCAGCGCCGCACTCGCCGACATCTGCGCGCGCAGCTGGTCGACCGCCGCGCCCTTGTTGGTCGGCAGTACCGATAGCTCCATGACCTGCTTGCCGTTGGTGACGGTCACGTCGGGCCAGGTGGCCGGGCCGGTTCGAAGCGCTTCGATGACCCGCGCGGCCACCTGCGGATCGGCCGCGCGCACGTGCACCGCGACGCTCGCCGGTTTCGCCTCCAGGCGTACCCCCGCGGCACCGGCGACGACCTCGCGGACCGCCTGCTGCAGCCGGGTGCGGGTCTCGACCAGCTCCGGCGCCAGCCGCTCCACGAACCCGATGTCGAACTCGGACCCGTGACTGCCCACGAGGTGCACCTCGGACGGCAGGCGGGACAGCGCTGCCAGGTCGCGCAGCGCCCGCCCCGACACCACCGCCACCGTGGTCTGCGGGAGCGAGGCCAGGGCGCGGACCGCGGCCACCGCCTCGGGCAGCGGCGTCGCCTTCGTCGGGTCGGTGACTATCGGCGCGAGCGTGCCGTCGTAGTCGCAGGCGACCAGCAGCTGCGGCACCCGGGCGATGCGGCCGATGGCCGAGCGCAGCTCTGGTTCGATCTCGGCCACCTCTCGCTGATCGAGCTCGACGGAATCGGTCCTGCGTCGCCGCCCAATCTGAGTCATGCGCCGCCGCCAGCTAACTCAGTCATGTGCCGCCTCCAGCAGGCGCCACAAAGCGGAGGGAGCGCAGCGACCGGAGTGACTGGCGCCTGCTGGAGGCATAAGGGGCGCATGACTCGCGGGAGCGTAGCGAGCGCCAGCTAGCTCAGTCATGTGGCCTCCGGCACGCCCAACTCGTTCAGGAACGAACGGGCCCACTGGCCGACGTCGTGCGCGCGCAGGTGCCGCTGCATGATTCGCATGCGGCGGCGCGCCTCGACGTCGTCGACGTGCACCGCGCGCAGCAGGGCGTCCTTGACCCCGTCAGGGTCATGAGGGTTACACAAGAACGCCTGGCGCAGCTCGGTCGCCGCACCGGCGAACTCGCTCAGCACCAGCGCACCGCCCGTGTCGGCACGGGAAGCCACGTACTCCTTGGCCACGAGGTTCATTCCGTCTCGCAGTGGCGTCACCATCATCACGTCGGCCGCGCAGTACAGAGCGGCCAGCTCACTGCGACTGTACGACTGGTGGAGGTAGTGCACGGCCGGTACGCCAACACGGCCGAACTCGCCGTTGATCCGGCCCACCTCGCGCTCGACCTTGACCCGCAGCGCCTGGTAGTGCTCGACGCGCTCCCGGCTCGGCGTCGCCACCTGCACCATGACCGCCTCGGGCACGGACAGCTTGCCGTCGGCGAGCAGCTCTCGGAACGCCTTGAGCCGGCGCTCGATGCCCTTGGTGTAGTCGAGCCGGTCGACGCCCAGCACGACCGTCTTCGGGTCGCCCAGTTCGGCGCGGATCTGCTTGGCGCGGGCCTGCACCAGCGGGTCGGCGGCCATCCGCTGCATCTCGGCCACGTCGATCGAGATCGGGAAGGCGCCCGCCTTGACCCGCCGCCCGTCGACGATGATCGTCTGCCCCTCGTATCGCAGACCGAGCAGGTGCCGGGCCAGCCGGACGAAGTTTTGCGCCGCCAGTCGCTGCTGGAAACCCACAAGGTCGGCGCCGAGCAGGCCGCGCAGCACCTCGGCGCGCAGCGGCATCTGCATGAACAGCTCGATCGGCGGGAACGGAATGTGCAGGAAGAACCCGATGCGCAGGTCGGGGCGCAGCTCTCGAAGCATCGCCGGCACCAGCTGAAGCTGGTAGTCCTGTACCCACACCGTGGCGCCCTCGGCGGCCACCTCGGCGGCGGCCTCGGCGAACCGCGCGTTGACCGCCCGGTACGCCTCACGCCAGCGTCTCTTGAAGACCGGCGTCTCCACCGCGTCGTGGTACAGCGGCCAGATCGTGGCGTTGGACTGGCCCTCGTAGTACCGCTCCAACTCGTCGGCGCTCAACGGCACAGGGTGTAGCCGGATGCCCTCCAGGTCGAACGGCTCAGGCGCCTCACCGACCCCACCTGACCAGCCGACCCAGGTGCCCTGGTACTGCGCGAGCACCGGGTGCAGCGCGGTGACCAGACCGCCCGGGCTGGGTCGCCACTGCCGCCCGTCGGACGTCGTGACCTCGTCGACGGGCAGGCGGTTGGCGACCACGACGAACGAACTACGCACCGTCACGCTCCGTACACCTCCGGTGTCCAGGGTTCCCCTGAGCCTACTTGCCCCGCAGGTCATTGCCCCACCGTGGGACGCTGGAACCGTGCCCGCCCCCGAACCGACCCCGCGGCCGCGCGTCGTCGGCCCCCTTCTCGTCGCGCTCATGTTTCTCGCGGTCATCGGCGCGTCGGTCGGGTTCGTACTGGGCACCCGAGATGGCGGCGACTCCCCGGACACCAGCAACTCCGCGGACATCAGCAACGACACCGGGGCAGGCCGGCACACCGATGAGCCCTTTACGCCGTCGCCTTTGCCTTCGCCGTCTTCCACCGCTTGCCCGGTCCATACGCAGCAGCAGGCCGGCAAGGAGCTCACGCAGGTGCTCTACGTCCGCACGGACCGGTCGGAGGTCTGGATCTGCGTGGACGCCGATGAAGCCCTGTACTACCAGGGCCACAGCGGCCAGCCGGGCGAGGAGCTAATCGACGGCACGAACGCGATCTTTCTCACGGATGTCGAGCCGACCCAGTTCGGCTACCGCGCCCGCAACACCTCCGGCGCCTCCGTGACCGAGTACCTCGTCTCGTCGAGGGAACTCATCATCCAAACCCCCAACGGCACCCGATCCACCGAGCCCGCCGCCGACTCATAGCTCGCGGGCATGATCGGAGCGCTCGCTAGGGTGATTCGCGGTCCGCGCCGCGTACCTGTCAGGATTGACGGCGGCGCAGGATTGAAAACATCTATTGGAGGTAGGCCGCACCGTGGCCCAGTACATTTACGTTCTGGAGAAGGCGCGCAAGGCGCACGGCGACAAGGTCGTGCTCGACAACGTGACGCTGAGCTTCCTGCCAGGCGCCAAGATCGGTGTGGTCGGGCCGAACGGCGCGGGTAAGTCCAGCCTGCTAAAGATCATGGCTGGTCTCGATCGGCCGAGCAACGGCGAGGCGCGGCTGATGCCCGGGTACTCGGTGGGCATGCTCGCGCAGGAGCCGCCGCTCAACGACGCGAAGACCGTCCTCGGCAACATCGAAGAGGCGGTCGCCGAGACCAAGGCCAAGCTGGAGCGGTTCAACAAGATCGCCGAACAGATGGCCACCGACTACTCCGACGAGCTGATGGCCCAGATGGGCAAGCTCCAGGAGGAGCTCGACCACAGCGACGCGTGGGATATCGACTCCAAGCTGGAGCTGGCGATGGACGCCCTGCGGTGCCCGGCGCCGGACGCCGACGTCACGCAGCTCTCCGGTGGTGAGCGCCGCCGAGTCGCGCTGTGCAAGCTGCTCCTGGAAGCGCCCGACCTGCTGCTGCTCGACGAGCCCACCAACCACCTCGACGCCGAGAGCGTGCAGTGGCTGGAGCAGCACCTCGCCAAGTACGCCGGCACCGTGCTCGCCATCACCCACGACCGGTACTTCCTCGACAACGTCGCGGGTTGGATCCTGGAGCTCGACCGCGGTCGCGCCATCGGCTACGAGGGCAACTACTCCACGTACCTGGAGAAGAAGGCCGCCCGGCTGGCCGTCGAGGGACGCAAGGACGCCAAGCTCAAGAGGCGCCTCTCTGAGGAGCTGGAGTGGGTGCGCTCGAACGCCAAGGCCCGGCAGACCAAGTCGCGCGCCCGGCTCGACCGGTACGAGGAGATGGCCGCCGAGGCGGACCGCACCCGCAAGCTCGACTTCGAGGAGATCCAGATCCCGCCGGGCCCGCGCCTGGGCAGCACGGTGATCGAGGCGCAGAAGCTGGTCAAGGGCTTCGGCGACCGGGTGCTGATCGACAACCTGTCGTTCTCGCTGCCCCGCAACGGCATCGTCGGCATCATCGGCCCGAACGGCGTCGGCAAGACCACCCTCTTCAAGACCATCGTCGGCCTGGAGCAGCCCGACGCGGGCGGCGTCAAGGTCGGCGAGACGGTCTCGCTCTCGTACGTCGACCAGAACCGTGAGGGTCTCGCCGGCGACAAGACGGTGTGGGAGGTCGTCTCGGACGGGCTCGACCACCTGATGGTCGGCAAGGTCGAGATGCCGTCCCGGGCGTACGTGGCCGCATTCGGCTTCAAGGGCCCCGACCAGCAGAAGCCGACCAAGGTGCTGTCGGGCGGCGAGCGCAACCGGCTCAACCTCGCAATGACGCTGAAGATCGGCGGCAACGTGATCCTGCTCGACGAGCCGACCAACGACCTCGACGTCGAGACGCTGTCGAGCCTGGAGAACGCGCTGCTGGAGTTCCCCGGCTGCGCCGTGGTCATCTCGCACGACCGGATGTTCCTCGACCGGGTCGCCACGCACATCCTCGCCTGGGAGGGCGATGAGGAGAACCCGGCGAAGTGGTTCTGGTTCGAAGGCAACTTCGAGGCGTACGAGAAGAACAAGATCGACCGGCTCGGCGCGGAGGCAGCCCGGCCACACCGGGTGACCTACCGCAAGCTCACCCGTGACTGACCGGTTCGTCTTCCATTGCGCGTTGCGGTGGTCCGACATGGACGTCTACGGCCACGTCAACAACGCGCGGTTCCTCACGCTCTTCGAAGAGGCCCGGGTGGCGATGATGTTCGTCGCCGCCCGGGACGCCGGCGTCAGCACCCTCGAAGAGGGCGTGGTCATCGTCCGGCACGAGATCGACTACCTGCGCCCGGTCGACTACGGCGACGCGGTCCGGATCGAGATGTGGATCGAGGAGATCCGGGCGGCGCGGTTCACCGTGGCGTACGAGCTTTTCGACGGCGACGAGGTCGCCAGCCGGGCACGGTCCATCTGCGCCCCCTATGACCTGCGAGAGCAGCGTCCGCGCCGGCTCACCGACGCGGAGCGGTCCTTCTTGACTGGGTACCGATGAAGCCCGACCGCCAAGACCTTGGTGCCTTCCTGGCCCGGCTGAGCCGGCTGGACCCGGCCGCCCTGGCGCGGCTGCGCCGCGTCGCCCCCGATCGCACCGCCGTGTGGGGGCGCCTGCCCTGGGCGGTACTCGTCAGCCGTACCGTCGCAGGAGCTGGACCGGACGACGCGACGGTGTCGGCGGCGGACCTGTTGGGAGCAGTCGAACGCCCCGGAGACCTTGTGCTGCCGGCCCGGCGCGACGCGGAGTGGCGCTGGCCGCTGCCGCCAGCGGTGGGCCGCGTGGTCGAGCAGCTGCCAGCCGCGGAGCTGCGGCGGATCGCGGCGGCGGCCGCGGGAACCCTGCGCGCGGCGGCGGCTGAAGGGGTCGGCGGACGCCCGGTGGCCGAACGCGCTGTTCGCGACGCTCTCCTCGATCACGTGGCCATCGTCGTCACCACTGATGGGGCGCATGTCGAGGTGCCGCAACGGCTGGTGCAGGGCGTCGCCCGGATGGGCTTTCTCGGCCGATCGGACACAACTCCTGTCGGTACCGTCAACGTACAACTTGCTGGCCGGTGGATCGGGCTTGCTGCACCTTACGGCATTGCCTGGCTACTTCCTGTAAGTCAATTCGCGGTACGGCCAGCTGCCACTCGTACAAACGGCTGATGTCCCGTAGTCTCTCTGGACTGGTGGGGCCGTTGGGGGGATGCCTGAAGCCGGCTGTCCGGGTACCGTCGTGCGTCGGGTCCAACGCAACGTAGGCGGCTGGATCCGCTGGGGAGTGAGGTGCGCGAGCGATGCCGTGGTGGTCATGGCGCCCCGGTCACACCGGTGGCGGTGAACCGGAGACTCGAAGCGGAGTTCGTGGTGTTCAACGCAGCACAGTCCGGCGTGTGGGCGTGCCGGCGCAGCGTGAACCAGAGCATGTGACCCTGCCAGCCGATGTGTCCACTATGGACGACATGGCGGTCACGGTCGGCTCGGTCACGTTGAGCCGCATAGGCGAGGCCCTCGACCTGCTTGACGTGCGCTATCTGGCCGACGGCGACGGCAGCCTTCTGGCGATGTGGGAGCGGCACGCCGTGCTCTTCACGCTCGAAGGGCCCGATGACGAGATCCTCGTCATGCGCGCCCGGCCGCACTCCACCGTCCCGCCCGACTGGGCCGACCGCGCCTACCGCGTCGTCAACGAGTGGAACCACACCCGTCGATTCTGCAAGGCGTACGTCGGCGACCCCACCGAGCGGGGCCAACTGCCGATATACGCCGAGATGCAGGTGCCGCTCAGCGCTGGCGCGCACGACGCGCTGGTGGTCGAGCTGCTCGACTGCGGGGCGGCCGTGGCCACCTCGTTCGTCGACTGGCTCCACGACGAGGGCGCCCTCCTCTAACCACACCCGAGCCCACCTCGGCCGCCCCGACCGCCCCCGCCTGGGCGGCCCCGCCTGGGTCGCCCGGCCTGCTTGGTCGCCCGGCCCCCGCTCGGTCGCCCGGCCCCGCTTGGTCGCCCGGCGCGGGTCGCGTCGGCGTGTCGGCACGCCGTGCCCGTCGATCAAGGGCAAACGCACGTGGTTCGATCTCTTTTCCACGTGCATTCGCCCTTGATCGATGCGAATCTCCTTGATCGACGGCTCGTGCGCGCTGCAGTCGCGCGCACGGCCTGAGCGGTCGGCGAGCGGGGCGGACCTTGCCGCATCTTGGTTTGGGCAACGTCGCCATAGCGACGCCACGGCTCCAAGATCTCCGCGTTGAGGCGCGGCGAACCTCGCCGCCCGCGCGGTCAGCCGGCGGCCTGGCCTGCGGCGGCCTGGCCTAGTGCGCGACGACCAGCGCGGCCGCTCCAGGCCTCGCCGATCAAGGAGAAGTCCGTCGATCAAGGGCGAATGCACGTGGAAATGAGATCGAACCACGTGCGTTTGCCCTT
>NZ_JBAKHX010000121.1:0-15391 GCF_036906915.1 Micromonospora sp. CPCC 206061
ATCGGACGCGGCAGCGATCGGCGGAGCAGTCCTCGTCCTGCAAAGCGAGCTGACCCTCGCACACTCCCGCCCGGATGACGGGCTGCCGCCGGTGCCCGCCGACACGGGCGAGGCGCCCTGACCCTGCCTTAGGGCGGCGCGGGTTGAGGATGACCTCCCTCAGGTTCCGCGCGGCGGCAGCGACCACGTGCCGTCCAGCACCACGAACGTCGGATCGCCGTTGGTCACAACGCGTTCCCATGTTGTACGGGACCCGCCGGGGATTCGAACCTGCGTACTCCCCGCGCCGGATCAGCCAAGCACCAACTCGGCCCGCACGACGACCATGTACTCAAGGTAACGCGGCGTTGTAGCCGGTCCCCGTGCCGATCTCCAGCACGCGTTCGCCGCCGGAGAGGCGCAACGCGTCCAGCATGAGTGCCATGAGCCCCGGCTGTGTCGAACTGGACGTGCCGGTACCCGGCAACGGGCCGCAGTCCGGGTCGGGGCCGAGCGTGTCGTCAAGTTGCGTGGTCAACGTGGTGTCGGCGTACACCCGGGCCCAGTAGTCGGGGTGGGGTGCGTCGATCGCCTGCCACCGCCCGTCCGGCAGCGGCAGGAAGAACGATGGCAGGAACACGTGTCGGGGCACCTCGCCGAACGCTTTCTTCCATGCGGGGTCGGACAGGTGCCCGTCGTGTTCCAACCCGGCCACGAACCGGGCGATGTCCTCGGACCGTTCATCAGTCATTGGTGGCGCCTTCCAGAGCATCGGCGAAAGCAGCGGCTATCGGTAATCCGATTTCGTGTTCTATCCAAGCCCATTGCCCATTCGGGTTCGCCTCCAGAAATACGTGATCGCCGTCCGGGGTAACGACGAAATCCAGTGCGGCGAAACGCAATCGGCGCGCAGCATAAACTGCCGCACCTTGCCCGCCGCATCATCCTGTAGCGTCTCGGCGCTGTATCGAAGATTGCGGTAATCCGCGCGCCAATCCTGGCGGCCTTGTCGCGGTCGCTGCCCGGCAGCGGCCGCAACAACGCGAACGTGTTCGTGATCCCCAGGTAGGCCGAAGGGCTCGGCACTCCCCTGTGCCACCCACACGGGCAGCTGAGTAACGACGCCGCAGGCTTCGCTTCACGCTACGGACCGCTCAGTCGCTCCCCCTATCACAGGGCCTTCGACACTGGGCTCCGACGCCGGGCGTTTCCCCCCAACGCCGCCAGTCTGCTACCGGGCCTCCCTGGCAGCTACCCGGACCGGACTTCCACCGGCAAGCGACGACGAGCTTACGAACGAAGACCAACCTCCTACACGATCAACGTTCCTCCGCGTCGTAGGCCGTCGGCTTTGGCGCGTGGTCGGCTGTGGGGGTGGACGATCCGTCGTTGACGGCGAAGATCAGGTAGAGGGCCGGCAGCCCGGCGACCAGGGTCATCGCGATGGAAGCGGTGACGAGTTGGGTGTGCGCGAGTAGTGGGGTCACGAGCGCGGAACCGAGTGGCGGTGTGGCCTGCATGAGCGTGCGTAGCGCCGCGAATGCGCGGCCATGGAGTGCAGGTGGGATGCGGCGCATTCGCAGCGACTGCGCCCAGACTGTCATCGGCGCGCTGAGCAGCCCGATGGCGAAGAATCCCGCGCCGACGAGCAATTGGCGGGGTGTGGCGAGCAGGGCGAGGAAGGCCACGGCGGCCGCGGCCTGGATGACGCCGATGGTTTGAACCCGTGATCGGCGCGGCTGGTGTTGTCCGGCGAATGCCGCGCCGATGATCTCCCCAGCGGCCATCGCCGAGAGCAGTGCGCCGAGTGCGGCGGCGCCACCGGGAAGGTGGTTCTTGGCCAGCCATGGGCCTGTCACCATCAGCATGCCTTCAGCGATGTTGAACGCCATAAATGCGATCGTCGTGGCGACGATCACCCGGTCCCTGGCAAGGCTGGCCAGCGACGGTGACCGGGACGGTGCGGTGTCGACGGTGTTGCCGTCCGCGGATGCGGGGGCGATCTGTGGTCGTAGCGGTCGTCGAACCGTCGCGGTAGCCAGCGCGAAGAGCAGAAAGGTCGCGCTGTCGATGAGCAGGACGTTTGCCGCGCCTATCTGGGTAATCAGCAGACCGGCGGCGGCCGGGCCGACCACGTTGGCGAGGCTGAAGCTCAGCGACTCCAGCGCGTTCGCGGGATCGAGGTCGGTTTCGTCGACGAGTTGCGGGATCGCTGCGGGGAACCCGGCCAGCGGCACCATCTTCAGGAGGCCGTATACCGCGGCGACGGTGAAGGGTAGCCAGGCGGGGGTGGCGTCAAGTGCGGCAGTCAGTGGGACGGACGCGACAGCGACCGCGCGTAGCAGGCTGTCAGCGATCAACACGGTCCGCTTGTCGAACCGGTCGAGCAGCGGCCCCACGGCCAATCCACCCAGCAGTACCGGCGCCGTGTAACAGATGCCGAGCAGCCCGAGTTGGGTGGTGCCGCCGGGTCTGGAGAGTACTAGCCAGGACAACGCGACAAACGTCATGCCGTCGCCCAGCATTGAAATCGTGGCGCCTGTCCACAGGCGACGGAAATCGGGCGTGCTCAGGACATGCAGGTATCGCCCCATCGTGGCTGCTCCTCGCGGGGGTCTTCGGTGCGGGTGTGGTCAGAAGATCATGCTGAACGGGCCTAGTGGGTCGGCATTGTCGTCGCGTACATGCCTTACCGCTGTCCCGGCTCGGATGCGGTGGCCCGGTCACGGGTCGGCAGGATTGCCCACAGGTACATGGCGGCGTACGAACGCCAGGGGCGCCACCGCTGTGAATGAGCGGCGAGTCCGCGTGTGCCGGACGCCATGCCGAGGTGTCTCGCGGCTTCACGCAAGCCGAGATCGTTGGTCAGGAGGACGTCCGGGTCGCCGAGCGCTCGCATGGCGACGTATCCGGCGGTCCACGGCCCGATCCCGGGAATTGCCAGCAGCGTAGCGGTGCACTCCTCCCGGTCCACACCGCGATCGAGCATCATGCGGCCCGCGTCGACGGCCTGAGCCAACGCGCGCAAGGTGGTCGCGCGGCGCCGGGTCAGCCCGATGGCCTCCAAGTCGGCTTCGGCCAGAGCTCGCGGGGTGGGGAACAGATGCGTCAGCCGATGGTCCGGAGTCTGGATCGCCTCACCGAAGCGGGCGACCAGTCGGCCGCCGAACGTCCGCGCTGCCGCGAGGGATACCTGCTGACCGAGCACGGCGCGGACGGCCAGCTCGAACCCGTCCGCGCAACCCGGCACACGCAGCCCCGGCCTGGCCCGGACCAGTGGGCCGATCTGCGGGTCGGCGCCCAACTCGTCGGTGATCGCCGCCGGATCGGCGTCGAGATCGAAAATCTCCCGACAACGCTGCACAGCGGCGGTCACGTCGCGAGGGTCGGTCAGCGACAACCGCACCGTTGCCACGCCCTGCCGCGCTGCCTCCGGTACCTGGTCGAACTCCACCGTGACGCACCCGGCACCGCGTGGCAAACGCATGGTCCGCTGGTAGCGGCTCCCGTCGGCCACCTCGACGCCGGGAAGTGCGCGAGTTCCCAGCCAGTTCAGCAACGGATCCGACGGCAGCGGAGTCCGGTAACGCAGTCGTAGTACAAGGTGGCCGGCACCCTCGGCCGGGCCCGCCGGCTTTCCCCGACGCAGTTCGCTTGGTGAGCAGCCGAATGCTGCCCGCATACCCTCGTTGAACTGGCGCACGCTGGAGTAGCCGGCGGCGAACGCGACCTCGGCCAGCGGCAGCGCGCTGGACTCCACGAGCAGCCGAGCGACCCTGGCCCGGCGGTTGATTGCCAGCATCTGCGGACCGGCGCCCACCTCCGCCACGAGCTGTCGGTGTAGGTGCCGCTCGCTGACGACGAGTCGACGCGCCAGCCCCGTCACCCCGTCCTGATCCACCGCACCACCGGCGATCAGCCGCAGTGCTCGGGCCACCAGGTCGCCTCGCACGTTCCACTCCGGCGAACCGGGATCGACGTCGGGGCGGCAGCGTCGGCAGGCCCGGAACCCCGCCGCCTCCGCTGCCGCCGCAAGCCGGAAGAAACGCACGTTCTCCCGCCGGGGCGTCCGCGAGGGGCAGCTCGGCCGGCAATACACGCTCGTGCTGGTCACCGCGACCACGAAACGGCCATCGAACCGTACGTCCCGACTCGACATAGCACGGTAGGAGGTCTCGAAGTCGTACACCAGATCATCTTGCCCCAGGCACCGACTGTCGTCTGGCGGCGATCAGACCAGGCGGTGGCCACAGACCAGCCGTGCCCCGGATCAGCTCTCACATCTGTTCCGGCAACCAACCGGACTGGGTAGCCGCGAGTAGGCATAGTCCTTGCCTGTCCTGTCGGGCTGCGGGCGTGTTCGTGGTTGTCGTTGATTGCGGCTGGGCTGAGTTCGATGGCTGTCCACACGCGACGCTTGGGTCGTATCATCCGCGGGGTGGCGGAGTTCGTGCACATCACGGTGGCGCGGTCGGCTGGTCGTATCCAGCGGTCGGGGATCGCCGCCCGTAGCCACGGGCGCGTCGGTGGTCGGGGTGTGTACTGCATGCCGGTGCTGCCGTCGTTCACGCTGACGTATCAGTGGGTGCGTGAGCTGCGGCGCTGGCATCCGGGCGTGCTGGTCGCGGTGCATCTGCGGCTGCCCGACGACGAGCCGGTGACCGTCGGCTGCTACAACGCCCCGCCGCGCGAGGTCACTGCCGCGCAGGCGGTCGCGGCGGTGCGTGAGTTGGACGACCCGCGCGGCTATGAGGTGTTCGTCCCCCGCGCGGTCACCGCCGCCGAGGTACGCCGGATCCGCGACGTGCCGCAAGGTGTCGGGTGGCGGTACCTGCCGGGAGCCCACGGCCGGCGTCCCTGCCCGTGTCCGGGCTGCCTGCCGCGCGGCGCGTACAAGGTGACCAAGTTGCGCCAGCGGTACCCCGACGACGCGCCGCCCAGACCGAAGGGCGAGCTGATGGCGCAGCTACGGTCCGCCACCACCGCCGACGAGATCATCGACGTGCTCTGCGAGCTAGGTCGCGGCCGGCGCGGCGGCGCCGAGGAACTGGCGTACCTGGCCGACCATCCGGACCCGCATGTACGCGACACCCTCGAAAGCGTGCTGCGCGCGTACCGCGGACGCGAAGCGCGGCGGCTGCGCGAGCGGCTACGGACCATCGACTCCTAGGACGCTGTCCATGACATTCGAGCCGGCTGTGCAGACGCCGGATTCGAACTCATCGCCGTGCGGCCGCTCCCGCTGGACGCGTACTTCCTGCGCGTACGTAAGGCCGGTCGCTGAAGGCCACACAGGACCTCTCCAGGTGTCAGCTGTTGTCTGCGAGGCTGAGTAGGAACGAGCCGCAGCAGCACAACACGATGACGGCCGCGAGTACGCCATACAGGATGTAGGCAGCGGTCAGACCCGGGTGTTTCTGCGGCTCGAATCCGATCGCGCCGCCGCCGAACGCCCAAACCGGTGCGGCGTAGTGGATTGTCGGCGCATATTGGGTGTTGTCGACGGTAATCGTGGCCGAACCAAACTTCCACAGGTAAGGCACGAAGATCTCGACCTGGTGGGTGCTCAACGGGGTGGGGATTACGTTCTCTCCCCACTTGAGGGCGATCGTGTGTCCGTTGATGACGGCCTTGGGCGCGAACAACGCCAGCATGAACGCCATCCAGTGATACTTCGTGAGAATGCGCAGGTATCCGCCTTGAGGGTTGGTCACGATCACGGATCATAGCGGTGGGTCGCACTGGTTGGCGGTGCCGACCGCGAGGTGTGCGTGGGGGGCATCTTGTATCCATCGCTGACGATTGTTCTCAGCTTGGTCCGGCTGGCGATAATGAGCTTCTGGTAGACGTGGACGAGATGGCTGTCGACGGTGCGGGGGACGCCGAGCCGGGTGACGAACTCGCGGCTGGACAGGTCGGCGGCGAGATGGCGACCTGTCGCTCCCGCGGGGTCAGCACCGTGCCCAGACCATCCAGGTCCAGCAGCGGCGTGCGGGCGCCCTGGCAACCGGCGCGCAGTGCCGCCGCGCGTTCGGTCGAGCGGCGGGCACGGCTGATCCGGCCGTCGCGGCGGAGAGCGTGGCCGGCTGCGGTCGCGGTCTCGGCCGCCAGCAGCCGGTAGCCGTGCTCGCCGAGCAGTTCGGTGGCAGGATTCGTACCTACGCGCACGAGCGGTCCACCTGCGGCTGTCGAGCCCGAACCTTGGCCGAGCGCACGTCCCGGTCACCCGTACGAGGTGCGGCGGGAGAGGCATTGTCCAACTAGGATGGTTCCTAGATGAACTAAATCGTTCCCGCCCTGAGTTCTGATCGCCTCTTGCACTCCGAGGCCAGTCCCCACAAGTTGATTGCCTGGCGGACGACGGCGTTCTCGCAGTGGTTGGAGGCGCGGATTACGGCAGGGACAGTTCCTGGCGTAGGGCGATCATGTAGTCAGGGTGAAACTCGGGCCTCGGACACAGCCCTTCGTACATGATCGCCGGTGGCTTCGCCTCGGTGACCTCGGTCTGGTAGTCGGCCTCCGGCTGTCCTGGATCGGCGCGGAGTCCATGCGGGCGGGGGCGGCGGAACCGCGGGCTTGTCATGGGAAGGTGGTGACGGACGCACAGGTCGGTGATGACAGCTGTCACTGCTCAACGACGATCGCTCTCTCTAACATGCGATCATGCGCAGAGATGCACTGTGGAGAGTGTCGGTGGCCGCGCTGGCGGCGAGTCCGTTCCTGCTCATCGCTACCGCTGCCCACGCCGACGGCGACGCCCTCGCCGAAATCGGCGCTGCCAGCCCTGCGGTGGGTGCGGCGGTCGCGCCGTACGCCGACCTGATCGAGCCGACCACCTCGATCAGCCAACCGCTGCCCGCCTCCCCGACGGACGCGCTGGCGGACGTCGCCGGCGCGCTGTCGGTGGCGCTGGGGCTGGCTCCGGTACCCGGTGACGCCCTCCGGACGGCCGGCCTGCCGGATCCGGTCGCCGGGCGCCTGGCGAACGTGCTCACCGACCTGCTTGTTTGCCAGCAGGCTACGGCCGTGCGGTTCGCGGCGGTGCCGCCGTCCGCCCTGCCGGCGTTGCTCGCCACCGGGGCCGGTGTGGACAGCGCGGTGGGGGCACTGCTGCGCGCCTGCGCCGACGAGCTACGGGCCAGCAGCGCCGAGCTGGAGCTGACCCTGGCCGGCCTACGCCCGGCCCAAGCCGCGGCCGAGTGCGCGCCCCTCGGCGTGCCGAGCGTGGACGCGTGGCCGGTATTGCGGCTGGAGAGCGGCTGCGACGACAACACCTACGCCAACGACTACCTGCTCACAGTGGACGCTGGTGGCGCCGACACGTACGCGAACAACGCTGGCAGCAATGTGGTCGACCCCAACTTCGCGCCCGCGGGCTCGGCGGTCCCCGGGCTGCGCGGCACTGGACCGGCCCGGGGGTGTCAGCGGGCGATCCCGGGCCTCGCCGCGGCCGACTGCGTACCCGCCGCCGCTGTCCTGCTCGACCTGCACGGCGACGACACGTACGGGGTCAAGCAGAGCCCGGACCACGACGCCGGCTGCACCCTCGACCCGGTGGTGCGGCGCATGATGACCGGCGGCGCCGGCTTCCTGGGCGTCGGTCTGCTGCGCGACGCGGGCGGATCCGACGACGCGTACATCGGCAAGACCGGCTCGCTCGGCGCCGGACACGTCTTCGGCGTCGGCATCCTGTCCGACGACGGCGGCGACGACGCGTACAGCTCCGTGCGCAACAGCCAGGGCTTCGCCTTGGTCGGCGGGTTCGGGCTGCTGCGCGACGAGGCCGGCGCGGACCGGTACGACTACTACATGCCCGCCCCGATCGACCCCGCGGCATCCAACCAGACCGAGGGCGCGGGCGGTGTCCGCGACGACGAGGGGGAGGGGCTGTGCGACCGGATCCCGCGGTTCACCCAGGGCGCGGCGAACGTCCTGCCTGGCAGCATCGCGCTGCTCATCGACGACGAGGGCGCCGACGCGTACCACGGCGCGTTCGCCGGTGAATTCATCGGCCCGATCCAGAATCCCAGTACCCGAGCCGGCAGCCTCGGATTCGGCAACAACCAGGGCGTGGCCGTGATGCTGGACCGAGCCGGCCTGGACAGCTACACCGTCGAGGGCGAGCCGCCGGTGTCCGGCGTATCCGCCCGGGGCAACGCCGTCACCGTGCTGCCCGGTAACGATGCCAGCAGCGCGGGCGGCGGCGCCGGACTCTTCATCGACCAGTAGCCCATGCGCGCTTGATCGTTGTTGGTTGCCACCACAGGCAACCCGTCTGGTGGGCGGGGATCGCGAGGGCGTCGTCGCGGTCCCCAGTGCCAGGTCGCGAGTCCGGATGGTCCGTGTGCCGATGATTCGGGCCTGCCCGTTCCGCCGTGGTATCGGGCAGTTCTGATCGGACTGTGACCGGTGTGGTTCATCGTGCATCCATGCGGACGGTGGTGGATGAGATCGTTGATCGGGCCGGTGGGTGCTGTGCGCTAACTGTTTTGGGCGGTGCGGGCGAGACCATCGCGGCGGTGCCGTTGGCGTGTGGGGTGCCACCTTAGGGTGACGCCGCTGGCCTGGGGAGATGTGGCTCCGGCAGGGTCGGCGGTGTGGTGGTGCGTACCTTGGGGTTGATATTCGTTCGGCGTGTTCTGGGTGTGCTGGGGTGTGGTCCGAGGCCGGACGCGGATGCGGTGGAGGTCGCCGTGCTGCGCCACCAGTTGGCGGTCTTGCGCCGCCAGGTTCCGCGTCCGCGGTACACCCCGGCCGATCGGATGTTGCTGGCCGCGTTGGCGAAGCTATTGCCGCGCGAGCGTTGGGCGGTCTTCTTGGTCACGCCCTCGACGTTGCTGCGCTGGCATCGGGAGTTGATCGCCCGCCGGTGGACCTACCCAAATTCTGGTCGTGACCGGCACGGTCTGGACGAGGAGATCGTTGCGCTGGTGGTGCGGCTGGCACGGGAGAACCCCCGCTGGGGCTATCTGCGGATCGTGGGGGAGTGCCAGAACCTGGGCGTTCGGGTGTCGGCGAGCTCGGTGCGGCGGATTCTGCGCCGACATGGTCTTGGGCCGGCGCCGCGGCGGGGCGGGCCGAGTTGGACCCAATTCCTGCGCGCCCAGGCCCGTGGTCTGCTGGCGGTCGACTTCTTCACTGTGGAGACCGTCGGCCTGACTCGGCTGTACGTGCTGTTCGTCGTCGAGGTGCAGCGGCGGGCGGTGCATCTGGTGGGGATCACGGCCCACCCGAGCGGGGCGTGGGTTGCCCAGCAGGCCCGGAACCTGCTGATGGACCTGGCGGAGCAGGGGCAGCGGTTTCGGTATCTGGTCCGGGACCGGGACGCCAAATTCACCGCCGCGTTCGACGCCGTGTTCGCCGCATCTGGCGTCGAGGTGGTGAAGATCCCGCTGCGGGCGCCTCGGGCGAACGCTTACGCTGAGCGCTGGGTGTGCACGGTCCGGTCTGAGTGTCTGGATTGGACGTTGGTCTGGAATGAGCGCCAGCTGTTCCGGGTGCTGGCCGAGTATTTGCGCCACTACAACACCGTTCGTCCGCACCGAAGCCTGGACCTGAAGCCGCCGCGTCCGGCCTCCCGGCTGACGCTTGTCGAGCCGGGCACCGTCGAGTCGTCGGTGCAACGGGTCGATGTGTTGGGTGGGCTGATCCACGAATACCGCCGCGCTGCTTGACCTCTTCGGGCACTGCCGCTGGGTATGGGGCCTCGTGTTCCCTTGGAGGTGCGACCGTGGCGAACCGCACCGATCACAGCGCGACCAGGTCCACTCGGCCCCGAGAACAGCGGATCCGCGAACTGGCACCCCACACGCCTGCGACCGATGAGTGCCGGTCAACGAGTGCCGGTCAACGACGGCCGCACCTGGGCCGACACCGACCTGATCACCGAACGGTACGCCCGAAGATCAGCACGACCGCCCAAGTGACATTGGAGTACCAATTAGCCGAGCGCGAATTCCTTGGGAAGGTCGGTGTATACGAGGTTGAGGCACTGGAGTGTGGCCATGCCCGCCAGCGCCGAGAGATCCTTAAAACGCCTGAGCCGGATGGTCAGGTCGGTGACCGACGTCAGCTTCGTCAAAGGCGCGAGCTCGAGGGTGCCCGGATCGAGGTCGAGCGCGGTAAGCGACGATGACCATCGGTCCAGGAAGTCGAGGCTGTCGGCGGTCATCGGGCCGAGCAGTCGCAGCCGGGTAAGCCGAGGCGAATAGCGTCCGTGAGCAAGGTACTCCACGGCAGTTGTGTCGAGGGTGAGGTTTCGTAGTTTGCCCAGGTGGCGCACGGCGTCGGCGAAGACGACGGCGCCACCGATGCTCAGGCGCTGAAGAGTCGGCACCGCCGTTAGCGGGCTGAGATCGTGATAGCCACCTAGAAAATCGACGGTGAGGCTGTCGAGGCTGAGGCCGGCGAGGGGGCTGAGATCGGTACACATCGGAACGGCGAGTCGACGGAGCCTGGGGATGGACTGCGCGAAGTCCAGGTTGACCGCTTCTGGATCGTCCGGCCAACGCGCGCGATAGCGGAGCTCGACCAAGCGCTCTAGCCGGCGCAGCGATGGCAGCAGCCGCGAGTCGGTGATCTCCAGCCGACCACCGTGCAACGGTGAGTGGCGGAGCACCGCGTCGGCGTACTCGTCCGCATCGAACTGCGACCATGCCTCGACGAGTGCGTCCACAATGGCGGGTTCGGGACGATCTCCAAAACGGGCAAGGATGTGCAGGGCTGTGCGGTCGCCGGTGGCGACCGCGGCCTGGATCGTATAAACCACCTCGTCCGCTGTCTGTGGGTCCGTGGGTGCCAGCAGATCGAGTGCGAACGATCCAGCCCGGCCGATGGCGGTAACGGCCTCGCGGCTTTTCGGCGGTACCAGGACCTCGGTGGCGTTGCGGATCGCCTCGTCTAGCTCGGGTGCCCGGTCTGGAGAAGTTTCGAGGCAGGCCAGGGCGACCAGCCTTACCGTGTCCCGTTCGGAGCTCTCCTCAGAACCCTCGTTGATGCGTTTCAGCAGGCCGTCCAGGAGGGTGGTACGGCCGGCCGAGCTGGCATGGCCGGCCGCCATCACGACGACCTCCTGCCACTGGTCAAGATGGGCATGACTGACGAGAACCCCGATGTCGCCGTCGTCGGTCGCCTGCTTGGCCGCCAGGTACTCCTGGAAAGTGCGGTGCACGAAGTCGGCCCGGCCTTCGACAGGCTCCCGTAGCAACCCGCTTCGTTCCAGTAGCACCCGGTAGACGTCCTCGGCGCGGGCCTTGACCTGTGGCATCGTTCGCAGTCGGATTTCAAGGCGAGCGACGATGTCGTCGCACGAGGCGTCCGACCACTCGTTACGGATCAGCCAGTAGGCCAAGTCCTGCATCAGAAGCGTCTTCTCGGTACGGGTGAGTGCCAGCGAGGACTCGATGTGACGTTCGACATCGCGGCGTTCAAGCAACATGTGCAGGGCGACCTCGTACAGCTCCAGACGATCGCGCGGAAGTTGGGCTCGCCGGTCGCGGTGCAGCGCACAAAGCAAGGCAGACAACAGCGGATACCCGGCGAGTTGGCGCAATGGTCGATGCCTGTCGATCGCCTCGATCAGACTCTGTTCGTACCCGTCGAGCTCGTCCTGCTCTTCAGCCGATCGAGACTGGGTGCGCATAGCCTGGTGCCACCGCTGAATGAAGACGGGGATATCGGCCCGGCCCATCGGCTCCAGCTCCGCGACATAGAACTGTTCCGAGCCCAACCAGTCTGGGGGCACCGCAGCCGGCCGAGAGGTAACCACGTAGCGGGCATCCGGGAAGAGGTCGACAAGCTCGCTGAGCCATTGCCGAGCGTCGACTCGGCGCTCATCGGCAAGCTCATCGATCCCATCCACCAGCACAACGGCCCGTCCAGACCGCAGCTGCTCATGGACCCAACCGCCCGGCATCTCGTCGCCGAGGTGCCGGCCGATCTCTCGGATGAACATCTCCGGCGTTGGCAGGTCGGCCGTGGCGTACCGGCGCAGCGGCACAAGGAAGGGAACCGTGTCGTTCCACTCGGCCAGGTGAGTCCCGAAGGAACGGCGGGCACACTGAACGGCGATCCACTGCAGCAGTGTGGTCTTGCCGAGCCCGGCCTGACCCCGCACGAAGACGCGGTGCGATCGCGCGAGGATCTCGTCGACACGGGTGGACGCCGGCTTCTTCCGGCCGAGTCGCTGGGCCGCGTTGAGACTCAGGTACGCGACCGACAGAGGATAGCGGCGGTGCGTTTCGGCGAGCGTGGCACCGAAGAACTCGACCTGGTCAAGGCGGTTGCCGACAAGTTGCCGGTAGTCGCGTTCGAAATCAGCTAGCCCGCGCAGCGCCGGAAGGCGTGCAAGCACCGCGGCGAGGTCGTCAAGGATCTCACGGTCGCGGCGCAGCAGTTCGGTCAACGCCGCCATCCCGGACCCCGGCAGCGTGCCGGCCAACTCGATCGTGTACGCACAACACTCGTGCAGCAGCAGATCGTAGAGTCGGCGCCCCCCGTCGGACAAGCCCGCGCGACCGACCCGGTCCGGGTCGGTGTCCCGGAGTAGTCGACCCAGAAATCCCGCGTCGAGGTCCTGCTGTAGCAGCTCCTCCTCGCTCAGGCCGGCCGCGTCGAAGGTGTCCCTGACGGCCTCCAGCGCGGCCACCCGCTCATGCTCCGGCACCTCGCGGAACTCCCGCTCCACCAGCGGCTCTACCTGTTCGGCGATCAGCTCTGCGGCCTGCTCCCACACCCGTCGAAACTGACGCTGTTCGCGTGCCGTGGTAAGCCTGCGGGCAGCCAGATCGATCATGCTGCTGCCTATCTCAGCCACGGGACCAAGCCACATGCCACACGCGGTTCTGGCGACCGCGGCACCCAACGTGATCGCGGCCGTCTCCAGTCCGCTCACGAGTGGACCTCCGGGTGCACACGACTCAGGATGCCTCTCATGGTAACGAGCGGCGGCTCCTCGCCGGTCGTCCGCGGCGTGGACGATGCCGGGGGTGGTGCTCAAACGCGGCGTGGCGGCGCCGCCGGCACCACGGCCCATCCCCGGCGCCCCGCGCCGCGGCTGCTGACCCACCCTGACCGGCGGCAACCGGACCTGCGGCAATTTCGCCGACGGAATTCCAATACGACTGCTCCTACACGGCTACGGATACGCGGAACTCGCCGGACTGACCCGCCTGCGGGAAGCGCTCGAAAGCGTCGTGCGCGGGCACATCGACCGGGAAGCCGCCCAGGCGATCATCGACCGGCACGCCGACCAGCCGTGGTTCCCACTCGTCTACGTCCCGCGTGACCTGTACGGCTACTCCGGCACATGGGACGACATGGACTACGACCCAGAGCCGGTCATCGCGCAAGTGCGCTGTCCGACGCTGCTGTTCTACGGCGAGGCCGACGAATGGACTCCCGCCGAGGACAGCATTGCCGTGTGGCGGCGCGCCGCCGGTACCAGCGACCTGACCCTCCACCGGCTCGCCGGCTGCACCCATCTGCCGACCACCGGCGGGGCCGACGCGCTCGAATCCATCAGCTCCGACTACAGCAGCGCGATGCTCGCCTGGGTCCAGGACCGAATCAACCGCTGAGCGAAGTGCGCAACCACGCGAGCGTCATACGCAGGCGCGTACTGACATGCCGCCGATACTGCGCGTTGGTGGGGTGCGGTCATGCGGGAATGGCGCGCGGCAGCACCGGATCATGGTGTGGGAGGTTGGCCTGTGGAGCGCCGCTGGGGCCGACCGGTATCTGTTGGTGCGCGATCTCGGTGGGTTGCCCTTGACGATCACGGCGCTTGACCCAGTTGCTGCTGACCACGCCAGAGTCCAGCGTTGCTGCAGAACTGCCATCAGCCGGTCGTGCCGGTGGTGGTGCGCGTCGTTGAAGGTCAAGGCGATCAGCGTCTGCTGGTGGTTGGTGTGGTTGTCGCGTTCGCGGGCAGCGATGACGGTGAGGATGGCGTGGGCGAGCATCACCAGGGTGGTGTGCCGATACCAGGAATCCCAGCGGCGCACCTGCGGCTCGTCCAAGCCGATCCTCTTGCCGGTCTGGAAGCAGGTCTCCACGTTCCAGCGGGTTCCAGCCACCTTCACCAACGTCCGCAGCGGGATCGGTTGCGGCGACCAGCAGCGGTAGAACGCCAGCTCGCCGTCGCTGATCCGCCGCCGGATCAGCAACCAGTGATGCCCGCCGGTCTCATCGGCGGGTGGGGTGATGGTGATCCAGGCCCAGTCGTAGAACCGCTCACCCTTGGCGCCCCGGCCTGCGGAGATCCGGTTCCAGGCTCGACTCGGCAGTACGGCGGCGAGCCGGTCCGCCCGCACCGGCCCCTGGTCGGGCCGGGCGATGACCCGATGACTTTGGCCACGGCCAGGACGTAGCCGACACCGGCGGTTTGCAGGTCGCGGCGCAGGTGCCGGTCACCGCCGTAGAACTCGTCCGCCGTGCACCAGGCTGCCGGCACACCGGCGTCCAGGGCACGGGCGAGCATCCGCCGAGCCAGGGTGACCTTCGTGGCGAACCGCACATGGTCGGGTATACCGGCGGCGGCGCACCGGTTGGTGTCGTCGGTCCACGCCTTGGGCAGATACACCTCCCGGTCAATCAGCGTCGAACCGCCCGGCGCGGCATACGCCAAATACACCGCGATCTGCGCGTTCTCGATCCGGCCAGCCGTGCCGGTGTAGTGCCTTTGCGTGCCAACCGTGAACCGGCCCTTCTTCAGATCACCGGTGTCATCCAGGATCAACACCCCGCCCGGGTCGCCCAGCGCATCGACCACATAGCCGCGTACGTCGTCTCGCACCTTGTCGGCGTCCCACACCGCCTCCCCGAGCAGCCGCTGCATCGCATACGGCGAACTATCGCCGGCCTGCTCGGCCAACTGCCAACACGAACGAGTGTCTACATCAGACAACAAGCCGAGTAGATACGACCGCGCCTGCCGGCGCGGCTCCACCCGCCCAAACCGGCCCGCGACCACCGCGAACCCGGTGTCGAACTCCGCCAGCCAACCCGCGGCGTCTACGCTGTGCCCAGCGGCCGCCGCACGATATTCGATTGTCTCCACAAGTCATCGATGATCAACCGGCGGCCGTCTCCATGCCCGCAGGCGCACCGATCAGCCTCAACCTGCCGCGGCCCATCGCCCGCCATCTACATAACGAACCCGGGCTGTCGTACTAGACCTGCTCCGCCAGCGTGCCGTTGCCGATCCTGTTCCGGTACTGCTCTCGGTCGCGACCTGGGACCCAGGTGACTCCTTAGACCGGTGGATGGCCTCGTGCCTCGCAGCAGACAATCGCGCGCTCGCCCATCCTGTACAGGCGCCGGACGGGACCCGTAGGACTCTGGCCCAGGAACTAGTGCCGCGTCTTTGAACGTTGATCGGGTAATGCCGTCTGTCTGACCTGGTTTGGGGCAG